>NZ_AP020335.1:1557058-1868469 GCF_013340845.1 Hydrogenovibrio marinus
TAACGACAATCATGTCGGTCGCTTCAACGATACTGGCAAACTTAGGGTTCATTTCCGAGTGCATGTAATCGATTTCAATATCCATTACAGGCCCCCAAGCTTTTCGGAGGTTATCGGAAGAAATATCCAGGATGCTTCTTACCATACTCATTTCGACCGGCGTATATTCACGACCCTCGATTTTGAATGGCAGAAGTCCCGTACCACCAAAATAGATATCTACCGCGGTAAAAATCAGCTTTGAATCGAGTGTGAACAAAGACACACCGTTCAATGGATTAATACGATAGATATTCAAGCTCGTCGGTACAAACAAGTTACGAAGGTAGTCAATCATCTTGATAATTTTCACTTCGCCCGCAGTCACTTCAACACTCGACATAATCATCTCGTTGAAGTGTCTTTGGAACCCTCGTGCAAACCTTTCGTTGATAATATCCAACGCAGGTAAACGACCACGAACTATCCTTTCTTGGTTAGTAAAGTCATAGACTTTGGCAGACGTCGCTTCAGAAGAATCATCATCTTCTGTATCGATGTCACCACCGCCCATACCCCTTAATAGGGCATCGACTTCGTCTTGACTTAATATATCTTCCATTTCTTTAAATCCAGTTCTCTATTACTGCATTACAAAACGATCGAAATATACCGCTTCAAGCAAATCAGGATAAATATTGTTTTTTTCCAAATCCGCTTTGGCAATCTTCAAAATCTTATCAGCTAAAAGCTGTTGTCCGTTGTCTTGGTTCAACTCTGTGTAGGTCTGAATTCTCAACATCGCCGTAATGTCATTTCGCAGCATAGGGCGGTAGTTTTCCAAGTCTTTTACCAACTGTGGGTAATGCGTCATGAATTTAATGGTTACTGCTAGGAACTTAGCTTGCCCTTGACCTTTGAAGTTCACAACAAAAGGCTCCATCGCAAAATACTGCGGTGCTGCCCCTGGCTCTGGTGGATCATACTGCTTGTATTTAGGAGAATAACTACGGACAACACCGTCTTTCACTTCTTCTTTTGCATCTCCATGTTCGGCAGAAGCGTGTTGTGCGGTTGCTGCCGCATCACCGCCACCTTCATGGTTTTTGGATGTCAAAAGGAAAAAGGTCAATACCCCAATCCCAATTATTAGCAAAATCATTACCACCAAGAGAATGATAATAATGCCTTTTCCACCACTTTTTTTCTCTGTCGATTCTTCTTTTGCTTCTTCCGCCATAGCTTTTCCCTTATTGCTTTACAACCAAATTAATGTGATGCCGGTGCGCCGGTCACTGGAGGAGAAATAGGTTCTTGTACCGGATTCACCTGTGGTTTGGTAGCATCCGTCGTTGTTTGAGTTTCCGGAGATTTTGACAAATCCTTTGACAAATCTTCTACCCCCGGAGCGTCGCTCAGACTTTTCAGCCTATCTTCCGCTTCTTTATTCAAGACGACAATACTAATCCGTCTATTCCGAGGATTATACGGATTTTCCTTATCAAATGGCACCGTATCTGATAACCCTACTACTTGTGCGATTTTTTTAGGGTTAACCCCTCCATCAATCAAAAGTCGTCTCGCAGCATTTGCTCTATCAGCGGACAACTCCCAGTTGGTATAAGCTGCATTCGAATGATAGCTTGATGAATCCGTATGCCCTGCAATACTGATTCGATTTTGTGTTTTTGACAACACCTGTCCCACTTCTTCAAGCAATTTCGCCGCATAATCTTTAGGTAAATCAACCCCAGATTCAAACATCGGCTTTTTACGATCATCCAGCACCTGTATTTGCAACCCATTAGGCGTCAAATCAATCTTAAGCTGGTTCTTTAATTCTTTTAACGTCGGACTGTCATCTATCTTCTGATCAATCTGTTGTTTCAAATCCAACATTTGAGCCGCTTCAGCTTTCTTCTCTGCAGCATCAATATCTTTTCCGTCATCTTCAGAATGCTGCGGTGCATCCTTGAAGCCGCCCATATCAATAACTGAATTAGAGCTTTGCCCAGCTTCCTTGGACTTCACCAACACATTTGGCGAAGCTTCAATGACACTTGGATCGCGGAAATATTCGGCCATCGCTTTCATTTCTTCGTCATTGACACCACTCAATACCCATAGCATCAAAAAGAACGCCATTGCGGCCGTCATAAAGTCGGCGAATGCAACCTTCCATGCTCCACCATGTGCACAGTGCGGGCATTTTGTCAGGCGTTTTATAATTATTGACTGTTCATCAGCCATAGGTCTTGTCCCAGTTTAATCAGCAGCCTCTATTTTAAGGTTTGCAAGAATTCATCCACTTCCTGGAAGTTAGGTCTATTGACTCCAGGCACGGCTTTTCTTCCGAACTCAATCGCAATTTGAGGTGCATAACCATTCAAGTTTGCCATCAAACAAGCCTTGATGGTTCCATAAAAAGCACCTTCATCATTTGCTCTGTTAGCCAAATCTGCAGAGATCGGCGCGACAAAACCGTAAGCAGCCAAAATACCGAGGAATGTCCCTACCAATGCCACAGACATATGATGGGCAATTTCCAAAGGCCCTGCATCCAAGTAACTCATCGTCACGATAATCCCTAGTACCGCAGCAACGATACCGAAACCAGGCAAAGCTTCTGCCACTTTCCCAATGGCTTCAGATGGTGCCAACGCTTCGTGGTGATGCGTATCCATCTCTAGGTTCATCAAATCTTCTAACTGATAAGGGTTACTCGCACCGGAAATCATCAATCTCAAATAGTCACAAATAAAGTCGACAACATGGTGATCCGCCATGATCTTTGGTGACGAATTAAACAACTCACTGGCATGCGGGTCTTCAACATCCGCTTCAATCGCCATCAATCCTTCTCTTCTTGCTTTGTTAAACAATCTGAACATCAACCCCAACAACTCCATATAGGTGTCTTTGTTGTAAGGAGAAGGTTTTGCAAGCCCCAAAGCTGCTGAGAAACTCTTTTTAATAACCCAGCCCGGATTCGCAATAACGAAAGCACCAAATGCACTACCACAGATGATCACAACCTCTAATGGTTGAATCAGGATACCAACGCTCCCGTGAGGTAAATAACCTCCTAGAAGACATCCTATTACCACCAATGTGCCGACAATTGCTTTCATTTAGAAAATCCCGTTAACTCAATCTTTTAGTTTAAATTTCCGCGACTGCTTGTTGTAACTCTGTCTGAACCGATTTCAGTTTATCCAACTGCTCATTAATATCACACAGTAGCTCATTGACGTTCGCAGCTTGGGATCGAGTCAATTCCACTTTGTCCTTCCCGTTGCTCATTACTTCCACCGCATTACGGGCACGTTGTTGCAGTTCCTCAATAATGCCTTGGATTTCAGTTGTAGCCTGTTGTGTTTTCCCTGCTAATAAACGTACTTCATCGGCAACAACGGCAAAGCCTCTTCCATGCTCACCTGCACGTGCTGCCTCGATTGCAGCATTTAGCGCCAATAAGTTTGTTTGTTCTGCGATGTCTCGAATCAGCACCAATACTGTTCCGATATTGTTGCTGTCTTCTTCAAGCTTGATAATAACGCTTGATGCTTGATTGACTTCCTCAGTCAAACCACCAACTTCTGAAATAACCTTAGAAGCGGAATCCATCCCAATTTTGGTACCTTCTCCCATCTTCGCAACCGCGTCAGAAAAATCGTCGGACAATTCTACCAATTTTGCCCCGACTTCTGCATCCATACAGGGTTTAGCTTCCAACTCTTGGTTTTGCTGTTGGCAAAAGGCAAGCGTGTCATTCAAAGATCCAATCTCTGATTGCAAGTTACTGATCTTAGCGTTTGCTTCATTCAGCGCTTCATCTTTTTCAGCAACCTGTGCTTGAAGCTTCACCATCAATTCGTTGATGGAGGATAGCAACTTCGGATCAGAAGAGGATGACGTTACTTTTGAAGAATAGTCAGCCTCAGAAACCACTTTGTTAATATTCGCTACCAGTTCAGACTGGTCACAAACACCCGCACGGTTACACCAGAATAAGTAAACCAGTGCTCCGGCAATTACTGCCGCGACGATAACAGCAATGACAACAATGCCCATGGTCGATTGTCCTAACATCTCTGAACCTCCTGCATAGGCCGTTGGCAAAAAGGCCATAGCGGCTAAGCTAAAACAAAACTGTATAAAACCTTTCATAACACTCATTCCTTTCGGCTATGCATAATAATCAATCAAACCATCGGTTTGTTTGACAATAACTGGCGCGCTTTCATGTTCACTTTCATCTGCTGAAAGAGATTGTCCGAAAGTTTTGCCTTGTTGATTACCTTGTTCATTATTCTGTTGTTGCGCTTCAAACTGGCTATCCTGATTCACATCTATCGAACCTAGGTCAATACCCGCCGAATCAAACATTTCCCTCAATTTTGGAATGGCCGCTTCCATCGTTTCTTTGGTCATATGATGGTGCGCCGACATCGCAACATGAACTTGCTGATTCTTATCTAAGTGTAATTTTATTTGAACAGGCCCTAATTTTTCAGGGTTTAACGTAATTTTTGCTTCCTGAACTTTGTTGTTAGCCATGTAAATCATGCGCTGACCTAAAGCTTGGCTCCACTGCGGAGAACGCAGTGAATAAACGATTCCCTGCATGCCTGGTGGCAATTGCGCTTTGTTATCAAACCCTAAGCCACCTAGAAGCTTTGATGAGTCAGAAGACGTTGAGTCGGCTCCCATAGACAAGTCATTAAAGTTCTTCACCGCTGCTTGCTGCACGGCGGCTTGATGAGCTTGCATCTGAGACTGAACAAATTGGTTCAACAGGTTGCTCTGGGACGATGGATTACCTTGCCCATTTTGAGAAAAACTTTGTTGTCCGCCACCTTGTTGTCCAGATTGAGAATTCAATGAATTATCTGAACTTGAAGTTGTCGCACTAGACACTGTAGTAGTGCTCGTACTAGTAGTCGTCGCACTAGCAGTAACTTGGTTTCCTGTATATTGAGAAGCCATTGCCACCTGTGATTTGTCGGTAGCAGGAGTAGCTGCTGTTGCGACTTCAGCAGTAATAGCTGGATTAGGAGTACTTTGAACAGAAGCGGCTGGCGTGCTCGCCTGATCATTATTTACAGCATTTACTGTCAAATTCGTTTGGTGAGTATTTACCTTATGGCTGTCCACTAAGCTTTGCTGTACAGGTGTTGAGCTATTATCTACAACGTTCCTTTCTTGAGCCACTGGTGCGGGGGTAGCTACCTTACTCGCATCCACTCCCGTTGCTTTATTCGCATTTACGTTCACGTCCTGAGAGGCTACAACTTGCCCATTTGTCTTTTTATCAACAACACTCGGTGAAGGTTCATCATCTGCAGAAAGAGCAGCCACTGGCGCGCTTGTCGCGATGCTGCTTGAAACCGTCGTCACACTTTGAGTATTTGCTGCGCCAGCTTCATCAGTCTCTAGATTAGAAACATCAGTAACACTGCTGTCAGCGGCAACTGGTGATACAGAGGGCAAAGTCGCATTACCGTCTGTTTGCACAGGCACATTGACAAGCGCATCTGTGTCGACCGTATCTTTGCCGTCAGCTACTTCTGTTGAGGGCGGGGCAATGCCAGCGTCTTCTACCGAAATTGTTTCATCAGCTGGCGTTGAAGGAGATTGAGTTGAAACAGTTTGCGATGGACTGTCTTTAGAAACGGTTAATGGTGTGTCTTTCAAAGAAAGCTGAGGAAGTACATCATCCAGTGCTTTTTTTGCACTTTTGCTATCGCTATCGCTTTCTTTTATCTTTTTGTCAGTAGAAACTTGTTCAGTAGATGCAACCGCCTCTTTACCACTATCAGCTTCAGTATTGTGTTTCTCTACTGATTTAGAGGTTGGAATTGATTTACTTGAATGATTGCCCGCCATTAATAAGGCAAATGCATTAGCGCCTTTAGGCAAAGTTTGCCGCTCGACATTGCTTGTCTGAGGCTCTTTTTCGGAAATGGCATTTAATAGGCTAATTTGTCCATTCATAAACATGCTCTTTGCAATTGAGTTGGTGATTTTATCCATGTCAAAGCAACTAGCAAGCCAATTTCAGAAAATATTGAACAAACGAGATTAATCATCCAATTGATTTCTGAGAAAAAACTGTCTCCCGCTAAGGTCATCAAGAATTTTCTGTTCAGCCTTATCCATTTTAACATCATGATTTTTTTTAATTTTTTCGTAAAGTTTAACCAACGCTTGCTCTCGGGTCTTGAATTCAATCCAGGACTTTTCAGCTTCATCCGCAGCTTGATTAAGGCGCGCCACTTCTTCAGTTTGTTGGTCAATTGCCGTATTGAGCTTATCCAAAAACGCTTGGGTGGTATTCAACTGCTGTAAAGTTGTCGATTCTCTTCGGGTTAACTGCTGGATATAGTCAGATTGATAAGATTTTAGTGCCTCGATCTGGCTTTGATGCAGTGCAATCTGCTGCTGGATTCCTTTCAGATAAGTTGATGCTTTTTCAAGATCATCCTGAGCAAGTTCGACCAACTTTTTCATTCGTTCCAAACGTTTTAACATTGAAAATTACTTTATGAAACAACAGCTTTTAAGGATTGAACACTTTCTTCAATCGTGTATTTTTCACCGATATCTTGAGAAAGGAATTGATTAAAAATCGGGTGTTTGGCAATCGCCAAATCAATTTCTCTGTCACTTCCTTGGCGGTAGGCGCCAACGTTAATCAGATCGATATTTTTCTGGTAGTTAGAATATATCTGCTTAAAACGACGCGCCACACTGACTTGTTCCTTAGGAACAATATCAATCATCAGACGACTAATGGAAGACTCTATGTCAATGGCAGGATAACGACCTGAGTCAGCAATATCTCTTGATAACAGAATATGCCCATCCAACACCCCTCTTGCTGAATCCACAACAGGGTCGACATGATCATCCCCTTCAGCCAACACGGTATAAATTGCCGTTATGGAACCGCCGTTCTCAAAGCCATTACCCGCTCTTTCCACCAATTGTGGTAACTTTGCAAAAACCGAAGGCGGGTAACCTTTACTGGCTGGTGGTTCTCCAACTGCTAGCGCAATCTCTCGCTGAGCTTGAGCAAAGCGCGTTAAGGAATCCATTAACAACAATACCTTTTTACCTTTGTCTCTAAAGTACTCAGCTATCGCGGTTGCCAACATAGCTCCATGCATTCTCATCAAAGGAGAAACGTCTGCAGGCGTTGCAATAACTACTGCTCGCTTCAACCCCTCAGGTCCTAAATTATTCCTTACAAAATCATTTACTTCTCGACCACGTTCACCAATCAAACCAACAACAACGATATCGGCCTCCGTGTAGCGAGTCATCATCCCCAGCAGCACACTTTTACCAACACCGGTTCCTGCCATCAAGCCAACACGCTGACCTTTGCCAATTGTTAATAATGCATTGATTGCCTTAATACCGACGTCCAATGGTTCTTCGATTGGACTGCGCTCCAAAGGATTGATTTTCCTACCATGAAGCGGAACGCGATCCTCACAAACAACTGGTGATTTACCGTCCAAGGGTTTTCCAGCTCCATCCAACACTCGTCCCAACATAGCCTCACTAACCCCAACCTTGATACCACCAGGTATTGGTGTCACTTTTGCGCCTGACTCTAAGCCCTGAACATCGCCAATGGGCATCAAAAATAAACGATCACCATTGAACCCGACCACTTCAGCTTCAACATCACCATGTGATTGAGACTGAATTTGGCATCTTGAGCCAATAGGTGCATAAGTTCCTTCAACTTCAAGTGTCATTCCAACACTTCGAGTAAGTCGCCCTTCTACTCTCAAAGGGGAAACTTCAGGAATCTGCTCAATGAGTTCTGAGGTTTTGTGGGATAAATATTGATTGAAAAGCTGTTTAAGCATGGCATCTTCTCTCTATAGGTTAGGCGAAGAAGATGTTTCGTCTACAGTTTGTTCTTGATTAGCGTCTTCAGCTGAAGCCGTTGTTTCTTCGGGTTCCGAAAGTTTTTCTGCAATGGAATAGGTTTCCTCTAACAAGGTTTCCAACTGCTCTCGCCAATCGTTAACCAAGGTTGATGCATTCTGTTTAACCTTACAACTGCCGATAGAAATATTTTCATCCGCGATCAACACCCAATTGGTTCGAGAATCTTCCGCATAAGTTTCTACGATTTGTTTGTCTTCGGGATTCAAATGCACTTCTATCGGTTCAATCTCATTTGGAAGACGATTAACCGATTTTTTTACCGCTTCAAGAACCCAATCCTGGTGCTGAACGATTTCCTTCTCAACGACTTTTTTGGCAATTTCAATCGACAACGCGGCTAACTGGGCAAATACTTGCTCCGTTATACGTTGATAAGGTGCAACCATGAATTCTGCAAGTTCTTGCAAAGATTTGACCTGAGGAGTTAGACGTTCTTCGGCTTCTTTCTGAGCTTGGCTTTTGCCTTCTAATCGCCCTGCCTTAACACCCTGCTGGAACCCTTCTTCATAACCCTTCTTCTGAGCTTCTTCGTAGGCTTGCCTTTTAATCAATATGGATTGTTCACGAACTTGAGGCTCCACTTCTTTACGAAGCTTTTCTAGCACATCATCACGAATTTTTTGATGTTCCTGTTTTGCCTGTTCTTCTAGGTTGGCAAATTTCCAGGCTTTTACCTCGGGAGCATTGAAAGCATCCGAACTGATTACGGTCGCTTGAGGAATATCTTCTTGTTCATCAATGCTTGACGACACACCTTCCTTTTCAGTCTCCATCGACATAGATTATACAAACTCCTCACCACCGCCAGGCATAACGATCTTATCTTCGTCTGCCAAACGCCTAACCGTTTGAATAATAGATCTTTGCGCATCTTCAACATCGCTGAGTTTGACTGGCCCACTCATTTCGAGCTCTTCTTTCAACATTTCAGCCTGACGTTTAGACATGTTACCAAGGAATAGGTCGATCATATCTTGATCCGCACCTTTCAATGCAACCTTAAGCACTTCATTCGGTACTTCGGAAAGAATTGTCTGAACACCACGAGGTTCAATGCCACTAATATCTTCAAAGACGAACATTTTGTCTTGAATCGCTTTACTGATATCTTCATGTTCAACCGCAATATCGTCCAACACACGTGAATCAATACCACTACCAACAAAGTTGAGGATTTCCGCCGCTTTTTTCTCACCGCCAATTGTTGCCAGCTTACCACCTTCACCATCACTTGATGCATTTTGAATAACATCATTCAAATCAAATAGTGCTCTAGGCTGAATAGTGGTTAACGTTGCAATACGATAAACAATTTCCGATTGGAACCGCTCCGGCAAACCTCTCAGGATTTCAGCGGATAATTCTGGATCAAAGTAAGACAAAACAATCGCTGTAACCTGAGGGTGTTCATTGCGCAACATATTGGAGATAGTTGATGGATGCATCCATTTCAATGCTTCCAAGCCCTTAATTTGATCTCCTAACATCGCGGCATCCATCAAACCGCCGCCGCCGTCGCCAAGTGCATCTACCATCAACGACTGCGCATACTCGGTAGGGTTAACACCAAGTGCATCTTCCCCTAACTCATCCATA
Organism: Hydrogenovibrio marinus; assembly: GCF_013340845.1. Taxonomy (NCBI): domain Bacteria; kingdom Pseudomonadati; phylum Pseudomonadota; class Gammaproteobacteria; order Thiotrichales; family Piscirickettsiaceae; genus Hydrogenovibrio; species Hydrogenovibrio marinus. The sequence continues at coordinate 1,566,605 of NZ_AP020335.1, forward strand.
AAGTCATGCATGACATAATGGATATCACTGTGAGAAACATCCGTCACACTTGTCATCGCTGTACCGATTTGCTGGACTTCTCTCGGGTTCAAATGCGCCAACACTTTAGAGGCCGTATCTTTACCCAAAGCCAACAGTAGAATGGAAGCTTTTTCCAAACCAGTCAGTTCTTTTTCTTCAACTTCTTCAATATTTGACTTAGGCATGACTACTTACCTTTTTTCCGACGGCTTCATCCATTGCTTAATAATATGCGATGCCACTTTCGGGTTGGCTGCAACAATGGCTTTAACTTTCTCAATAACTTCTTTCTCTTCCTGAGACTCTTCTTGTACTTCTTCTGCGGTCGCTTTAACCTCTTCATTCATCTGTTCAAGCGCTTTAGAAATCTCGTCTGCATTTTCCAGCTCTTCTTCTTCCAGAGGAACATTTTCTAGGTAATCGTTAAAGGCTTCGTCTTGTTTCGACAAATCCCTCAACATCGGACGAATCACACCGAAGATGATGATCAACACCGCAAGACCTGCAAGCACTTGTTTGACCAAATTCCAGAACCATGATTGTTCCCAAATCTTAGGTACTTCATATGACTGCTGAACTTCTGGCGCAAAGGCAGCATTGACAATACTTAATGTATCACCACGAGTTTCATCAAGCCCAACCGCATCACTAACCAATTGACGATAACGTTTCAATTCGTCTTCCGTCAGCGGTTTCTTACTGGTCTTACCTTCAGCATCTACATCTGTTTTATCATCGATAACCACAGCAACGGAAAGACGTCTGATAGAACCGACTGCATTTTTGATATGTGAAACCGTGCGATCCAACTCATAGTTTTTAGTGGTTTTTTCTTTTGAGCTTTGAACACCACCAGAAGCACCTGAAGATTTATAACCCGTTTCTGGTGCCACACCAGCTCTTGGTGGTTGGTTGGTTAACGCACCTGGGATTCCGCCTGGATCAGGCTTATTATTCACTTCTTTGATTTCTTGCTCAGAGCGAATAGCTTCGGGATCAGGCTGATAGTTTTCCCTTGTTTGCTCTTGCTGAGTAAAGTCCATCTCCGCTGTCACCTGGGCACGGACTTTATGATTACCACCCACAATCGGAGACAGTAACTGGGTAATTCTGCGTGATAAGGTATCTTCGATTTGTCGTGTATAAGCCAATTGCTTCAAGCTCGTACTCATACCACCGATTTGCTGATCGCTCGTCAACAAGTTACCCTGCTGATCGACCACCGTCACATTTTTCGGTTGCAAATTGGGAACACTTGACGACACCAAGTACACAATCGCGTTGACTTGTTCGTCATTCAAGCCTCGTCCTGGGTAAAGAGTCACAACAACAGAAGCGGTCGCATCTCTTTGCTTTCTGACAAAAACAGAACGTTTCGGCAGACCTAGCATGACTCTCGCCGACTTCACAGAATTGATAGTCTCTACAGACTTGGCCAGCTCACCTTCTAGTGCTCGGTGATACTGGGTGGTTTCTTTAAACTGAGAAATCCCATACCCCTGATCTTGGTCTAGAATCTGGTAGCCAGTAGGTGCTTGTTTAGGGAAGCCTTGAGCTGCAAGTTTAAGACGCAATGAATGCACAATATCATCAGGCACAAGAATCGCGCCGGATCCTTCATCTAACTTATAAGGGACTTTTTCCTGGTCTAATGTTTGAATGACTTCAGTTAGGTCTTTGGCGTCCATACTGCCAAATAAAAGCGTATAGTTTTTCGCCTGCGACCACAGAACAATCCCTACCGCTAGAGAAATAGCGGCAGCCAGCGCTATGACAAGGCTAACTTGTTTAGCAACGGACAAAGAGGTGAGGTTTTTAATGAGAGTCGATGCCGCTGACGGTTTAACCGTATTCAAGTTTGAATCCATTACAGGTTGTTCAGCCATCGACTACAGAATCCTTGTAAATTAAATCGGCATGTTCTTGATGTCTTTATAAGCTTCTACAAGTTTATTACGAACCTGTGTCATTGCTTGAAAAGACAAACTTGCCTTCTGTGCCTGAATCATGACTTCTGTCAAATCAACTTTATCACCGCGCTCAAAAGCATCTTTCAGCTCAGAAGCTTTATTTTGCTGTTCAGCTACCGCGTTCACAGATTGGGACAGAAGGTCGGCAAAATTTTCCGCACTCTTCATCCCCGTCGCTTGTTCAGCTGGCTGCGCAGATTTGGATGCAGCTTCAGAAGCAAGTGCTCGCATTTGCATCATTAAGCTTTGCGTATCAATTGTTTGACTCATTCTTTCAACCACTCCAGTGTCTACAATCAGCGTATTTAAGCATTCTATCTTAAATAAACTAACCGTCAATTTCTTTCAATTATGACACAATTCAGCAATTGACATGCCAAAAAAGTGTCAAATTTCCGACTTCAAAAATCTGCCAGGTTGGGGGCTCCCGACAAATGTCGAATTACATAACTTCTAAACCTTGTTCTTTGAATCTCGCCAATTTGTATCTAAGCGTTCTAGGACTGATATTCAAGGCCTCTGCCGTTTTTTGTCTATGGCCGTCGTTGGCTTTAAGCGTTTCTAAAATCAGCTGCACTTCTCGCTCTTTCAAATCCATAGACATAGGTTCTGATTCAAGCATATCATCCATTTCAGATGCTTCTTGCATAGAAACGGTTTTCGGAGCTTCCGAGGTTTCCTCTGGAGCAGCTGGGGCATACCGAGGAACATCATCCAACAAAATATCGTTTTCATGAATGGTATTACCAGACATCACAACCAAGGCGCGCTGAATAACATTATCCAACTCTCGAATATTACCCGGCCACGGATACTGTAACAGTGCTTTCATGGCAGGTGCTGACATCATGGGTTCAACACGACTATTACCACAGTGTCTTTGCAACAATCTTTCCGCAATCGCGGCAATATCCTTAGGTCGCTCTTTCAACGAAGGCAATTTAATTGGAAATACATTGAGTCGATAGAATAGGTCTTCACGGAAATCACCATTCATAATGGCTTTTTTCATATCAACATTTGTAGCGCTCAATACTCGGACATCCAAATCCACCGACTTCAACCCGCCAATACGCTCCACCTCCCTTTCTTGCAACACACGCAGTAGCTTGGCTTGCAGGTCAGCTTTCATCTCACCTATCTCATCAAGAAAAATGGTACCGCCCTGCGCTTGCTCGAACTTTCCAGGCATAGATTTTAAGGCTCCTGTGAAGGAGCCTTTTTCATAACCAAATAAAGTGGCTTCCAACATATTTTCAGGAATGGCTGCACAGTTAATCGCAATAAATGGTTGGTCTTTTCTTTTGGAATTATTATGAATAAAGCGTGCTAACACTTCTTTACCCGTACCACTTTCACCGGAAATCATGACACTGGCTTCACTGTCTGCAACCTTCTGCGCCATCGCTTTAAGCTGAATCATCGCAGGATCGGCCGTTACAAAATCCTCTGTACTGGAAGCATCACGATAAAAGTAGGCTTTGGCTTTTTCCACAAGAATATCGGCTTCAAATGGCTTCAGGATGTAATCCACTGCACCGGCTTTCATTGCTTCTACTGCCTGCTCAACCGTGCCATACGCAGTCATCAAAACAATCGGTAAATAGGGTTTGATTGCACGAATGCGTTTCATCAACTCGTAGCCATCCATAGAACCATCCATACGAATATCCGAGAACACCATAGCAATCTCATCATCCAAAGCGACTAGAGCATCTTGTGCAGAGCTCACCGCAACGACTTCAAATTTGTTCAACTCAAGCGTATCGACTAGAGCTTCTTGAAGTTTGCTGTCATCTTCGACAATCAAAATCTTTGCAATCGTCATGCAGCCTCCTTCGTTTGAATCAGTGGCAGTCTAATACCAAATGTCGCCCCTTTTCCCTGGACGGACATCACCCAAGCTTCGCCATCATGCGCTTCTGCCACCGCACGCACGACCGCCAAACCCAAACCGGTTCCCTGAGCACGACTTGTGTAAAAAGGTTCGAAAACCTTATTCAATAAGGTTTCATCAATTCCCGGGCCACGATCTGAAATTCTAATATCCACCATTTCTCTTTGGCCCTCTGTGATTTTTCTAACATCCACTGTGATATACGCATGCTTATGTACAACGTCTATCGCATTTATCACCAAGTTTTGTAATGCTGTCAAGAGCGCATCAGTATCGCCGACCACATAGAATTCTTCAGAAATCGTTTCATAGCGTATTTCGCTTTCCGACTGCTCTACACGACTTTCTACGGCGTGCTTAACATTTTCAATTAATTCTGCAATCTGAATTTTTTTATCATGAACACGCCCACCTTTTGCATATTGCAACATGTCTTTTATCAGGTTTTCAAGGTGGTGTAAGCTTTTCAAAGACTTGTCGACAAACTTTTGTCGCTTGTCATCATCCAGCTCTTCGGAGCCTAGTTGCGAAACATAGAGCAATGCAGAAGCTAAAGGGGTTCTGATTTGGTGAGCAAGTGAAGCAGCCATTTCACCCATTGAGCTTAAACGTTGATAACGACTGATATGCTGTTGTAAATTGCGCGCATCAGTCACATCTTGTATCAACAAAATCTTTCCAACTGGCTGAGAAGATTCTCTTTCCGTTTCCGAAAAGGTCAATACAGACTCTGAAAGCTGGTAGGCCATCCGATTGTGAGTTAACAATGTCCCCGCATCGTCTTGCATCAAAAATGCATTTCTCACCACAACATCCCATTGACGACCAATGGCATCTCGCCCAAGAATAGCGATAGCAGCAGGATTAAGGTCAATAATTTTTTGATCTAAATCCAGAACAATAACGCCCGCCGGCAAAAGGTTCAGGAGCTGCTCAAGACGCTCGCCGACTTTTTGTTTCTCTCTGTCACTCTCAGCTAGTTTTGTCTGAAGATCTTCAACCTGATTCTGTAAAGATTCATAGGCTTGCGTCAATTGCGAAGACGTTTGATTGAACAGCTCAAAGGCTGCTTCCAATTCGGCTAACCGTTTTTGTTCGAGTTCTGTATTTTCAGACACACACGACTCTTAAGTTTAAAGGTTAAATTTGCGAATTTTTTCAACCAACGTTGTTCTGTTGGTCTGTAAGAGTTTCGCTGCCTGCGAAACATTCCCATCTGTTTGTGCCAAAGCTCTCTGAATTAGCTGAACTTCCATTTCAACCAAATATGACTTCAAGTCCAAACCGGACTCTAAGTCAGGAATACGACCTAACCCACTCTCATAAACAACAGCCCCTTCTACACCGGGCAATTCTTCACTGTTACTCACTTCAGGAACATCAGTTTTTGATTCATCATCAGCGACTAACGCTTTATTCGAGGTAATTAATGAAGTATCACTCACCTTAATGAGAGAAGCATTTTCTTTTAGCTCAACTTGGTACTTTTCAGGAAGGTCATCATAGTCGACAGTGAGACCAGGAAATAGGATAGACAATCTTTCTGCAAGATTACCAAGCTCACGTACATTTCCAGGCCAAGAATAATTTTGCAAAGCAATCATTGCCCTTTCGGAAATGAGTGGTATCTCTCGGCTCATCCCTTTGATTTTTTGAAACATGAACTCGAACAAATCTGGAATATCTTCTGGGCGTTCTCTTAGAGCCGGCATTTCGATAGGGAAAACGTTTAAGCGATAAAACAAATCTTCCCTAAACTTGCCTTCAGAAATATTGTCTTCCAAATTTCTGTGTGTCGCTGCAATAACGCGTACATCGCACTCTAAGCTTCGCGTACCGCCCACACGCTCATAAATACGTTCTTGCAACACTCGCAACAGTTTGACCTGCATCGGCAAAGGCATGTCACCAATCTCATCCAGGAAAATCGTGCCTTTCTCAGCCATTTCAAAACGCCCTTTTCGAGCAGTAATCGCGCCGGTAAACGCACCTTTTTCATGACCGAACAACTCGGACTCTAGGAGTTCGCCTGGGATAGCGCCGCAATTGATAGGGACAAATGGCTTATCTGACCGAGCTGAAACCGTATGCAACGATTGTGCGACGACTTCTTTACCTGTGCCTGATTCACCAAGAATAAGAACTGTGGCATCTGTTTTCGCCACTTGAAGAATGAGTTTTTTGACTTTCTGCATGGCTGGCCCGTTGCCAACCAAAGAGGTTAAAAGTTCTTGAGACATCTAGTCGCCGTTCCGTTTTCGACATTTCCTACTTTATAGCGGTTTTTCAGCGGGATGTCAAAAATTTGGCACGATTTTTAAATTAAAAGAATGATCTTAGAAGTTTTAGGGTTATTTTAAGTAGCTATTCATTGCTTTCTGTTGCTGAATAACTCGTGAGAAATTATTTTCAATTTCAGACATACGGCTCTTGATAAGCCCTTGAATTTTATCGACATCTGCTATCAACTCCACCAAAATGCTTGCTAAAGCTTCAGCATCTTCTTGCGGAGTGATACCAACGAAACACTTGCCGATTTCATCTTCCCAAACAGGGTGAAGCTCAATGAACTCTTCCCATTCTTGATTTTCGGCATGCATAAGCATCAATTTTGAATGATGCAGGCACTGTACAACTTGATTATCCACGTCCAGCCTTCATTTTTTTAAGGTTACCCAACTGATCTTTAGTCGCAGACTTCATGTTGTCAGGCATCAAGTTCCAGCTATCACGCAAATTGCGAATCAAATCCATCACATCTGCTAGGGCTTCCAAATCGTTTTTAAAACTGACATGCAATAGTTTTTGGTTGATATAGCCATAAAGCTCCGCATAGTTGTTAGCAACCTCTCCACCGTTTTCCATATCCAACCCGCTACGCAATGTACCGATGATCAGAATGGCACGATTTAGATTGTGCGCTTTGGCTTCATAATCTTTACGCTCTACGGCACCTTTAGCATTCGCCATGGTCTCAAGCGCACCATCATACAACATTGAAACCAGCTTATGAGGAGACGCATTCTCTAAACCCGTTTCCAATGAAGTTTGTTGGTATTGGTTTAGGAATTTCTGTTTCATCAATGGATTCATAATACTTCCCTTGGTTTACTTCTGGCTATTGATTTATTATTTTCCAGTACTGCTGCTTAAAATGCCCGCTAAAGAGCTTGATAAAGACTGTCTGGTGCTATCCATTTGGTTCAACAATGTTTGCAAAGCACCAAACTGAGCTTGGTAACGCGCCAATATTTTGTTGTAGCGGTCATCGACTTTTGTTTGCTCTTCTTTCACCCTGTCAAGTTTGTCTTGAATATTCGATAAACGAGTTCCAATCAGACCCGTTGAAGTATCATTCAACCCTGAAAACAATTTTGTTAGTTTATCTGCATAACCACGGTTAAACGTAATGGTTCCACGAGCACCTGTTTGTGTACCGTCAACATTAAACTCTAAGCCTTTTGGAGAACCGGCCAAGATACTGTTAATTGTGACATCTTGCCCTTTCCCTATAAAAGTATAGAAGCTACCGTTTTGATCAAGCGACCCTTGAACATCTTGACCTGTCACCTGTGCAGTCACAGCTAAACCAGTTACACCAGATGTCAACAGTGTTCCACTATCCAACGACAAGGTAGATGCAGAACCATACTTATTCGTATTAATCGTGAATGCTTGAGTAGTCGTATCGTACTGAACGGACACACTACTACCACCGGCCTTAATCGCGCTATCATTATTAATTGCACTCGTGATCGCTGTTGCCAAATCATTTGGCGTATAGGTTCCTGCTGCAAGCGTTAATGTCGAAGAACTGGTTCCATCCACACTGACTTGCAAAGTGTTGTTTGTGTTGTCGATAGTGATATTACCGCCACCAGTCGCGCCGCCGGTAATAGAAGCCTGTGCCGCAGCAACGTTTACGGTCAGGTTATAAGTACCTTCAACCGTATCCGTCGTTGACCCTTTGTAAGTCACCAAGCTGTCGGTCGCTGTGGCATTTGCAGCAAACAATTTTCCAACCGCATCCGGGCTAGTTGCCAACGCATTAGATAACATGGTTTTATCTAGACTTAATGTCCCATCCAAGTTAGATGTAATACCGATATCAGCAAATGACTGGATAGCACCCGTAAGCCCTGGAATAGACTCAATCATTGATTGACGAATTTGGTTTTTAATTTCTCTTAATGCTGGGTCACCTTTCAACGCACCTGTTTGATCTCCCTGTACAGGGTTACCACTCGCATCTGTTGGTGGCTTGTCATAAGATCCTAGCGTTTTAAAGATATTGTCTAATGAGTTATATAGGTCAACAAAATCCGAAATGCTTTGATCTAACTTACTGGTATCTGAAGAAATCTGTAATGTTTTTGTTTGCCCTAGCGCTGAACCCTTCAAGTTCAAAGTCACGCCATCAATGATGCCTGAAACATTATTGGAAGCGCTATTAATGCTCAAGCCATTCAAGACAAAAGTAGCATCTTGTGCCGCTACGGTTTGATTCATATTGGCATTGATTAATTGTGATAGACCACTTGTATCAGTGTTATTACCATCAGAATCTGTTACTGAAACAGTGAACTGATTGCTCGCCCCTGTATTGGCCGATGAAAATACAAGCTTGTACCCTGTTCCAACATTAATTACGGAAGCTGTCACACCAATACCTGCAGCATTAACAGCGTCTCTAATGCCTGTCAAAGTATCATTCGTTGGGTCAATTGTCAGGTTGGTTGTCGTGCCGTTTGCAGTTATAGACAGAGTCCCTTGGCCAATCGCCGTCGCGGCTGAAGAATAAGCTGTTTGGGTTGCTATCGTTTGAGCAGTTGCAAGGTTTTGAACCTCAACCTGATAAGTTGCATTTGCAGGCGTACCTGTTACCGTCGCATCAATAACACTGGCGTCAGAGGACGTAATGGTTTTTTGCTGAAAATTTGAAAAGTCCGTTAGCGTTGAAATCTGCGAAGAAAAGCCTTCAAGCGCTTGCTTTAAAGTGTCAAAGCCGTTTTGAAGTGTTGTGTATTTGGTGTTTTGAGCATCCAGGTTCGCTCTTTGTGCTGCTACAGATGCTGTCGCTAATGTTTTCGTTATGGTTGTAACGTCAAACTTATTAGCTCCCAAAGAGTTTAATATGCTAGCACCAATTTCACTATTCGTTGGTGTTGTTGATGTGGTCATAACTTTTCTCCAGTCTCAAGGCGTGCAAGTTTTAATAACTTAACCGAGCTGCTCGTTGTTTTATTATAGCTCTTGATGACTAAATCGGCCAACTGAGCAATAACTTTAAACATAGAAGAAGACTTTTCAATATTTATTCATGGTTAGAGAAAAGCTTCTAAACAAATTATGCGCCAACTTAAACAAAAAAGCCCCTATCTGGGGCTTTTTTGTTTTGTTATTTCAACAGACCTAGAACGTTTTGTTGCGATTGGTTCGCTTGAGACAACATGCTCATACCTGCTTGTTGTAGGATCTGAGTTCTTGCTAAGTTCGCACTTTCAGTCGCAAAGTCTGCATCTTCAATTCGGCTTCTTGCCGCCATGATGTTTTCGTTTACGTTCTTCAAGTTCGATACGGTGTAGTCCAAACGGTTTTGTACCGCACCGTACTTAGCACGTGTCTTCGCAATCGATACCAACGCACCATCAACCTGTGACATTACACCAAGTGCAGATGCCGCTGTTTGAATAGTACCTGTTACACCTAATGCAGAAGCTGCTACACGCTTCAATGAGATTTTGATGGTGTTTTGTGAGGCTGTTTCCCAACCGGCTTGGATAGAAACAGTTTTACTAGATGCCATCAACTTAACACCGTTAAATTTGGTGGTTGAAGCAATACGCCCCATCTCGATTCTCAACTGAGAAACTTCAATGTTCATTTGTGAACGCTGAGCCGAGCTGTAGGTGGCGTTGGTTGCCTGAACCGCTAGCTCACGAACACGGTAAAGCATGTTTACCACTTCTTCCGCAGCACCATCTACAGTTTGCACCAATGAGATACCATCATTTGCATTACGGATAGCCATTGTGGTACCACGAACTTGTGATGTCATAGACATTACAACCGCTTTACCTGCCGCGTCATCCGCTGTTTTGTTGATTCTTAGACCGGAAGTCAAACGCTCCATAGAGGTTGACATTTCTTTTTGAGATCTGTCTAACAGACGTACTGCATTTTCAGATGCAATATTAGTATTAATCACTAACATGGTGATTCTCCTTGTGTGTGTTGTGTGTGTGTATCTTTTTATATATTTATGTGAGGCATTCTTTGCTGCCTTCAACTTATTTATCGGCAGTAAAACAAATGCTTTAGTTTTTTTACTAAAAAAAATCTATATTTTTTTCAACGACTTAGAAAAATCAATGAAAAATAATGCTTTGATCACACTGAATTAGATATGAAAAACAATGAGCATGGACGTACATGGCAAAATCTGCCAGGTTGGGGAAACGGAGGTCGTTTGGAAAAGCTAAAAGCGGGAATAAAAAAAACGGCAAGCCATTTCTGGACAATGCCGTTAACACACAAGGAAAACTCCTAAGCTAATATGATATAACTTTCGTTAGTTTTTATAAAGCTCTTAATCAGGGTCAACCCTTGAATTTTTACTCAATACTTCAATGCAACAATGCATCAGCTTTTTCAATCACCAGTATTGATGTATCAAATCTCGTCAGTGTTGGTTCGAAATCGGATACATAAAAACTGGTTGAATACAGGTAGTTTCCTTATCTCCGCAAAGTAAGTTGCGAACCTGTCCTTACTCTGGAGTTTACCTGTAAGGTATTTCCAGAGTAAAAACAAACTCGTATCAATCTAATACCTGATTATTTCAACAGACCTAGAACGTTTTGTTGCGATTGGTTCGCTTGAGACAACATGCTCATACCTGCTTGTTGTAGGATCTGAGTTCTTGCTAAGTTCGCACTTTCAGTCGCAAAGTCTGCATCTTCAATTCGGCTTCTTGCCGCCATGATGTTTTCGTTTACGTTCTTCAAGTTCGATACGGTGTAGTCCAAACGGTTTTGTACCGCACCGTACTTAGCACGTGTCTTCGCAATCGATACCAACGCACCATCAACCTGTGACATTACACCAAGTGCAGATGCCGCTGTTTGAATAGTACCTGTTACACCTAATGCAGAAGCTGCTACACGCTTCAATGAGATTTTGATGGTGTTTTGTGAGGCTGTTTCCCAACCGGCTTGGATAGAAACAGTTTTACTAGATGCCATCAACTTAACACCGTTAAATTTGGTGGTTGAAGCAATACGCCCCATCTCGATTCTCAACTGAGAAACTTCAATGTTCATTTGTGAACGCTGAGCCGAGCTGTAGGTGGCGTTGGTTGCCTGAACCGCTAGCTCACGAACACGGTAAAGCATGTTTACCACTTCTTCCGCAGCACCATCTACAGTTTGCACCAATGAGATACCATCATTTGCATTACGGATAGCCATTGTGGTACCACGAACTTGTGATGTCATAGACATTACAACCGCTTTACCTGCCGCGTCATCCGCTGTTTTGTTGATTCTTAGACCGGAAGTCAAACGCTCCATAGAGGTTGACATTTCTTTTTGAGATCTGTCTAACAGACGTACTGCATTTTCAGATGCAATATTAGTATTAATCACTAACATGGTGATTCTCCTTGTGTGTGTTGTGTGTGTATCTTTTTATATATTTATGTGAGGCATTCTTTGCTGCCTTCAACTTATTTATCGGCAGTAAAACAAATGCTTTAGTTTTTTTACTAAAAAAATCTATATTTTTTTCAACAACTTAGAAAAATCAATGAAAAATAATGCTTTGATCACACTGAATTAGATATGAAAAATAATGAGCATGGACGTACATGGCAAAATCTGCCAGGTTGGGGAAACGGAGGTCGTTTGGAAAAGCTAAAAGCGGGAATAAAAAAAACGGCAAGCCATTTCTGAACAATGCCGTTAACACACAAGGGAAACCTTGAGAATAATTGCTGTAAGGGTTACAGCTATCTTTTATTCAAAATCTATCATCTGAATATTGAATGCATTTAAAAACACATTTACTTTATTTCTAAAGCAAGAGAACTAAGGTAGATATGTTTTATAAAGGGATAAGCCAGAGCTGTTGCCCTGGCTTAAGACTTCACTTATCGAAGTAAGCTTAGTACGTTTTGTTGCGATTGGTTCGCTTGAGACAACATACTCATACCTGCTTGTTGTAGGATCTGAGTTCTTGCCAAGTTCGCACTTTCAGTCGCAAAGTTAGCATCTTCGATTCGGCTTCTTGCCGCCATGATGTTTTCGTTTACGTTCTGCAAGTTCGATACTGTGTAGTCCAAACGGTTTTGTACCGCACCGTACTTCGCACGAGTTTTTGCGATTGACCCTAGGGCTGCATCAACCTGTGACATTACACCTAGTGCTGAAGCTGCTGTCTGGATAGTACCAGTTACACCTAAAGCAGATGCGTTCATAGTTTTAAGTGAGATTTTAACTGTGTTTTGAGAAGCAGTTTCCCAACCAGCTTGGATGGAAACAGTCTTACTAGACGCCATCAACTTAACACCGTTAAATTTAGTGGTTGAAGCGATACGGTTCATCTCGATTCTCAACTGAGAAACTTCAAGGTTCATTTGTGAACGCTGAGCTGAACTGTAGGTGGCGTTGGATGCCTGAACCGCTAGCTCACGAACACGATAAAGCATGTTTACCGTTTCTTCTGCAGCACCGTCAACAGTCTGTACAAGAGAAATACCATCATTTGCGTTACGGATAGCCATTGTGGTACCACGAACCTGTGATGTCATAGACATTACAACCGCTTTACCTGCCGCGTCATCCGCAGTTTTGTTGATACGTAGACCAGAAGTCAAACGTTCCATAGAGGTAGACATTTCTTTTTGAGATCTGTCCAACAAACGTACTGCATTTTCAGCAGCGATATTTGTGTTGATTACCATAGCCATAATACTTACTCCCAAGTGGTTACTTTAGATATAGCTAAATTTGCTATGTCCTAAACACTTCACGCTAATTCAGTATTTAAAACATTTTCCTTTCAGTTTAGTTATCGGGTAAGAAATTAAAAACTTGAACAGAATTGAGAAAAAAAACAAAAAAAATATATTTTTATATAAATATCAATAACTTAACATTTGTCTTTTTATTGCCACTTTTAGTCAATCATCTTTAAAATCAAGGATTAAGCAGCGTTAATAGCTATGATACGCGTGGAAAAGAACATATATAGTTAGGCGTAATAAAGAGGTTAAACACAACAAAGGTCGAAAAACCAAACATCAGAAACAAAAAACGCAAAGAATTTTCATTCTCTGCGTTCTTTAGCGAAAAGGACAAACTTATATAATCAAGCGGATTCGCTAATAATATTACCTATAGCACTTGAAACACTTCTCGAATCTGTTGCACTACTTAAGGGTTGCGACGAATTCACACGATCCAAGTACTCAGTCAATCGCCTTGCGACATGCAAAAAGTCTTCAGACGGATACTGCTTAATGACTTTATGTGTCGTGGAATCAATCAGCGAAAAATAGGTCAATCCGCTCACTTCGTCCTTTTTAAATTGCATTTGGTTATTCAGCTGCGCCAACTTGTTGTTCAATATCTCCATTGCCAGCTTATTGTCCTTACTAGAAGAACTGCTACTGGATGCTGGAGTCGACGTAGCCTGTGGCTGCTTTGAATGCGTAGAAGATATAGCCGCATTAATCGCTACCTGCTGCGCGCTGACAGACGTCGTCACTTTTTTTGTGCTAGCGCCACTAACTTTTCCAGCATCTTGGATTACGCCAGAAGATGCCGCTGTTTGAGCACTAACATCAATACTTTTATATTGCGTATCCGCAGATATAGAGTTTTGTAGAGTGTTCATGACTCTCACCTTCATCTAGTAATGTGTAGCGACTTTCGTTAACGTCTTTGATAATTATCTTAACAAAATCCATATGTTATGTCACAAATTCCATTTTCTGGCTAACAGGCCGTTACGCTTAATTTATTTGTCCTCAACATCGTTAACGGCGGGTATTTATATATCTTTAGAAAAAAAACTTAATTTTTTTTCAATTTTTTTTGGCATACTTCCTGTTATCACCGTGAAAGCCTTTAAATTAAAGGATTCTTACCCAAAAATTTTCATGAAAATTTTTTAAAAAAAGAGCAAGTGATTTACATATGAATAGCATCGATACCTCAAAACTCTATACGAACGCTTTTGGAGACAACTATTTCCAGGAAATAAACCAAAACGCTTTTGATACAGTCGGTGCCACTTCGACCTTCAATAAGGTTTTCAGCAAAACCCTTGATGTGGACAACATGCTATTCATTATCGTTGGCTCTGATTCGGGACTGCTTATTCCCTACCTGCAACAATTCCATAAAGATCGAGGCCGCCATTACATCATTATGGAGCGCCCTGAAATCATTGACTACATACAAGATCGCTTTAAAATCGATGAAGATATAATTGACCTGCAACCGATGGATATGGATTTTGGCGTACTGCATGACTTATATACGGATTACGTGTCCCACAACCGATACATGTTGTTACGATCTCTTGCGGTGATTGATGGTAAAAGTCAAACCTACACCACCCACTGGGATCAGGCATTAGATAGATACAACATTTTCGCTTCCTCGGAAAGCGGTTATGCCATCAACAATATCTTCATCGACAGTCAACTCAGAAACCTAGCATCCAACAATATGCCACTGGCCAACCTTGGTCGTGCCTTGGAAGGCACAACTTCTATTATTATGGGGGGCGGGCCTTCTTTAGATGACAGCATCGGCTGGATTAAAGAAAACCAGGATAGACTGGTTATTTTCGCGGCTGCCCGTATTGCAAACCGTTTGAAAAAAGAAGGCATTCAGCCAGATTTCTTTGTATCGGTTGACCCACATGATGTGAGCTATGACAACAGCAAACAAATTCTTCAGTTCGGCGATACGGCGATATTGGTTCACTCCAACAACGTCAACAGCAAACTTGTTGCGGAGTGGACAGGGCTTCATGCTTATTTAGGGTTGATGTTTCCTTGGCGAGACTCATTACATGAGCAACCAGAAAACCTCACCACCGTTGGTCCAACGGTGACCAATACCATGGCATCGGTTGCAGGTTATTTAGGATCCGAACAGATTATCTTCTCAGGTGTTGATTTCTGTTATGGCGAAAACGGTAAAAGCTACGAGTCCGAAAGCCTTGAGTCGAAAACTGGGAAATACTTAGATACGGCAACCAACCGCGTCAAGACCTATTCCGGGCGCATTGCGGAAACCACACCAAGCTTTGCCAATGCCCGACAAGGGATGGAAGAACTGGTTGCCCACGCAATTGAGTTCTTTGGCAATAAATTCTTTACACTCAGCCCAGAAACAGCGCTGATGGAAAATGTCGCTTATAGCCGCCCAGAAGAAATCGTTCTGCCTGAGACCCAAAAAGCCGATGCCGTTCAGACAATGAAAGACATCCTGCATTTTGATTTGAACGACTATAAAAAACACTTGGACTACGCCAAAACCTATTGCCAGGAAATGCGAGATATTTGTAAAGATGCCGTTAAAGAAGCGAAAAACGGTAAGAAAATCGCGAAGAAACTTTTCGTTAACCTTGATGAAACCGACAAACTGACCCAAGAAATCATCTTGTCTCAGAAAAACACCACACACATCATGGGTGAGCATTCGGAGTTTATCTTCAACTACTCTATCAAAGCCTACAAAGAGTTTATGAACCCGAGTATCAAAGAAGACAATATGACTCGTGATGACATCAAAAACTCTTTCATCCATTATTTCAACGGCATCATCAACTCTGCGATTCCCCTGCGTAAATCCATTGAAACGGCGATTACCCGTCTCAACCATCGTATTAACGAAACCAAAGGGACTAAATCCTTTACCAAATTGATTGAAAAATGGCAGGAATACCAAGAAGAAGGTCGCCCGCTTGTTTGGTTGAAAATGAATGGCCTGTCAATTGATGACTTGACTGAAGAACAGCAAAGCACACTAAAAAAAGTGCTTGATGCGTTTAACGAAGAGTTGCAACGCACTGAAACCAAACTCAGCCAACAGTTGAAGTCTCAAGGTGACAATATTGGCGCGCTATATGAACGTATCAAACGTTACTTCTCGGAAAACCGTCCTTACGAGCTGGAAGAGCTGATCAACTACATTGCGGAAAAAGACTTGTCCTACTCTGAAGATCTCTGTCACATAGGAACAGGTTATCTTTATGAATTAAAAGACATGCCGGATGATGCCGTAGACCGCTTCATTCAAATCAAAGACAACAAGCTTTTGCTTGAAGGCTTAAAACGTGTACTCAACATTCTGTTGATGAAGAAAGACTATGACAATGCGCTTAACACGCTGGAAGTTTTGACACATTATTCCGACGAATTCTTTGTCTCTTATGCTGACATGTTAGCGGCGATGGGCGACGGTTCCAGTGCGGTAGAAATCTATTTCCACTACCTGCAAAAGCATGCTGACGATGCCGCTACCTGGATTAAGGTCGCCAAACTGCTGATTCACTTAAACATTCAAGAAGAAGCGATAGAGGCCATCAATAAGATCAAGGCACTTGAGCCAGACAATTCCGTTTCCGACGAATTGATGGCTCTGGCCACTCAGCCCAGACACTAGTGCACAAAAAAGCCGACATAACGTCGGCTTTTTACTTTGTAAACACAAGAGACTTTAACTACTTAAAATAGACCTCATAGTCTGCCTGGGCTTGTTCATAGTCTGGAATATGCCCAATATCCATCCAATATTCTGTCAGCGGGAATCCCCCTGAGTTTTGACCATCCGCAATGACATCATCAACCAATGTTGGCATATCAAAAAACGCGTTATCAGGAATTCTGCCCAACGCACCCGGAGACAAACAATAAATACCGGCATTCACAAAATAACGGTAAATCGGTTTCTCGACCAGTTGATTGATATACGGCCCTTCCATTTCAATCACGCCATAAGGTACTTGATGTGAATATTCTCTGACACAAGTTGTGACCGTATTCTTATGTTCTTGATGAAACTCCAGCAAAGAACGGAAATCGACCTTGGTCAGCAAATCACCATTCATCACAATCAAAGGTTCATCTACCGATTTCGCAGGCTCTGGCAATAGACTCAATGCCCCTGCCGTGCCTAATGGTTTAGTTTCCTCGATGTAGGTGATATGTATCCCCCACTGCTTTCCGTCACCAAAATATTGGCGAATTTTATCACCCAAATAGTTGATGCAAAAATAGAACTCGGTAAACCCTTGATCGGCGATATGCTTGACGATGGTTTCCAAAATCGGTTGATTACCGACTGGCAACATTGGTTTTGGAATTGTCTCGGTTAAAGGTCTTAAACGCATTCCCAAACCACCCAGCATCAATACAACCGGGTTGTTGCGTCGTGGCGTAGATTGGGTTTTGTGATAATAAAGTGCAACGATTTGTTTGTTGTCATTCAAGATCGGCAAGTGTCGCAACGAGCGACGTTTGATGTGCTGGCGCCAGACAATCTCGGTTTCCGATTCATAACCTACGGTCGGGCTTTTATTCGCTACACTGGTGATCAGGCTGTCCAGCGTTTCACCTCGTAGCAAACCACGGCGGATGTCTCCGTCCGTTACCGTTCCTTTTAATTGCTGGTGTTCGTCCACTACCAAAACGATTTGCATCGCCTGTTGGTCAAGCACGGTCAATGCTTCACGAACGGTTGCGCTTTCATCAATTGCAATCATCTGCCAATCAAACAAATCCATCGCACCGCCCTCTTATTTAAGCTGCATCTGACGCATTTTCAACAAGGCTTCAACTTGGAATACGTCTGTCAAATCGTCGATATCGACACCGGAAATACAATCCATCACAAACAGTTCGGATTCCCCTTCTCCAGTAAACTCCCCCTTTTCCCGCAACCATTGCGGCGTCACAATATAGATAGCGCCGTTAATGACATAATAGTCATTGGTGTAATCCTGACGGCGAGAAACAAACTTCTCCGGTTTGGCAAGATATTGCCACTCACCGTCTTGTTGCTGGATACATTTAAATGGGTGCTCCTTCATCGGCTGAACACTGACCAACGACTGCTTGTCACTCGCCAGGAACTGCTCAATGGCATCATCCATTTCCTCTACGGTTCTCAATGGAGACGTCGGCTGAAGCAAGATAATTGCATCGGGCAATTCATTTCTTTCTTCTAACCAATCAAGGGCATGCAACACCGCTTCTGCGGTGGTCGTGTGATCTTCTGCAAGCGATGCTGGGCGAATATAGTTCACCTTTACACCAAGGCTTTCTGCATAACGGTTGATCTCCACGTCTTCACTCGACATCATCAACTTAGTGATATGACGGCTTTTCTGCGCTTCATCAATGGTGTATTGCAATAGCGGTTTGTCTAAAATCGGATAAAGGTTCTTTCCGATCAACCCTTTAGAGCCACCTCTTGCTGGAATCAAGGCTAAGATATTTGCCTGTTGTGTCATCCGTGTTCCCTTAGTGTGTCATTGTTTTTTTATCTATCTTGCTTTGAGCAAAAATCCGACCAAATCTTATTCACCAGAATATTTATCGACTCGCTCGCACTTGGTAAGTGCGCTTTGGCTTGTCGCCACAGTCGCTGTTGTACTGGTTGTGTCAGTCCTTGCTCAAAAACTTCTAGCATCTGCTCTTCTTTATCGACCGACAGTAACAAATCTTCACTAATCAACGGCATTTCTTGCAGATGACTGTATTCCTGCCACCAAGCAATCAATTCAGGTTCAAACCAAAGATAAACACTGCTATTAAAAGCTTCCGGCGCCATTTCATTCAGGTATAAATTATCAAACCCGCAAGTGGAGAACGCACTCAGCACCAAATCACACACAACCAAGCTGTCTTTGATGTCATTAAAGTTATCCAAGAACACATCGTCACCAAATGCCTCCTGAAACAAACTCAGGGTTTTGTGGCGAAGCTCATCGGATTCTTTAGGGTGTGGGCGGTACATCAGTTTGAAAGGTCTTTGCCATTTGGACAGTTGACGGGTCAAGGCTTCTATCGTGGCAAAGTAACCAGGAATCTCCAAAATAGGTTGTCCATAAAACCCTAAAACAACAGGCTTTCCAGCCTTCTTTTCATCTGAAAAATCTACCAGGTTGGGTCTATGGCTGGCTCGCGCCAATATTGGATCGTAATGTTGATAGTCGATATGCTTGATGGAACCGATGGCAATGCTTTCCACTTGCGGATAGCGTCTTTGCGTGATTCTCACAGCTTCGTCATCCAGTACAAAAGCGGTATCGGGTATCGCGCCGGAGGCTTGGTTCATATCACCCCAAAAGCTTTGTAGTGCATAGCTGTCGATGCCATGTTCGCGTGCATAGTGCAAAACCGCTTCATCCACACCGGTATCCGGCCCGGAAATGCCGGTTAGCACCGCATCAGGCGCAAACTCGGTAAACTGGTTTCTAAGAAAATCGTCTTCAATCACTTGTGTGAATTCATCTGCTGGCATTTCCACCAACGTCAAAGGTTTGGTGGCGGAAGCATAGGCTTCTACAAGTGGTGCAAAAATCTGACAGGCTGGCGGTTGGCAAAGTACGCGGATGGTAAAACGGTCATCCGACATCAGGGTGGGAATCAATCTTTCAAAAGATACGGCGGTGGCTGGGTCTCTGGCTGTAATGAGTAGTTTCATAAACGTTGATAACAACCCACTTCAAGTTCGCGTCGTGTAGGGTTGCGTAATATTCTCAAGCTCCATTCGGTGTCGTTCTGCTAGATTATATAGAAAAACAAACTTTTTCCACTCTGAATTTGTCACAGGCTGTCGTTTCAACGTTAATTCCGCCAGTAACAGCATGGCTCGTACCGCCAGCGCCTGTATTAAATCCACAAACCTTTGCGGAGAAACAACCGTTGAAGGGTAAGCTTCAAAGTAGGCATCCAGCAAGGCATAGGCATGAGACTCTAGTTGCTCTGGTTCATGTACGGTGAGTACAAAACGCTCAATGATAAACGCCAAATCCTTTAAAGGATCAAACCATGCCGTCAAGCTGTCTTCAAAATCCAGAAAAGCCACATCTCCCGTGTCCAAAAACAGAATATTTCCCACATTCAAATCGCCATGCACCATCTGCGCCTGTTCGGTCAAGTGCCACAGCCACTCAGGGTTATGTGAAGACAAAATCGCTTGCGCTTCCTCTGGTAAAGAAGTCATCTGCGCCGCGTGTTGTTGCAAGCTCTGCCAACGCGTCACCAGCATGTGATGGCGCTTTTCACCGGCTTGCTGAACCGACTCCCGCTGTGGATAACTCGCCAGCGTTTGATGCAACTGACCAACTGCTCGACCCAGTTGCTTCAAATCGGTCTCATCATAATTCGTCAAACGTCCTTGCCAGAAAGGATAAGCAAACGCCGTCACATCGTCCGCCAACACCAAGGGAAATCCATCAATTAACGGAGGTGAAACAACGCCATGCTGAGAAACATAGTCAGCGACGTTCTGCGCCGCCATCAACCTTTCAGCTTGAGAAGGGTCAACCAGTTTGACAAACCAATCAACTTTTTGAGTTTGAGATTCCTGAGTTGGATTTTTTAACGTAATCACGCCTTGAAAGCGGTAGAAACCATAAGGCTGAGGGTGATGTGTATCCAACCGGTAGACAGTCGGCAAGCTCTCAAAAAGTGCTGTTAAAATCTGCCAGGTTGGGGATAGATAGGCAAGCGAGTGGTCATCCAAAAAGTATGGATTCCATTCCAACTCCGGCGGTCTTAGCCCAAGAAATGCAGGTTCAGCAGGTAGCCAACTCATGCCTCAAGCGCCTGAATCAATCGTCTTTGAATTCAACATCCGACCAACGGATAACCTGACCCGCGGCAATCGGATTTTTAAGTACGTGCCCTTCCACTTCAGACCAATACTCAGCTTTGATACCCTGCGCTGGAAAAGCGAAGTGCACGCTTTCCAAGGTCAGAGTGTCCTGCGCCTTCAAGTGGGTTTTCGCTACCATCCCCATGCGAGAAACATACTTGTCTCGTTGACGCGGCAATACTCGGATGCCATCGCCCATCGCATCGGCAATGTTATGAATTTTCTGCAATACTTCGGCAACTTGACCAATCGGCAAGGCATGACCGCCGTCCTGTTCATCACCCATATCGTCGTGACAAACGCCTTTCTCCAATACCACGGCACCCATAGCCGTCGCGGCATACAGCATTTCTTCACCACCATGATGGTCAGATAAACCATAAGGCAATCCAACGGCATTGCCTAAGGTTTGCATAAACTTGAGGTTTTGCTGATCCACAGGGTTTGGTGGGCCTTTCGGACTGTGCTCAACCACCAAGTCAACTTCATGGTTTGCAGCGGCATCTTGTGCCCAGTTGACGGCTCTCGCCATCTCTTCAATCGTGGAATGACCGGTATCAATAATCATCGGCAACCCAAGGCGTGCGACATATTCAATCAGCGGTTGATGGGTGATATTTGAAGAAGCGATTTTGATGGCTTTGCAGCCAATTTCTTTGGCGAAATCTGCGCCTTCAAAATCATAGACAGAGACAATGACATCCATGCCTTTTTGCTTGGCATAGTTGAACAACTCTTCATAAGCACTTAACGGCAAGACTTTACGTTCAATCAGCGCACGGTAATTTTCCTCGACAACTTGACCTGTCTTGTGTCCCCAGAACTTTTCATTGCCGGATAATTCCGCATCCAGACAAACATCGGCATTTTGCAGAACCTCACCTTTAACCGTAGTGACACCCGTTGCCGCCAAAGCATCAATCATGCTTTTGGCTTCATCCATGTCCTGATTGAAATAGGTACCGATGTCCGGTAAAAACAACGGGCGTTTCGAATCTTGAATGTGTTGCCAATAACCTGCCATCTGCTTCTCCAATAGCACCTTTAATTTAGGCTCATACCTTCAAAAAGGCTTCAATCAATCTTAAACCCATCTCACCCGATTTTTCCGGGTGGAACTGACAGCCCATGCGGTTATCCTGCTGCACTGCCGCGGTAATAGCGTGACCACCGAAATCAAATACCGCCAATTGATCAGTTTCATTCGCCACATCGGCAAAATAAGAATGCACAAAATAGAACGCATTGGTTTCCGGTACGGATGTCAATAGACTGTTTTGCCAAGGCGTTTTGTTCGGTCTGATTTGCGCCCACCCCATGTGTGGAATCGTCATGATTTCACCTGAAATACTGGTTTCCGGTAGTTTTCTGACTTTGCCGGGTAAAAGTTTTAAGCCTTCGGTGGTACCGAATTCTTCACTTTCCTCTAGCATCATCTGCATGCCCAGGCATATCCCTAAAAAGGGTTTTTGCTCGGCAGCGATCTGAATGGCTTCTACCAGGTTTTGTGTTTTAAGTTGTTGCATGGCTTCAGGAAACGCCCCTACGCCGGGGAATACCAAACGATCTGCTTGCTCAACTTGCTCTGGGGTGGTGGCGATTTCGGTTTGCGCACCTTGATGTTCAAACGCACGCTGCACATTCAGCAGGTTACCTGCGCCGTAATCGATAATGGTGACCTTTGCACTCATGATGCGGCCTCCAAAATCGCTTGGGGAGGACGCACCTCCAACCCATTGTCCAAACAGACTTGGCGAATGCCGCCTACCGCATCACGGTCATAATGCAGAATATCCGCCATCGCAATGGCATCCGCTCCCGCTTTCACCGCATCCACACCGTGCATGGCTTCACCCATACCGCCGGAAGCGATTACGGGGACATTCACCGCAGAGGTCACCGCTCTCACCAAATCCAAATCATAGCCTTTACGCCCGCCTTCATGGTCAACCGATGTCAGCAATATTTCACCCGCGCCTCTCTCCACAGCCTGCGTTACCCACTCGACCACATCCAATCCTGTGTGCTCACGACCGTTATCGGTAAACGCTAACCATCTGCCATCTGCTTGTTTAATGGCTTCTACCGACAGCACCACGCATTGCTCACCAAAGGTTTTCGCCATCTCATTAATCAAATCAGGGCGTTGAACGGCTGCGGTATTGATAGCAACTTTATCTGCACCGGAACGCAGGATTTCACGGGCATCCGCTACCGAACGAATTCCGCCACCAACAGTAATCGGGATAAACACGGATTTAACAGTTTCTTTGATGATTTCCGTCAGGTTGTTACGACCATAAAGCGAAGCCACTGCATCCATATAGAGCAGTTCATCCGCGCCTTGCTCGTAATAACGGCGGGCATATTCATTCGGGTTACCAATTTTACGCAACCCTTCCAACTTCACCCCTTTAATCAGGTGAGAGGATTTAATATCAAGACGAGGGATTAAGCGAATCATGTTTAATATCTAATTTTTTTAACAAAAATTCTGCACTTGATAACTGGTCATGTTCATCAAGAGCACTCCATGCAATCAGGTAAAAAGTTACACATAAAAATGCCAATACATAAAGATCTTCAAAGCTAGCTAGGGCTTTTGCCAAAGCGGGAATAAACGCCAAGATCATAGTAGCTAAAAATGCTGTTATAAAATAAATGCAAAAATACCAATATTTTTTTACAGTTAATTTACTCAATTTTCTAAATAAAAAAGAATGTTTGTCATATTCTTTTTTAATTTTCACTTCATTCAAATTTGGATCAAATTCAATATATTTAGTTGACTTAGAATAAAGTCTCAATAATTCGGATGTATCATATTTTTCTAAAAAAAAATTAAGCAACGTATAGCTAAAATCAAATCCGTATCTCATCGAAAAACTTTGCTCTAATAATACTTCCTTTAACTTACGAGGAAGCTTGCTTGAATGATATTCACTCAGCGCCTTTGAAAGTGCTTCTACACTATCCCGTTCATTCTTCTTTGATTTCATCTGATATTCTCTAAGCTTGTAGAATGAATAAACACCAAACATAGAAAGCATAATGATTACAGACGAACCCGTTATGTAGTGAACTAGAATATTAATTTCGGAAAACACCGGAATTTACCTCCAAACCGTATGACGTTGCACCCAAACCCCATTTTCTTTCTTCCATAAATGCGGTGAGCGGAAAGTGTCTGCCAATAGGTCAAAATACTCTCTGTCCATAATCGGTTGCTCGAACATTTTGGAGGCGATTGGGAATTCTTTTTCCGGAATACTCAGGTATTGGAAAATCTCTTCGGCAAAACGCTCAGGGAATTCCATATCAAAACGTTTCACTAGCGCCACACCTTCTTCGCGGTCAATATCGCCGGAACGAATCTCTTGCGCGGCATCATAGGTTGCACGCCCAATACCGAATTTCACACCCGTGGTGTAGTAATGAAAGTCATCGATTTTGTCATCAATGGAGTTGTACTTGGAATAGGTGCCCGGCGTTCTCTCAGGAGAAGCTTCAAACCCACCATGTTCATGCGCATAGTAGTAGCAGCTTTGTGGATGCCATTTCAGGTAGTAACCCAAGTAATGCACTTCCACACCCGTTTCTTTCAACTTCTCAGGGTCTGCCGGCATATAAGGGTCTAGGTCGGACTTTTCCAACCCGAAATCTTCTTTTAGGGACTTGATGGACACACCGCCGATATTGATGTCCGCTTCATCAGTCATGGTGAAATATTGCCAATCACGTTGCGCCTTATCGGTATCGCCTTTTGGATTACCGTATTCGGCTTCGTTCTCACCGAAGAATACCAACGGGATATTCATCATCGCCGCCATTTTCGGTGCCAAGGCTTTTTGCCCGATCATAAACGCTTGGAACGGATGGAACAGCTTCTCTACCGACAAACGGGTCAACAAGCGGTGTACACGACCGTTTGGCGTCATCAGTTGATTATCGAAACCAGCATGAATCCAACGTTGGAAATTACGCCATCCCCATTCGGTATAGATATGCGGTGCCCAAGTCACGGTAAATGGGTGCATGCCGTATTTTTCTTTCAGGATATGCGAGGCATAAAAACTGTCTTTTCCACCTGAGCCTGGCAATAAACAATCATAAGAACCGTCTTTTGAGCGATGCTTGTCGCACAAGGCTTGCAACTCTTCTTCACGCATGCCCCAGTCAATCGTATGTTCTTTTTCTTCCGCGACACGACACGCATCACACACACCCTCTTCATCAAAATTGATGGTGGCTTTTTTGGAGTCTTTGGTGTGCTTATACTCGACTGCAGAGTTAGGTCGTTGGTTGGAAATGGTACATTTTTTACAGAACTTCACATCATGCGGCAGACCGTATTTGGTAGCGAGCTGGTCTTCTGGAAGTTCAAATTGAGAAAGATCGACAGGTGTTGGTTTTGGAATTAGAAATGACATTTAAACGTACTTCCCCTGATTGTTTTCATTGTTTTATGTTTTATCGGCAAGTTATAGCAAAAATCGACCCTAAATTGCACCTTTCATGTAATTTCTAGCCGGCAATTTATTTTTTTACCCTTCAATCAGCCCACCGCCTCGATTTTATGCGCATTTTTTGTGAAATAAGCGAAGGTGTTTTTCGATAATTCCTGCTGCTGTTTTTGCTGCTCGTCTATCGCTGTTTGCAACTGATTGTAAATTGCTGGTGCATCCTGCTGCGCTTGTGCTGCTAAGGTTGAATGCTTCAATCGCCAAGGCAAGAAACGGTGCGGTTTATCATGCTGCAACCAAAGCTTTGTCAGTGCTTCGAAATCGTGCTCAGCTTCCAGCTCGTGCAATAGAAACTGCCCTTTTTCCTGCGACTGCTGAACGGTAGCAATCAACTGTGCCGCTGAGTCACGATAAGCTTCAAATAGTGTTTGAAAATATTGCCGCGTCAAAGCTTGGTTGTTAGGTTCTTGCTCCAGTTTTTCTGTCAACTGAATCACAAATGTGAAAAACTTAAAGCCGAATCGCTGGATAAAGGCATCCTCGCTGTGAGTTAACTTCTTCAGCTTTTTATCGGCTTTGGCGAACTTTTGTATCAACACTTCATCCGGCTGAGAAGACGACGAAGCTGCAAGCGTTTTGATGCAAAGTTGTTTAATATCTCGGTACTTTCTTTGCAGCGAGTGTAGTTCCGTCAGGAGGTGTTTGATAGCCGTTTTGCCTGAAGGGCTTTCTACAGACAACTTTGCTTGCAGATCATCAATAGATGTCTTTTGAGAGGATGGCAGCTTAAGGCTTGTGATGTCAGTTACATTGACACCATCGATTCTGGCGGCTTTAGGATTAAGGTTCCATAACTCAAAATCATTTGGCAAACCATAACGCTGAACGAGTGTTTGCAGCTGCTCTGGCAAAGCATCTATCGCGCTTTTGAATTCCAGCGTTGTCTCACAGATTTCACCCAAATAGTTTTCGACCTGCTCGCTTTGTTCATAGCGATGGGTGTGATTGGATTCTATGCTCCCCTTTAGGTGGGTTTCACCGGATGGTGGAAAACAAAAATCGAACCCTGCCAGGTAAACCGTTTTGCACCCCATGCCTAAAGCCGATACCACTGCAAGATTGGCAACGGTGCCGCCTGACACTTCCACATTCCTTTCTTGCCCGAAATCTTTACTTTCTTGAGGCCATTTTGGCCCCCAGTAAAGCATGCTGCCACCCCAACGCTCCAACAATGCTGGCTTGCTATAGTGTTGCACCACCAGAACACTCTTGTTCTGCAACAGCTCCATGTCTTGTGCATGCGCCAGTGAAGCTTCAGTAGGATCTGAGGCAACGAGAAAGTCGGGATAAACGTCCTCTTCCAAGAGTTTTTTGGCAAGCCTTGCCACAGCGAAAACAACCAACTTTTCCTGATGTTGTTTCAACCAGGGCAATAGCTTCTCAAGTGAAGGTGCCGCACCCAGAACCACCGCTGTTTTGCCTTCATAAGCATCCGAAAATTCAATAATCGGATGACTGAGGTCATAAACATTCAGCAAAGCATTTTTGACGTAAAAAGGATAATCCGCCCGAAGTTTGAAATATCTTAGAGATTCCAGCGCTTGAGGTAGTTGTTGCATCAAATCCAAAGCCAATGCATTCTGTTTGGACAATACAATCGCTTCTAGCTCTCGTGACTCCAACAGTTCATAAAAAGGTAACAGCGTGGTTTGCAAATCAGTTTGATAACCAACTCTGTGTAATTGTTCAGGTAGTTTACGATTGGTGGTCTCTGCGCTTTCAGTCTCGATTAAAAGGTAATGATCAGATTCAGCACTTTGAATTCGGGTATGAAGTTCGGCGTTCAGTTCGTCCAATGCGCCAATCAAAACGACAATAGGGTTACTGTCATCAGTCGCATTAAACGTCATAAGAGAGGTCGTAGAATCGCTTAGGCAGCAAGGTGTCAAAATCTGTTTTTTCAAGCACTTGGAGTATCTGTTGGGCGGTATCGCCTTTACCATAAAGGCTGGTGACGCCAGCTGTCGATAACTTCATGGCGTGGTGGATGGCGTCAATGATAGCGGCTGTAGATTCATCACATTGGATAATAGAGTCTGCCATCAGTCTGCCTTTTTGGCGTTCGCCTATATTCACAGTCGGCGTACCGATGGCGGGTGCTTCGATGATGCCGCTGGAGGAGTTCCCCACGACGACATCGCATAAGCCCATCAAGCTCAAATAACGCTGCGAGCCTAGTGAGGTAACAAACTCGGCATTCACTTCGGTTTCCACCACCCATTGTTGGATGCGCTGATTCAAAGCATGCCCACCGACATCAGTGTTGGACGCCGTCCAAACAATCGACATATCCGGGTAATCTGTTTTCAAGGATTCAAAGGCATTAAACAGGTTTTCCAGTGCCTGTTGCCCTTGTGTGTCCCCCCAAGAAACCGGATGATAAGTCACCAAAAAAATCGGGGAGTGAATGGTCATCTCCAAAAAGGTTTCGATCTCAGTCAACGGCAGTTTGTCGATCTGATAAATCACATCCAAACCCGGTGCGCCAACATTAAAGACGGTATCGGGTTGCTCGCCCATCTGAACCACTCTCTGGCGATAAGGTTCTGCAGCAACAAAGTGTAGGGAAGCCATTTTGGTAACCGCATGGCGGATAGCGTCATCTACCGCGCCTTCTGTCACCTCTCCCCCATGGAGATGGAAAATGGGGATATTCGCCAATAAGGCTGCCGAGCAGATGCCGAGTAACTCATAACGATCGCCCAAAACAAAGAGTGCATCAGGATGATGTTGTGCAAAAACCGACGCGAAACCTTCTAGTGCTTTGGCAGTGGTTTTGGAAATGCCGAATGGTGTGTCTAGCTCTGAATGGCTCAAAATGGGCACTTCTGCCGTAATGGGATGACCATCCTGACGGATGCGCTCAACGGTATAGCCTTGCTCATCTGACAAGTGTCCACCGGTAACATACAGCTGCAACTCAAAATCAGGATGCTTTTCCAGCAAACCAATCAATTGTGACAGTAGCCCATACTCGGCACGGGTTGCCGTCACCACAGCGATTTTGCGCCGGTTTTGTGCTTGTTGAAACTGTTTAGTCGAGGCTATCGTCAAGGCTATACTCCATCATCACCATCAATGCCAATCTCAATGCCATCATCCACTTCATAGTCCAACTGCGCCGTTTGCCCAAGAATCCTATCCCACTCGGCCGCTAGTGCACCTTTTTCCGAACGCTTGAGGGTGACATTGTCTTCACTCAAAATCATACCCGCTTCAATCGGCTGTTTGGCAACAATGCGCTTGCGAACCAAAGATTTGTGCCCGCTTTCGGAGGTTGAGGTAACTTTTTCACCCGACCCCAGAGCCAATTCGATATGACGAATGGCACTCACCATCGCCTTTAATTCCTGAGGTTCAAGACTGGCTTGATGATCTGGCCCCGGCAGGGTTTTATCCAATGTGAAGTGCTTTTCAATCACCGCAGCGCCTAACGCTACCGCTGCCGTTGGCACTTCAATGCCAAGAGAGTGATCCGACAAACCTACTGCCACCTGAAAAGTTTCCGCCAGCGTCAGCATCGCTCTTAAATTGACGTCCTCAAAAGGCGTTGGGTAAGCGGTGTTTGCATGCAGAATGGTGAGATGTTTTTTGCTCAAACCCGCTTTCAACAAGGTATCGACCGCTAAATGTACTTCGGCAAGATTCCCCATACCTGTCGAGAGAATGGTTGGCTCATCAAACGCGGCGATTTTGCGTAAATAAGGAATGGACAACAATTCGCCCGATGGAATTTTCCAGCGACGCATGCCCAAAGCTTTCAAGAAATCGATACTGTCATCGTCAAACGGCGTTGACATGAACTCGATGTTTTTATCGTTACAGTAATCAAACAATTCCTTGTGTGCGGCTTCAGAAAGCTCAAGTGATTTGAGTAGTTCGTACTGTGTTTGCGTTTGCCCGGTATTTTTTTCCTGATAAGCCGCTTGCGCCAGACTTTTCGACACCAAGCTGTCCGCCTTGAAAGTCTGGAATTTGACGGCATCCGCGCCTGCTTCTACCGCAGCGTCGACCAACGCAAAGGCTCGGGGTAAATCACCGTTATGATTCACGCCTGCTTCGGCGATGACAAAGACTGCAGCCATCAGTTATCCCCCAAATGATCATCACGCGAAATTGAACGAGGCTTTTTCAACACCGCCGGGCAACCGACATAAACTCCCGGTGTTTGCAAATGATGTGTCACCACCGCACCCGCGCCAACTAAAGAGTTTTCAGGAATCATCACCCCTTGAACCAACACAGCACCACTGCCGACAAAGCATTCATCCGACACTTCAACATCCCCGTTCAAGGTTGCGCTGGTAGAAATATGACAATGCTTGCCAACCAGAGCACCATGCTCAACTAATGCCTTGTGATTGATAATACTGTTATCACCAATACTAGCAAAATGGTTAACAATGGCATGATGCATCACCACAACCCCTTCCCCCAACCTGGCAGATCTTGCAACTCTTGCCAACGGCGAAACAATGCTCGGCAATTGTCCACCCAGTTTTTTCACCTTGGCGAATAAAGACTTTCTGACCGCGGCATGCTCGATTTGCCCGACGGTAATCACGCAATTCTGTGTGGTTTTGAGTAGCTCACTCAAATGATCGTCGGTACCGATAACCGGATAGCCCAACAAAGATTTGGTCTCTGCGCCTGGTGCTTCGACAATGCCAACAATCTCAAAACTGTCATTGGCCTCAATGACATCAATCACCGATGCACAATGACCACCGCCGCCGATCAGGAGCAAAGGCGTCTTCATAATGCTAACTCCACAGGTGGCGGGCAAATGACACCACTCGGTACATTCACGACTCGCTCGGCAAAAAATTCGGTATGCGTCATGTCACCACGCAATTCGTTTTGATAAATCTCAAGACGATGCATCGGCGTCCATAAAGGGCGAGTTTGTAAATTAGCGCCATTGAACTCGGATAAGAAGGCATCTCGATCTTCATTTGAATTCAGTACACATGCGTTCAGCCAGTAGTTTGGTAGATTGTCTGGAAAGTTCTGACGATAATCCGCGCCAAAATCTACCAGGTTGGGGGAGCCAGAAGTTTGAGTACTGCTCACCCAATCTTGATATTGCAACGCCAACTGATGTTTTTCAGCCAAGAAACTCGGCAGCTTTTTCATCTGTGCCACACCCAGTGCGGCATTGAGGTTTGGCATGCGCAGGTTGTAACCGATTTCATCGTGTTCAAACAACCATTGATGCGGAATTTTTGCCGTGGTGCTCAAATGCTTGGCATGTGCAGCAATATCTGGGTTGTTGGTCACCAGCATACCGCCGCCACCAGTGGTAATGACTTTATTACCGTTGAAGCTGAACACGCCGACATCGCCAAACGTACCGGTATGCACACCGTTGACAAACGAGCCCAAGCTCTCGGCGGCATCTTCAACCACCTTGATGCCATATTCATGACAGAGCGAAACGACTTGCTCAATCTCCATGGGAAAGCCAAGGGTATGCATCGGCGCACAAGCAGAAATAAGGCGATGCGAAGCCTTATGAAAACACTTGCCGTTCTGTTGATAGGTTTGTGTGCTTAAAAATTCTGCCAAAGCTTCTGCGCTCAACCCCATGGTTTTGGGAGCAACATCTACAAACACAGGATCGGCACCCAGCATTTTGATGGCATTCGGCGTAGCAACAAAGGTCAACGACTGGGTCAGTACCAAGTCTCCTGCCTTCACCCCAACCACTTTTAAACCGAGAAATAATCCCATGGTGCCGTTGACGACAGCTACTGCATGCTTTGCGCCAGTAAAGTCAGCAATCTGTTCTTCGAACGCGCCGACAAACTCACCTACCGAGGACACAAAGGTAGAATCAATGCAGGCGTTGAGCAGTTCTTTTTCGGTTTCATCAAAGCACGGCGCGTGTAACGGAACGAAATCGGATTCGGCAACCTGATAATGGTTACGAATAGCATTGGCAAGGCTTTGCCAGCGATCAGACTGAGCTTCTGAAGTTACATTTTTCAAATTGTCCGCCGTCATAAATTTTGCCACCTACCCATTTTCATCTAAATGTCTCGTCTAAAACCGGAGTTAGACATTATAGATATCGGCTTTGTAACGCTTAAGATTAGTTGGGTTGGTGAACCAATCAATGGTTTGTTGCAAGCCTGCGCGAATATCCGTTGCAGGTTCAAACCCGGTCAACTCACGAATCATCGTATTATCACACCACAGGCGGAAAACCTCAGAGTCTTTCGGACGGATACGTTGTTCATCCTGCACAAACACCACATCACTGCCCATCAGTTCTTTAATCAACTCTAGCGTATCTTGAACAGAGATCTCGTAGTTGGAGCCGATATTCACAGTTTCACCAATGGTTTTTTCCGATTGGGCAATCGCCATCATGCCACGGCAGGTATCGGTTACAAAATTGAAATCACGCGTTGGAGAGGTATCGCCCAACTTGATTTCTTTCATACCGTTGGCAATCTGCGTGATGATGGTTGGAATCACCGCTCTCGCGGATTGTCTTGGTCCATAGGTGTTGAATGGACGGGCAATGGAAACCGGAAATTCAAAGGCGTTGAAATAGGACATCACCATCGCATCTGCACCGATTTTACTGGCACTGTAAGGTGACTGGGGTTGTAACGGATGTTTTTCGTCAATCGGCACATACTGCGCCGTACCGTAAACTTCGGAGGTTGAGGTATGCATAAAACGTTGCACGCCATTTTCCATTGCCGCCTGTACCATGTTCAAAGAACCATTAACATTGGTTTCGACATAAGAGTTTGGGGCGACATAAGAATACGGGATGGCAATCAGAGCGGCCAAATGAAACACCGTGTGGCAATCCTTTGTAATTTGCTTACAAAGGAATGGATCACGAACATCGCCGCTCACCACTTCAACTTGGCTCAATACTGGAGATTGTTCGAGCCAACCCCAGTCGTTAAACGAATTGTATAGCGCTAGCGCTCTGACTTTAGCACCTGCATTGATCAGTGCTTCCACCAAATGAGAACCGATAAAACCATCTGCTCCCGTTACCAAAACCTGTTTGCCCTGCCAATATGGCTGCATCTCGATATCCTTTTTGTCCTTAACGATTTGGAGATGACTTAAGCATCATCCAATAATGCTTTATAACGGCTTTCGGCACGCAAGACTTTATCCAAATAACGACGCGTTTCATCCGATTGATGTTGATAACGCAAGGTACGATAAACCTGTTTTGGATTGAGTCGATTCAAGCGTGCAATGGCTTTGTCCGGCGTTTTACCAAACAAACCAAGTACCGTCTTAATGCCCCCATTATAAGAAGAAATGGTGACCATTTGCTTGATTTTGTCATTGCGAATATCTGAAAGATAGTCGTGCTTCAACAAGCTGAGGTAGGCGATGCCCATGCGGATATTTTTTTCTGAATCGAACAAATCCCATTTAGAAGGCTGTCCCGGTTTTTGGTCGATGTACTGATAGACGTCTTTTCCGGCGGTGCCCGGCTTTAATTGCATTAAACCAATCGCATTCGAAGAGCTCACCGCTTTCGGGTTAAATCCGCTCTCGGTTTCCATCACCGCATAAACCAGTGCCGGGTTAATATCGAATTTATTGGCGTAGGTGTTCACGATTTCGCGATAGCTTTTAGCCGGCCCTTTCAAACCGCTTTCATGTAAAGGAATATGCACTTCAACAAACTCACCGTCCTCGTCTTTTACCTCTTCCACCGAGGCGCTCATCAGGTAGTTGATGTAATCATATGCTTGTTTCGGATAACGGATTGGCAGTTTGTTTTCATCCAACACTTTACGGTAGAAATAGGGACGATTTGTATAATCAAGATGCTTGTCCGACAACAAATTGCCATCTCTGACCAAATGATGCGATAGCAAAAGTCTTGTCACGGCTTTTTTGATGTTTTGCGTGGTGGCAATTGCCTTTGGAAACTCCACGACCAATTCGTCCTGATAAATAACAAACGAAGGGGTGAGTTTTGACGCATGATTATGAGACAGTGTAGCTTTCTGCGGTTTTGCAATTGTCAAAACCGCAGGTCTCACGGAGAAATTAGTTGGCGTATCGGAAGCTTCAACCAAATCTAACCTTTCAGGCTGAGGCGAGCTGTATGTCTTGATGACAGGATTCGGCATACTCGAAACTCTAGTCGCGACATTGGTGGTGACACGAGTTTCAACCACTTGCAGCTTGGGCGTTTCTGAAACATCTACAACAGTATCTGTAGCAGCGTCCGGTTTAGTCTCAGGTTCGTTTTTCTCTGCATCTTTATTGTCCCAAGCGGTACTCAACATAACACGATGCGATTGAACAGGCTTGGCAGATGCGACTTGTAGGGTATTTTGTGTTGATGAACGCGGAATGATGGATTCAATTACTGATACGGCATTTGGCGATTCCTTGACGACCCAATGCTGGAAAGACACGAACAGGCTACCACTCACCACCATCAACATGGTAGAGGCAATAATCAAATAGACCCAGATTCTCGTATTAGACATGGCTTTCTCTGTCAAAAATTCATCATTATTATCAGTAAAGTATCAACAAAGAAGATATTAGCAATATGAAAGCCAATTCTGAAGAGAAAGGAAGCTTTTATAGAAAATTCAGAAAGATAAGCCTCTCTGAGAGGAGAGGCTTGTCAGTAATGATTAGCGGATATAGTCGAACAACGACATACCTTGCACTTTGGCAAACACTTGCTGTGCAATCTGCAAAGAGTTTTGTTTGGTCGTCAGGTCTGTGACACCTTGAACCATATCCATGTCTTGCAGGTTGGATAAACGTTGTTTCAAAGCAATGGTAAAAGTATCACCCGCAGTGCTTTGCGCATCAATACGGTTTTGGCGTCCACCAATTTCAGCAAGTGATGATCCCAGCTGTTTGATGCCGGTTTCCAAATCCGTTGCAATACTTGCCGGCGGCGCCAAACCTTGGTCAAGGTTGTCTTTCAATGTCACCAAAACATTCAAAAGACTAGGATCCACCCCAGCAGGCAAAGACGTTGCACCACCAGATAAATTAAATACAGATGCACCATTATCGGTAATTCTTACACGGCTTGAATCCCCTTTGTCGTTCGGGGTCAGCGTATTATCCGAATCGAAACCGATCTGAACAAATCGGGCACCATAGTTTGATTGTGAATCAACTGGCACACCACCATTTGAGTTATTACTACCGATATAGGCATAGTATTGGTTACCACGGGCAGTCATCGCAGCAGTAGTGTTACCATTTGCATCTGGAATGAACGCTGCCGTCGCATTGACGCTGTTTCCAGCGAACAACAACTCTCCTTGAGAGTTTTTGCTATTCATCAAGCTGCTCATGTGATCAATAATCTGACCGATTTCTTTTGCAGTCGCTTGTCTATCGGTTGCCGAATAGGTTCCGTTACTCATTTGCAGCGCCAACTCTCGCGCGCGCTGAACAGAGTTCACAACAGAATTCAACTGCGTTTCTTCCAAAGACAATTGAGAAGAAGCAAATTGACCATTTGTCTTATACTGAGACAAGCTATTAATTGTTTTATTCAACAGATTAATTTGCGGATTAGCAGAAGGATCATCACTCGGCTTGTTCACTCTTTTGCCTGAAGCAATCTGTTCTTGCAGGTTGAGAACCGCATTCTGATTATCCTGAATGGCAGAGTAACTTTTTGTATAAAACTGCATTGTTGAGACTCGCATAACCTTCTCCTTCTACCCTATCGGATTGCGCCAATCAACGTATCAAACAAGGTCTTTGACGCCTGAATGATTTGAGCAGACGCTTGATAGGCTTGCTGGAATTTTATCAAGTTTGCCGCCTCTTCGTCCAAACTTACACCAGACATACTTTCACGTCTGTCTGAAATCTGCTTATAAACGTTTGTTTGCGCTACTGATTGTGTTTGCGTTGCCTGAACATAAGCCCCCACATGCGTAGACATAAGTGAGTAGCCGCCTAAAAGCGTCTGAGCAGGATTGCCAGATGCATCATTAAACAATAACTTTTTATCCGACAAGTTCGCCAAGTTTGCAATATTGGTATTGTCTCCGATTGCTGCCGGTGTTGGCGCGACGTCAGCTGGATTAGGGCTTTGCCCACGTGTTGCCAGCTTATTAGGATCAGAGATTTCCGTTTTAAAATTATCAAGCATCCCTTGGTTAGGCTTAATCAAAAACTTATCACCAGATTGAACCGTACCCGCCGCAACTGAAGTGAAATCAAAGTTCAGTCCATCCACTTGCCCTGAAGCACCAAGTGCTACCGTCCCCAAAATAGTGGTTGGATCCTTTTGATCATAAATTTCAAAGTTACCGCCCGCATTAACCTTAATAAGATAATCTTTCGGTTGCAAATTACCAATAGCCGCATTCGCGGTTGCTAAGTCTGTTTGTTTCGCAGTATAAGTAGCAGGCTGTGTTGCTGGCGTATATGGCGGCTGATTACCGGCGATTGCTGGCTTGAAGCTGACAACGATATTCGTCCCATCTTCCGTACCAACGTTTTTGACACTCTTATCCGCAGTCAAACTAAGTGGCGTGTAAACATTACCGCCAGCGTTACCGTTCGCATCATAACCTTGGTAATGCTGCCAATTCACGCCTGCCACCAAGCCATTCAACATAACACCCAAATCATTGATTGTGTTGTCGAGCATATTAGAGCGAAAATCTAGAACCGCTCCCATTTGCCCGCCTTTAATTTGGCTAGACACCATTGTTTTCTGACCACTAATGTCCATATAGACTTCTGTGCGTCCATCATTCGTAAACTCTGAGGAGCTAGCTTGAAGATGGTTAACGGTATTGCCCGTTACCAATGGGTATTTACCATTCCCGGTGTAGACAACCATTTCTCCATCCGACTGAGTATAGGTCTTGATGTCCATATACTTACTCAACTCAAGTATTGCCTGATCTCGCTGGTCTAATAATTCATTCGGAGACGCTGTACCACCACTTTGCGCAATCGATACTTGTTTATTGATTTGATAAATCGTATCAAGACGGTTGTTGATTTCATCCGTCATACCACTGATTTGATCATTCACTTGTTTTTGTGTGTCTTTCAAAACGCCAGAAAGGTTACCCACCATCGTTTGCAGGTTGTTGGACTGATCGATGACTTGCTGACGACTACTGGTATCTGTTGGATTGTTTGCCAAGTTTTGGAAAGAATCGAACAGATTTTGCATGAAGTTCTGGATACTACCGTCGTTACTGGCAACCACCCCTTCTACTTGCTGCGCCAGCGAAAGCTGCTCATCATAACGAGACTTCAAACTATTGGCACTGACCAGTTGGGTTTGGATATAACTCGCATAAATGCGCTGAACGGATTCAACAGTGGAACCACCGCCTGTATAAGCGTTTCCAACCAAACCTGTTGAATTACTGATGATTTCGGCTCTTTGACGGTTGTAGCCTGGGGTCGATACGTTGGCAGTGTTGTTACCAGTTACCTCAATTGCTTTTTGGAAGGTACTGGCTGCACTAATGCCTATCGTAAGTAAGTTCGCCATAGTTTATTTCCTTTCTGGTCCTAGTCAGCACTAGCGCTATTTTTATTGATTGGTCTTGATGCCAAATTGCTTGCTGTCGTCATTGTCTGAACAGCTTGTCCTTCTTTACCTGTCAGAACATTCAGTGAATTTCCTTCTTGATGGAAATTCGCTTTAAGATCTGTTGGTTTCAGCGAAGGGTTCTTTGGCGCCAGTTGCTTAACTATCATATCGGCCAAACCAAGACTTCCTTTAGTCGAAAGCTCTTGGGCAATTTGCTGGTTATACCAATCTTTATAAAAATCCGCTTGGCCGCCATCCAGCCAACCGTTATCAAATTTTACTTTACTCGCTTCTTTTAAGATTTGCGATAAAAACAGTGCTTCAAACTGCTGAGCGACAGGCTTTAACGCCGCTAGCTGATTTTTTTTGGCTTCAAGCTTCAGTTCGTTTAAGTTATTCGGGCTCGAATAAATTTGCTGATACGCTTTCAAATCAGAAGATGGTGCAATCATATCTGCCATGGCACTGCCCCTCTTTTCCTTAAATAACCATCAAGTCGGCTTGCAAAGCACCGGCTTGTTTTAATGCTTCCAAAATCGCAATCAAATCACTTGGCGCTGCGCCGACTTTGTTCACCGCTTGAACGATATCGTCCAAGGTCACGCCCTTTGGAAATCTCATCATCTGATTGGTTCCCAGATTTTGAATACTTAATTGCGAAGACTGTGTAACTGCTGTCTGACCACCCGCCAAAGCATTCGGTTGAGAGACCTTAGGGGCTTCCGATACCTTGACCACCAAATTACCATGGGTCACTGCCGCGGCAGAGACTTTGACGTCGGCACCGATAACAACCGTTCCAGTACGGGAGTTGATGATCACTCGAGCCGCTTCAACACCCGGTTTGACTTGAATGTTTTCTATCATGGACAAGAACGCAACACGTTGGTTTGGCATTCTTGGCGCCATCACTTCAACAGAATCACCATCCATCGCCGAAGCCGTTCCTGGCCCAAGTTTCTCATTAATGGCATTGACCAAGTTCGTCGCAGTTGTGAAATCCGAATTCTTCAGGTTAAGGGTAATGGTGTTCCCTAAATCAAACCCGGTATTAACCGTTTTTTCAACCATAGCACCATTTGGAATACGACCGACACTTGGAATATTGATGGTGATTTTAGAACCATCCGCTCCAGTTGCATTCAAGCCACCAACCACCAAGCTGCCTTGCGCTAGTGCATAAACATTACCGTCCACCCCTTTCAGCGGCGTTAGCAATAGCGTTCCACCGCGTAGACTTTTGGCATTCCCCAACGAGGAAACCGTCACATCAATACGTTGCCCAGACTTGGAAAATGCAGGCAAGTCGGCATGAACCGCAACGGCAGCAATGTTTTTCGAATTGGTTTTTGTTCCAGAAGGAAGGTTGATACCAAATTTATTCAGCATACTCATCAAGCTTTGATCGGCATAAGCAGTCTTGTCGCCCGTACCGTCCAAGCCGACAACCAAGCCGTAACCAATCAATTGGTTGCTTCGCACGCCTGCAATATTAGCCAAATCTTTGACACGAGCCGCTTGCGCAAAGCTACTCCAAAGAATTAATGCCGTCATGAAAATGGCGATTTTTCTGGTAAACATGGTCAAACTCCTATCTTTCAGGATTTCTATTGTTATCTTTAGAAAGAATTAAGCATCAGATATGCCATTTATACAAAAAAATGAGAAAAAAGTTAAAGTTTTCGAGAATTTGCCGAACGACGATTTTTAGATAAAAAAATGGGGCGAATAAACGCCCCCAAAGACCAGAAAAAAACCGGTAGATATGTATTAAAAAATCTGCCAGGTTGGGGTAACCCGCCCCGGCAGTAGACACTAAATTAAACTTTTAAATCTATTACTCAATAATCAAG
Source organism: Hydrogenovibrio marinus (assembly GCF_013340845.1). NCBI lineage: Bacteria > Pseudomonadati > Pseudomonadota > Gammaproteobacteria > Thiotrichales > Piscirickettsiaceae > Hydrogenovibrio > Hydrogenovibrio marinus. The sequence continues at coordinate 1,605,321 of NZ_AP020335.1, forward strand.
GCGTTGCTTTAAAGCGGCCAGTATTTATGCAACCACTGCGTCACCGCACTTGGTTTTGTCATGTCGCCAGCGACACCTGTATCTTTGTAGATTAGGCGTACATCTGCCACTTTGGTTGAATCAATCGTATTGTCCGGACGAATGTCTTGAGGACGGATAATGCCGGCAAAACGAATCACTTCTTCTCCGTCATGAATCGTCAGCCATTTTTCGCCTCGGATCACTAGATTTCCATTTGGAATCACTTCAACAACGGTGACGGCAATCGCCCCCGACAAACTTGAGTTTTGTTTAACGTCGGATTTACCATTGAAGGCACCTTTCGAGCCATAGCCGATTCCCAACCCGGTTGTCCCACCTAATGTAGTACCGAATGCTGTTGCGTTAGATCCGACTGTGCCGGAGCCATTCAAACCAAAGTTTTGGGTATTGGTTTTGTTATATTTGGCTTCGTCTTTTTTCTTGGCGTCAAACTTCTCATCCAACTGAATGGTGATAATGTCCCCGACCTTATGGGCACGAGAGTCGTCAAATAGCGTCATGCTATCGCCCGTCTGATACAAAGAACCGTTTGTCGGTGTGCTTTTCGTTGGAATATTCGTTGGATAATTTGGCTCGTAGCTGAATTTATCCATACGTTCCGGAGTCGCTGAACAACCTACCAAGAGAGCAGGCATCACTGCCGCAGCAATGGCCAACTTCACTAAAGTGTTCAACGATTTTCTTGTTTTATTGTTTGTTTTTCTGGTCATGGTTCTACCCTCCTTATCGTTAGGAGATTTCAGATGTTTAACGCATTAAACATTATTGTTTAGGTATTTCATCATGCCGTCAGCCGCACTCACGACTTTCGAGTTCATTTCATAAGTTCGCTGAGCTTCGATCATACTCACCAACTCTTCAACCGTGTTAACGTTCGAAGATTCCAACGCACCTTGCAAAATACTTCCTGCCTCATCCGTCTCCGGGTTTTTGTCTTGAGGCGTACCACTCGCTAGCGTTTCTTTGTAGAAGTTCTGACCTACTGACTCCAAACCGGCTGGGTTGATGAAAGTAGACAACTCCAACTGTCCCAAAACGGTTGGCTGGGTGTTACCAGGTTCTTGACCTGCTACTTGCCCATCACTGGAGATGGTAATCTCAGTAACGTTTTGTGGAATGTTGATGTTCGGGTCGATCAAATAGCCTGATGAGGTTACCAAGTCACCGTTTTGGTTGACCTGTAATGAACCATCGCGGGTATAAAGAATGTTTCCGTTTTGATCCAATGCTCTTAAAAAACCTTTCCCCTGAATCATGACATCCAGTTGGTTGTTGGTAATCATCGCATTACCTTCAGTAAAGATTTTTTGAACACCAATAGCTTTCACCCCTGTACCCAGCTGTAGCCCAGAAGGAAGTGTATTCGCTTCATCCTGCGTGGCCTGCGCGCCTGGCTGACGGACGTTTTGGTACATCAAGTCTTCAAACTCTGCACGGCCTGACTTAAAGCCATAGGTGTTGGCATTGGCAATGTTGTTAGAAATAGCAGCTAATCGGAATGACTGACCTTCTAACCCCGTTTTGGCGACATAAAGTGCTCTTTCCATTGTTCTCTCCTATTCCTAACTTAAGCTCAACAAGCTATCGGATTTTTGTGCATGTGCTTTCGATGTGTTCATCATCTTCACTTGCATTTCATATTTTCTGGATAATTCGATCATATTCGTCAGTGCTTCTACCGTGTTCACGTTACTGGTTTCCAAAGCGCCACTGGTAACCTTGACAATCGCTTGATCCAAATTACCACCCGTATTGCGGATATAACCATCCAACCCTTTTTGCAGGTTTTTGATATCCGGTTCAACCAGTCGTAACTGATCTGCAGTTACCATAATGTTGGTTTGAGAATCTGCCGGTAAAAACGAGATGGTTCCATCGGAAGCAATCGATATTTTTTTGGCAGGTGGAATATTGATCGGAGATCCGCCTTCGTTAAGAACCGGATCGCCCCTAACATCAACCAAATCCCCTTCCGGAGTAACATGCATGGATGCAGAGCGCACCAATGCTTCGGAACCGTCAGGTGCCTGAACAGCCATAAAGCCGTTTTCCTTCGTTACGACATCCAAATCTCGCCCCGTGACCTTAATCGGTCCTGGAGTAAAATCCGTACCAGAACGTTCATCCAAAGCATAAGCTCTGGAGTTCCAACCAGGACCTTCCACGTGCATGGCACGAAATTGGTTGAAGTCCTGCTTGAATCCGTCTGTTGTCGCATTTGCCAAATTGTTTGCGTTGTTGGCTTGAGAAAGAGCAACTTCCTTCGCACCACTCATCGCAATGTATAACATACGATCCATCTGACAGTTCCTTGCAATTTTTATCCAGTCAAAAAATCTGAACCAAGACAGCAAAATCGTGCTGCCCTAGTTCAAACGATGAAACACTTTTTAAATTGACTCTTACGGTCTCGGTTTCATTTCCTTGTGTGTTAACGTTCTATTGCCAAAAAGCTGACGTCTTTATTCATCAGTTAAGTAGAAGCATTCAACGTGCCAACACGGTATAAAAATTTAATTAAAGCTTTTAGAAAACGGCCGATAACCTGTTTAGCGGCAGAACAAACAAAAAAGCCGGCAAAAGTTGCCGGCTTTCCATGCAATGAGAACTGTTTATAGCTGCAGAATTCTTTGCATCAGGGTTTGCGAAGTTGACAATACCTGCGTACTTGCTTGATAAGTACGTTGTGTTTGAATCATCTTAACCAGCTCACCAGCCGTATCAACGTTTGAATACTCCAGTGAACCCGAGTTAATTTTCCCAAATCCGTTGTTGTTAGCTGTTCCGACCTGAACCGTACCAGAACCATAAGACTCTGCATAAGTTTGACCACCCAGCTTCGTCAACGCATTCTTGTCGCTGAAGTTAGCCAGAGCAACCTGTGCAATGGGTACTGCTCGACCATTTGAATAGTTAGCCTGAATAACACCATCCAGACCCGTCTTCAAACCAACCAAGTCACCGATTGCATAACCGTTCTGAGAAACACCGCGAAGGTTATTGGAACCCGCAAATTGGGTCATATCCGTAAAGTCAGCCGCGATATTAATAGATGCACTGGTAGGATTACCTAGTGGGTCATTTGCACCTGTCAGTGGGGAATCCACAACCCAATTCAAAGCCGCACTTTTATTTGTTACCTGAGTCCAACTCGCAGGAGGTAATTCGCCATTGGTTGTGTTAATACCAACCGGTGCATTTAGGGAGTTGGGTTGTTGAACATCTACCAAGTTACCATCTGTATCAAATCGTAATTCAAAGATTTGACCATCCAGCAAATCCGTACCCGCAGGTGCCGGAATCGTCGCTACCGCAGCGCCCGCATTATCAACAAGCTGACCAGCAGTGTTTGATACGTGACCACTAGTTACCCAGTTACCGTTAGCATCTTGGTCTTCCATGGTGTATTGAACGATCCAACTCGTATACTTATCGTTAGTACCGTCACCATTGTAATCTTGTGTCGAGTTCCCAACCGAAACAACATCACGTTTATAGTAGTTAGCCGTTAGACGGTGCTCACCGCCCAAAGAATCATAAACAGTTTTATTGGTCGAGAAGTCTGGAGAACCTGAATAAGGATCTTTAGAACCACCTGTCGCATCGTTGAAATCCACCAAACGTTGAAAGTTTGTTCTAGCAGGCGCGCCTGTCGTCGTGGTTGAACCTACGCCATTACCATTTGGATCAACGTTATTAGCCGTATCACCGTTCAAGTTGATGTTATAGGTCATTTCATCCGTTGCTTTCGGCGTTTTATTCAACTTATTCAAGTCAATAGAGCCCAGCGTGGTTTCAAACACCGGTTTGGTTTCAGTTGAAAGCGTCGTATTCAACAAGTACCCTTGCAACTTGTTACCGTTCTGGTCGGTAATAAAACCGTCCTGATCTAACTTGAATGAACCATTACGAGTATAAACGTTAGGGTATTTACCAGACTGGTCATCCAAGATGAAGAAACCTTCTCCATCGATTGCCATATCCAAGTCACGCCCCGTACTGTTTAGAGTCCCTTGTGTGAAATCCTGAGTGATTGCGTTGACACGAGTACCACTCCCTGGAGAGCTTTGTGCGCCAGTAAACATATCGGCGAACTCAGCTCGTGAGCTTTTGAAACCAACCGTTTCTGAGTTAGCCAAGTTGTTGGAGATAACCGACAACCCTGTTGATGCGGCATTAATACCACTTAATGCATTTAAATCATAAGACGACATAATCCACCTCTCTCTTATTGACCAATTTCACGAACCGCATCCATTGCAACCTGTTCACCTGTTGCAAGGGTCAGTTTCATTTTGCCATCCGTCCCGATAGCAACACTGTTAACCTTAGTACCCACGACTGTGCTTATTTGTTGGATACTTCCATTGGAATCCGTTCCATAAGCGGTCAATTTATAAGTACCATCCGCTAGGGCGTTGCCGTTATCATCGGTTCCGTCCCAATTGATTGTTTTATCAGCAGACAAATCACCTACCGAAATATTTTTCACTGCCTCACCATCTTTCGAGACAACCACTTTGACATCCGTCAAGGCTTGGTCAGTTTTCGCCGTCAAGCGGAACTGAGCATCCTGGCCCTGGGTATAAGTCAAGTCTTCACCATTGGCCTGTACAGACTTACCGATAATACTGGCCGCCTGCAAAGTTTGTAGTCCTTGGAAACCAGACAACATCGCCGTCATTGATGTATTCAAATCCTGCGTTGACTGCAACTGACTCATTTGTGTCAAGTTTGTAACAAAATCTTTAGGGTCCATTGGTTTATTAGGATCCTGGTTTTGCAATTGCGTTGTTAGCAATCTTAAGAAATCCGCTTGTCCTAGCTGTTGATTCGGAGCAGATGCTGCCGTATTCGACGACTGCTGAAGCGCCTTAATATAATCACTAGAAGTTGATGATACCGTTGACATAACCTACTCCTTATTTACCCATCTGAATGGTTCTTAGCAGTAATTGCTTAGACGTATTCATGACTTGGATATTGGTTTCATAAGAACGAGAGGCATCCAACATGTTTGCCATCTCTTCTACCGGATTAACATTAGGACGGAAAATATAACCATCTTTATTTGCCATCGGGTTATTCGGCGCATACTCCATTTTCAAAGGAGCCTTGCTTTCAACGATTTTGTCAACTTCAACACCACCTTCCGGTAGCCCTGTTTCGTTATCCATAATCGTTTTGAAAATCGGTTGTTTGGAACGATAAGTCTCAGCCGAGTTGGAGCTGATACTGTCTGCATTCGCCATATTCGAGGCAATCGTATTCAAACGAATCGTCTGCGCACTCATGCCTGTCGCAGAAATATCTAGAGTCGGAAATACTGACATTTATCTTAGCCTCCACCTGTTAATGCGGTACGAATACCGGAAATCTTGCCATTGATAAATTCAAGCGAAGCTTGGTACTGAATGGCGTTTTCCATAAACTTGGCTTTTTCAATATGCGCTTCAACTGTGTTGCCATCCAAAGAAGGCTGAGTCGGAACGCGATACTTCAAATAGTCACCCGTTGTCATGTCACCAAAAGCTTCGATATGACGGCTATTTGTCATTTCCAAGTCTGGAGCAAATTTTTTGGCATCCATCTGATCTTGAGCGTTTTTAATTTCTTTACGCCAATCAATATCTCTAGCCTTGAAATTTGGCGTATCCGCATTGGCAAGGTTATTTGCCAAAATACTTTCGCGTTCTTTGCGAATCAGCAAAGCCTGCTCATGTATTCCAAATATCGATTCCATAACCTTATTCCTTAAATTTAATCTGGTCGTAACGGAATACACTAAGTGTCAATTTTTTATTATGGTTTTTCCGTCATGTAGCTTTTAGCAACCAGAGTGCCAAAATTGAAAAAAATGTCTAAAGTTACGAAAAAACGGGCGTTTATCGGCAGGGCTTAAAAAAACTTTAGGCAGAAAAGTCAAAAAAATACAAAGTTTCGGCAAATATTGCCGACACCGACAAACCACTTATGAATATGATCAAAATCTACCAGGTTGGGGTAAAAGAAAAGAAGATAGAAACAAGCCGCCTTTTGAGAAAAAGACGACTTTAAGATTACCAGGAGCGGACTTCGTCCCCTACTTGAATAAGCCCTTTTTCAGCTGTCACTTTTGCTACAGCGAATTTGGATTGAATACGCTCGATTTTCAGGAAACCGGCCGGCACCGAATCAAAACCAAGGTTTTGCCCTTGATATTGAACACTGCTGCCAAACTGATGATAAACCGCTAGTTCATCACCCACTTTTGCGCCGGATTCTTCAGAAAGGTAAAGAATATATTCGCCGTTACGAATATCGATAATGCGTGTTTTTAAAGGCTGGCAATGCAAGTAACGATAAGCATCGCGTGATTGCTGTTGTAACATCGCATGAAACGCCATACCGGTATTGGTCGCAAAAAACGCATTGGTGCCAAAAGGTCGATCACGTCCAACCGTTACCTTACCTTTAATATCAAACCCATAACGCTTCTGGAAAACGATTTGAAAAGTCGTCAAGTCGATAATATAAGAATCCGCCTCGATATAACGCGCATCAGGCTTCACTTCCAAATCATAATAGCCTTTAATTTTGTTCCAAACTGCAGGATCAGTGTTATGTCTCGATAGCGACCGCAACACCGTCATCATCAGATATTGCGCCCCCGTGTTCTCACGAACAGGCTGCAGCACATCTCTTGATACGTTTGGTGCCACCATGCTTGGCGACTCGGTCAACTGACTACCGGTTTCCAACATTTTCTCATTCAAATATCCTAAATCACGAATTCGACGATTTAATTCCAGTTGGTAACCAGACAACAAGTTGGAAATATCTCTGCCACCGTAACCATCTGTTGTCACCACTTGGGCGATCGCCAGTTTTGGCTGATATTGGTTACCTGGATAATTACTACATGCCAGTGGATCTTCGGTCAGGCAGACTTTCAGTGTCACTTGGTAGGTTTTAGAACGCGTGTCTTTTAAAGGCTTGCCGTCTTTATCAAACTGCTCATCGAAAGGCAGTTCTTTATAGCCTTCTCTGACAACTTTAAATCCAGACACTTTAGAATGCGTTGTAAAACGCGTGACATCATTTGATATTGCGTAGTCTTTAACTTCTTGTGCACTGGAGACTCGAAGGTTGTTTTGCATGCTTGCTAACTTCAAAGCATCACGGATTGCCATTTTTCTGGCATAAGCTTCTGTCACACCGTCGGTTGATGCCGTTCCGGTGACAGTTACGCACTTTATAGGGTAAGGATTTGCAGAATTACTTTGAGGTGCCTGTTGAGGTAAATCACGTTGTTGATATGCAGCTTGCTCGGCAAAACTTTGAAAAGACACTGTCAGGCCAAAAGCCAGCCCCAAGGCCATTAACCAAAATTTTGTCATAGAAACAAATCCTGAACTTTGCAAAACCAACCGCCTTGTATCAACTTTTACTCAACGCCAAACAAATCAAACATCAACTTAAATTTAAGCAGACTTTTCAATCTGAGACTTTACTTCATCAATGCGATCAATAATCGCTTGTGCCAACTCTTCAGGATGCCATTTCGACATAAACTTGTTCGCACCGACCTTCTCGGTCAAAGATGCATTGAACCCACCACTCAAAGAAGAACTCAATACAACATAGATATCGCTTAAACGAGGATCTTTTCGGATATTCGTGGTTAGGGTGTAACCATCCATCTCTGGCATCTCAATATCTGAAATCACCATCAAGACGCGTTGCCCAACCGGCTCAGAAATACCTTTATCAGCATCGTCAGCCCACTTCTTCAGGAAGTCCAACGCAATGCGACCGTTGGTAACGATCTTATTGGCGATACCCAGCTTATCAAGCGTAACTTTTAACTGGTTACGCGCAACCGCGGAATCATCCGCACCCAGCACAAAGAAGTTGTGTCCTGCTGTCTTGTCTTGGTTTGCATGCAAAAACTCGTCTGACATTTCTTCTTGACGACCCGATACTTCTGCCAAGACTTTTTCGACATCGACAATTTCAACAATGCGATCTTGGGCACGGGTAATACCTGTGAGATAGTTGACGTTCTGCAAAGAGTCCGGCGGTGGCAAGATATCTTCCCAACGAAGATGCACGATGCGATCAACATCTTCCACCAAGAACCCCTGAACCGAACTGTTAAACTCTGTCACAATGGTCAGAGAATCACTGTATTTATCCTTCGGAATTGAAGGAAGATCCAAAGCTTTTGCCAGATCAATCATCGGCATGGTCTGCCCACGAATATCCGCTACGCCAACAATACGCGAGTCAGCCTTAGGAACAGGTGAAATAAAAGGTGTACGAATGACTTCGCGAACTTTAAACACGTTTATTCCAAATAACTGTTCACCTTGAATCTTAAACAACAACAACTCCATACGGTTCATCCCCGCAAGAGACGTTCTTTGGTCAACCCCTTTTAGAAAACTAGACATGTAAAGCCACCTTTATTATCTACCTTAGAAAGCAATCTCCCTTTACATCGCACCGCAATCGGCAACAATGAAAAGCGAGAAAATTGATTTCAATTCAGTTAATATAACTGAAATTTTCTATGCAATCAAAACGAAACCCAACACTGGATTAGAGTGCATTTTGACACATTATCCCACTTATTATTCATCCAACCTCTTTTCCGGCTCTGCTTTTAATCGGCTTCTCGCCATAACACTATGGACAATCTTGCCGTTTTCCTTCGCTCATGCTGATTCAAACACTAATAAAAGCGTTTATCAGTCCGCAGAAAGCCTTGAAAAACAGGTTTACGACTTCGTAAAGCAAAAAGTCGACCAACATTTACGAAACCCGAAAATCGACATCAGCCCAATCAGCTCCAGACTTCAGTTGGGCGTTTGTAAGCAAGCGGTCAATCTGGAAGACAAGACTCCAGACAAAGTCGCTGGACGCATGAGCTTTCGCCTCAGTTGTGATGACCCTGACTGGACGTTGTATGTCATCGCAACGGTTGATGGCGAAGTGCCTGTCATTATTTCGACAAGAGGCATTCTAAGAGATGCAACAATCAAATCTTCGGATATTCAGCAGGCATACGTTCCTTATAAGCAGGCAAAACGCAACTCGATGATGCACATTAAAAACGTTATCGGCATGAGAGCCAAAATGGGCATTGGCCCTAACAGCATCATTACCGTAAAAATGTTGCAACCGCCCTATTTAGTTTTCAAAAATCAGCCGATAAAAATAGTGACCTTTGCAGGTAGCGTAAGAGTAGAAACTGAAGGCATTGCTTTGGAAAGCGGGACGAACCGGCAACAAATACCCGTTCGCAACGCCAGTTCCAAAAAAGAACTAAAAGGCATAGTTATTGCTCCGAACACTGTATTGGTTCCGTAAACAGATAAAAAAGTGATGTTTCTGCTTATTTTTTACTAAAGTAATTCTATGTCTGCCGATAAAAAGACTAGAAAACAGAATATTACTTATTTAGAATGACACATACATCGGTAGGGAAAAGCCATGGATATTAAAAGATTAGCGACCGGAGGACTGGAGAGTCGATTGACAGATCCTTCTTCTGGCAACACAACCGGAAAAGCGTCAGCAAACAACGCGAAATCTGCGTCGACATCTGCTGATACAGTAACGTTGTCTTCAATGAAAGACATTAAAACATTAGAACAGAAAGCAAAAAGCTCTTCTGTAGATAACAGTGCACGCATTGAAGAATTGAAACAAAAAATTCAAGACGGCACTTACCGTGTCAACCCTGATCAAGTTGCAACCAAACTGATTGCAACTGAACTACTTACATCAGGAAACAACGGGTAACGTGAGCCTATTGGAATGATGCTTAAAGCAGTTGATTTAGACAAACTTTCCCTACAGCTAAGTCAACTGTTAGATTCTCTCAACGCCTTTGAAACCATTCTTGATAAAGAAGCTGAAACGCTAAAGTCTTCAGATATAACTCCTCTGACCGATATTGTTGACCAAAAGAGAACCGCTTCCGAAAGCATTGCCGTGCAATATGATTCTCTAATCGAATCACTTTCCGACACGCCAATCTCTCTCAAAGAATTTATGTTATTGGACGACTTCGCCAACCTACCAAAGTCTGCCCAAAAGCAATTTGAAGAACTGACGCAGCAAATCATTAACTGTAATGAGAAAAACACCGCAAACGGTCTAAGCGTACAAGCACTTAACACTCTAAACGAAACCTTGATTCAAATTTTCAAAGGTCAAGACCTACAGAACAAAACCTACACCGCTTCTGGAAGTGCTTCAACGCCCCCTACCCCAACCAATCCACTTGGCAAAGCCTAGGTAATTTTTTGTACTACTCACAAAAATAAAAATGTTTGGCGTAATTAATGCTTTCATTTAGACAATTAATTTGTAAACTTAGTAAGTCTAATTTTAAGAGAATGTAGTATGAGCACGCAAAATAACCGCTCTTTTTTCCGAATTGATGTCATGCTACCTTGTAGCTATCACGTTATTTCTGAAGAAGAAAGCATTGAAAACCCTTTACCGACCTCTCCTGATGCCAGTTATATTGAAAAATATTTCTTGCAGGACTTACAAGGTTTGGACGAGCAAATCACAGATATTATTGAGCAAATCAACCAGAAAAGTAGTCTACTTGCTAGAGCGTTGACGGCCATGAACAGCAAGATCAATTTCATTTTACAAACAATTGATCAAAAACAACTGTCTCGTACTATCCCTCAACGTATGGTAAACATCAGTGCAGGTGGATTGGCGTTTAAAGTCCATGAAGCGGTTACGACCTCCGACAAGATCGACATTTTGATTCAGCCTCTTGCAGAAGAACCGCCGGTATTGGCTCGTTGTAATATCGTCAAAATCATTCCTGAGTCAGATGGTAACAACACTGTGGCCTTGGAATACCAAGGGCTGAATGAAGATGATCGTCGGAAACTTGTTTATTTCATTCAGACAAAAGAAATCGAAGCCGCTACTCAGCAACGTAACGAAGCGGCTAAAAAGTAGCCCGTTCTCAACCATCTCTCATCAAAGAAGAGAGATGGTTGAAGTCACCACTCCCCAAATCACCACATCCGATTCTTCACGAATCAATATCGGCGGATAATGATCGTTTTCCGGTACCAACCAAGTTCCCGTAGATTTGATTGAAAGGCGTTTGACCGTCAACTCACCGTCTACAGCCGCGATAACAATCTTGCCATCCGAAGGCGTCAGACTTTTATCAACAACCAGAATATCACCATCCTTGATGCCGATTTTTTTCATTGAGTCCCCTTGAACCGTCAATAAAAAAGTCGCTGCCTTATTGCGCACCAATTTTTCATTAAGATCCAACACCATTTCCACATAGTCATCTGCCGGGCTTGGAAACCCTGCAACCACTTTATGGCTATACAATGGTAAAAGCACTTCATTACTTGCCGCAGGTATCTGAACCTTAGCCTTGCCCTGAGCGGCACGTTGTAAAGCATCCAGTTCTTCTGCTTGCTGCTCACTGCCCGCAGCCTCTTCAAGCCAATCTTTTATCAAACTGACTTTGGATTCGGGAACACGCATGACTTTAGTCGGTTCGCCGTAAGCGCCGCTCCCCTTCTTTCTACCCGCACCTTCACGTGCGCCGCCATGCGTATTGCTGTTTTTTGATGTCGGTTTGACCGACTTAGTGGTTTTAAGTGTGCGCGTTTTCATATCAGACCCTTTTAAGGATTCAAATGCCTGTTTTAAAAAAATGATTTGCTCTTTGGTGAGTCTTATTTTTAAAATAGTGTAACACTTTTCAAGTTTTCTTCTTTTAAATTTTTATGAAACCTGAGGTTTGAAACACTTATCTATGTCGATGTTCGCTCTGATTGATGGCAACAATTTTTATGCTTCTTGTGAGATGGCATTCAACCCTGCTTTGTGGAATCGCCCGGTTGTTGTACTCTCAAACAACGACGGCTGTATTGTCTCTGCCAACGCGCTTGCCAAGAAAATCGATTTTTCCGAACACGCCCACCACCAACGCCTGGGAGTACATGGGTTTCGTTCCGCCAAAGCCAACAGCATGATGTTTCAGCCTTACTTCAAGGTTAAAAGCCTACTGGAAAAACATCATACTGCTGTTTTCAGCTCCAATTATGAACTTTATGCGGACATGTCAAACCGCATGCACGCGGTAACTGCCCAATTTGCCCCTCAGCAGGAAATCTACTCCATTGACGAAAGTTTCTTAAACCTTTCCGGCCTGAAAGACGTCAACCTCAGCGACTTGGCAACCGACATCAGGCACACTGTGTTTCAATGGCTACACCTGCCTGTTGCCGTAGGAATTGCACCCACCAAAACTTTGGCAAAACTCGCAAACCATTGGGCGAAGCAGTACGATGATAATCAGGGCGTTCTAAACCTTGCTGATTTATCAGAGGCGACCAAAACGCATCTTTTTCAGAAAACCGATGTCGGCAAAATATGGGGCGTTGGCAACCGACTTGCCAACCAGCTAAAAGCTAAAGGCATTCATACGGTTGAAGACTTAAAAACCCTACCGCTTAGCCGAGTGCGGAAAAACTTTTCCATCACATTAGAGCGTACGGTAAGAGAACTCAATGGCGAATCCTGTTTGAAAAGCCGCGATACCGATGACAAAAAACAAATCATTTCCTCGCGTTCTTTCGGAACGCTTGTCACCAGTCCAAAAGATATGGAACAAGCCTTGATTTCACATGTCGCCATCGCCTCCCGTAAGCTGCGCAAGCAAAAGTCCACTTGCCAGTTGCTCACCGTTTACTTCAGAACCAGCCCTTTCAACAAACCGAGCAATAGCTACTGTCCGACCATAACAATACCGTTAGACTATCCAACCGATAACACGATTCTTCTGGCAAAAGCCGCCAAAGTGGGCTTACAGAAAATATGGCGTGCCGGATATGCTTACCATAAAGCGGGGATCGTCCTATCTGAAATTACCAACAACCTTTCTTATCAGGCAGACTTATTCCTGCCACAGATTGACGAAGCCTATCAACAAAAAGTCACACGAATGGTCTCGCTTTCAGATGAACTCAACCAAAAACTCGGCAAAAACAGTCTTTATCTACTCTCTGAAGGTATTAAAAATAAAACCGCTTGGCAAATGAAGCGTCAACTAATGTCTTCGCGTTATACCACCCATTGGGACGAGCTATTAACCCTTCATGTCTGAAAACTTTGATCTCAATATGATAGTTTCGAGACAATCTACTTTCCGTTCTTGATTTTTGCCTAGCAGTTGTTTAACTTAAAGGTGAATACTGCTGTTTCTGCCTTTTATGACAGTTAACCGCATTGTGTGGACAACGAGGTTCACTCTGTTCAGAGACCATCACAGCATTCAAAAAGACAGTTGAGAATTATGAAAATCGAACCTCCCGCTCGCCAGACCTATATTGAAAACCTTTGCTTTATCTTGCCTTTATCTCCGCTGAGAAATACGCCTAAGGTTCAGTTTTTCAGCATCAATAACGTATTGGAAGACCTCTCCGGTATTGACCTCGTCATACACGGCAAGGACGGTCGTAGCCCGTTGATTGACGGTGATGATACTTGGTACTGGTATATGCATACCGACCAAGAAGATAAACTGGTTGTGCATCAAGGCAAACGCGTTGTCGAACTCTACTCGCAACAACACGGGCAAGTGGAAACCTTTGAAGTCACCACCGATGCCATCTATCACAATGGCGAAAAAATCCATGATGGCGCGGCAATTCTGGGCTGGGTTCCTTATGTCTTCCATCGAGTACATTCACCAGAAGGCAGTATTTCCACCAACTATGCCAGACGTTTGAAAGACTTTGATTTAGACACCAACTTCAACATCTATCAACTGGATACGGAAACAGGAAACTATGAAGTCGCTCGCATTGGTTCGCTAGATCAACCAAAAGCATCATAGTAAAGCGCGTCCATACACTTAAAACACCTGACTAGACTAGACGCGACATTCGAGTTGCACTAAACTTACTGCTTCTTTTTCCCCGGCAACTGCCGGGGATGCCTGCCACTAATCCGGGAAAATCCGAATGTCACACCTGTCAGCAAAATACCTGGCGCCACGATTGGGTGCTTTGGTCGCTTTAACACCTTTTTCGGTCGACACCTATTTGCCTGCCATGCCTGCCATTTCCTCACAAATGGAAGCAACACTTAATCAGGTCAGCATTACCGTTCCATTGTTTTTAATTGGCTTTGCGCTAGGTCAACTGATCGGGGGGCCTTTATCGGATAGGTTTGGTAGAAAGCCGATCGCCATCATCGGTTTGAGCATATTTTTTGTCGCCTCGGTTTTAATGACGTTTGCTGAGCACATCGACCAATTTTACTGGATTCGCGCCATGCAAGCTCTAGGCGGCGGCTTTGCCACCGTTGTTGCCTCTGCGATGGTTAGAGATTTATTTTCTGGTAAAGAGAGTGCTCGAGTGTTTTCCATGATTGCATTAGTGATGTTGATTGCCCCTTTAATTGCACCCGGTATCGGTTCGCTCATCTTGCATTTCAGCCACTGGCATAGCATCTTTTTGTTTTTAGCCTTTTACGCTGCGTTGCTATTTTTCCTAGTCAAAATCACCTTACCGGAGACCGTCACGGTTGAACACAAACTGCAAAAACGGCAACAAGCTCTCAGTCAATTGCTGAGCAACTATAAATCGGTTCTCACCCATAAACGCGCTATCGGTTTCTTACTGGCACAAGGCTTTGCCAGCAGCATTTTGTTTATTTACATTTCCGAGTCGCCATTTATTTATATGGAGCTTTTCAAGGTACGTCCGGAAAGTTTTCCATTCTATTTCGGGTTGGTGGTACTGGGCGTTATCTTCTTCAACCGCGTCAATATTGGGTTGCTGAAACACTACGAGCCTAGACAAATTGTGCTCGGCATCATTCTCGCCCAGGCATTTTTCTCTTTTGTACTGATTGGTTATGAATGGCTATTCACTCCAAATGTCTTTGTCGTCTTACTGTTAATGTTCTTCGTCATCGGGTTGTTGGGCGCAATCACCCCAAACATTCTGGCAAGTTACATGGATTTCTTCCCACATATATCCGGTACGGCAAACGCTCTCATTGGCTCAAGCATTTTCGCCTTTGGTGGTGTGATGGGGGTTGTGATGAGTGAAGTGCACGATGGGACTTTGCAGCGAGTTTCCAGCTTTACGCTGTTGATGAGTTTAATCAGCTTGTTCAGTTTATTATTGCTGGCAAAAGTCCGTCAGCCAATCAATATCCCGGATTAAATCAAATCCACTTGGTGGTTTAAGTTCAAAAACCGGCTTTTGCCACCAGCCACATCCGCATAACAACTCTGACGATAATCTGTCTTATCAGAAAACTGTGCCAACCATCCTTTGATGGAACGCTCCCCGCTATTCAGATAGGCCGTTACTTCAGACAACAGCTCACAGGGCAAGGACAGGTTAGCAAAATGGTCGCGTTCATTGGCCTGCCAAACGCCTAAACTTCCAGCTTTGACTGAAGCCATTTGATACAGATAATCGGTAGGCACTTCGGGTGAATCAACCGGATAAGTAATCCAACGCTCAATGTCGGGGTTGTTGTATTGCCCTGCCAACATTACTGACTCCACACCAGACAAAGGCCCACAAAACCCTTCCCGCTTGTCACTAACCACCGGGCAACCCAGCGTTAAATAATCTTCCAGATTTCGGTTAGCACTAATGAAAATATCACGAGTGAACTGCCCGGATCGGCAAAGCTCTCGATACTGCTCAGTCAAAGCTGATAAAACCTGCCGTACAAACGGTTTTTGCTGATAAAGACACCAACCTTTATCTACACCGCCCATGCGCCTGCCTTCGCCACCGGAAAGCAGGATAATCCCTATCCTTGGTAACTTACTTAGCAACCTACTTTGCACAATCATATTCCCAATACTCAACCAAAGCGTCTTGATGATAATCTACATTCGGTAACAATCGAATAAACCCACTCGCCCCCGACAAAACGCTCAATTGGCTGGCAGATACATTTGGCATCGGCAATACGCCCTGCTCCGTTTTCAGGACTTGAATCCATCTTGCCTTATCCGAATTAGCCGGCATCTCGGAAAGTAATATTTGATTGACAGATTTTCGCTGCCAGGATGTTTGGCCAGACAGTTTTAGCAATGCCTCAAATGCAAATAGCTGAAAGCTCATAAACGCCGCCAACGGGTTTCCTGGTAACGCCAGAATCCAAGCTGCCTTTTCCTGACGAGCCATCGCAAAAGGCTTCGCTGGTTTCATCGACAGTTTCCAAAACCAAGATTCGTCATAGGATGCCATCACCGTTTTGATAAAGTCCTTCTGTCCTGCCGATGCGCCGCCCAATGTCAACACCACGTCTACTTGTTGCGACCAATCGTTTAAAGATTTGGAAACACTTTCAACATCATCAGGCAGCCGCTCACAAGCCACCACTTCAACAGGCAAGGACGCACACAGAGCTGCAATCTGATAACTGTTGGCATCATAGGTTTTGCCAAGACTGTAAGCTTCACCCGGCACCAACAGCTCATCTCCCGATGCCAAAATAGCCACTCTGACTTTGCGAACCACTTTCACTTGATGAATCCCGACGGATGCAATCAAGCCAATATCTCTGGTAGAGAGTTTATGGCCTTTTGCCAACAACACTTGTCCGAGCTTCACATCCGACCCTACCGGTTTAACGTGCCGCCCCAACGCCAAATGCGCAGGCTTCAGCAACTTTTCAGCGCTCTCAGTGTCAGCGTTAGAGTCAGACTGAACCATTGCTTCTTCAAACGGCACCACGGTATCTAAGCCTTCAGGCAACAGAGCCCCAGTCATGATTCTCACCGCAGCATTAGCAGGAATTTGCTTAGGAGATTCCCCTGCATAAAGACAACCGACTACTGGCAGAAAATCATTATTGGCTTGGCTGGAGAATGCATAACCGTCCATCGCACTTTGCGGCCAACTCGGTAAACTCAAAGGAGATGCCACGTCTTCAGCCAATACACGCCCGACTAAATCCTGCAAAGGCAATACTTCAGTTTCCTGTAACGCCAAAAACTGCGCGTGAACAAATGCCTTCACTTCCTCGTACTGACTCAAGTTGTTTGGATTTTTCTGCAACATACAAACACCTACATTAAATACCGCTAAATACTTCTGATATTGTTGAAAATCTGCCAGGTTGGGGGAAACACCACCAACACAACTTAATCATTTCGCTTTTGCCAAAACTGCTTGGCTTGCAAAACCGACTCATCAATTGATAAATCTTTCGTCAACATCAGTGCCGAAGCCACGCTGGCAATCACTGCCCCTTCGCCATAAACATCTTCAACTTCCCCGCGCCATAAACGCATCACATCATCCGGTTCCCAGGTTTTCGGGCGTGTTTGACGTTCAATAATGCCTTTAAAAGCAATCGACTCGGGTACTTCACCCGGAGAGGTAAGCCGAGACACAAACAAATTCGTCAAGGCATCAGGGCGAATTTCCGCCTCGCCGCCTTCACCTTTGAAAACCAAATTTTTCGGTGTTGCCAGCGCTTGCGCAGCAGCATGATGCAAGTTCTCTACACCCTTATGGAAAATACCTTGGATTGCGCAAGGCGCGTTCAGCGGATTCAGCAACTTCACCGCCGTGTTAAATACGGTGCGCACGCCCAACTCCGACTTCAAATGCAAAATCTCGCGCAACTGCGGGGCATAAGCCGATAAGGGTAAATACACCAACTCACCTTGAGCAATATGTTGCTCGGCATCTGCCACACTGGTTGCCTCGTAAGCCCCTAAATCTTCTAAAAACGCCTGTGCATAATGCCGGTTGTTAAACTGACCGTCATCACCGTGCAAACAAACTCGAAAGCCGTTTTGCACCAGCAACTTCACACTCAACAGATAGTAAGGCGGATAACGCCACTTCCCTGCATAAGATGACCAATCCAAATCCACATTTGATGCCGGACCTTCTAACCCTAAGGCACTTCTCAAGCCTTTGACGAACCCTATCAACTCTGATGGTGTTTCGCCGTTGGCGCGCATCAGCAACAGAAACGCGCCCAGTTGTTTATCGGTCACCTCGCCTGCCAATATCATTGCCAATGCGTCCGCTGCTTCCTCTTCAGTCAAAGGACGACGACTTTTCGGGCCTTTGCCTAAAATGCGAAGATAATGACTGAATGGATGATCGCTTAATGTCATCTTTAAACCGCAACCCTATGAAGTGGCGGGCTTTGTTCCGCCTGCTGTACAAAACGCTTGGCGTTCTGGATGCGTTCGCGCACCTTGACGACTTCACCGACCACCAACAATGCCGGTGGTTTAATCGCTTGCTTGGCAATGGTTTCTGTCAACTTACCAAGAGAACTCACCGTCACCTTCTGGTCAGCACGTGTACCACGTTCGATAATCGCTGCTGGCGTGCCTGGATTCATACCATGCGCAATCAAACCTGCTTGGATTTTTGGTGCATTCTTGATTCCCATATAGAAAACCATCGTGTCGCCAGAATGCGCCAATCGACCATAATCTATAGCATTGCCACCTTCTTGCTGATGCCCTGTCACCAACGCTACCGACTGAGAAAATTCACGATGCGTCAAAGGGAAGTCTGCATAAGCTGCACAACCAGCCGCCGCGGTAATGCCGGGTACCACTTGATAAGCAACACCGGCTTTCGCCAAGATTTCAACTTCTTCACCACCGCGTCCGAAAATATAAGGGTCTCCTCCCTTCAAACGTGCCACTTTTTTACCTTGCTTGGCATACTCGACCAACATACGGCAAATATCTTCTTGCGGTACGGCGTGATGTTTTGATTTTTTACCAACATAAACACGCTCGGCTTCGCGACGCGCCATATCAACAATCTCTGGAGAAACCAAGCGGTCATACAGCACCACATCCGCTTGTTGCAACAGTCGTTGTGCCTTGAAAGTCATCAATTCCGGATCACCCGGTCCTGCCCCAATCACATAAACCTCGCCTACTGCTGCCTCTTCAAAGTTGTCTGCCTGTTCAAGTTTTTTCTCCAGCAAAGCCTCTGCCTCACCGTCTAATCCATGCACGGCTTTGTCGATAAACAAACCATCCAACAAGCTTTCCCAAAATGCCTTACGACCATCAATAGAAGATATTGCAGCTTTGACCTTGTCGCGATAACGTCCGACTAAATCTGTCAATCGACCAAATCCGTGAGGAATCATTGTTTCCAGTTTGGCTTTCATGACTCTCGCCAACACTGGTGAGCGACCACCAGTTGAAATCGCAATAGTCATCGGCGCTCTATCGACAATCGCCGGTAGAATGAAATCACAATATTCAGTTTGATCCGCCACATTCACCGGGATACCCGCCGCCTGACAATATTCATAAACAGCGATATTCACCGCTTGATTGTCGGTTGCAGAAATCACCAGTTTCGGCAACTGCTCACCAAACACATCAGCCATCACCTTCGGGCTAAATACGCCCTGATGCCAAGTCACTTTGTTTTGGTTCAAAAAAGACTGCATCTCCGACTTTAGCGCTGGCGCAATCACCATCACCTGTGCACCAGATTGAATGAACAAATCCGCTTTACGCGCAGCTACCACGCCGCCGCCAACAATCAAGCAGGCTTGCTGTTTAATATTCATGAAAATCGGTAAGTAATCCATATCACACCTCCAACAACAGGTTAAACCAACTCGGTCACTTCCATTAAAGTTTCTTGTAGAATTTCTTGTAGTTCAGGCACACAACTGCCACAGTTGGTTCCCGCTTTTAATGCCTGACCGATGGCTTCCACCGACGTCAGATGATCGTTTTGTATGGCTTCGACAATCGTATTGAAGCCGACACTGAAACAAGAACAGATAATCTTGCCGGCATCCTTCGCACCACTGGCTTTACCAGCCAATAAACTTCTTCTTTCCATTGATGCCAGTTCATCCTGTTCGAACAACATGCCCAACCAATCACGACTAAGTAGCGGCCAAGGCTTACCTGATGGTGATGTTCCCTCGCTCACCGGCGCAATAAACATGACCGCTTGCAATCGGTTATCTGACAAACACGCCAAACGGATTTGCTTGCGGTTCTCATCTTCATATTCCATCCAATCCAATTCATCTATTTGTTTGTCATGGCCAAGTTCAGACTGCATCAACAAGGTTTGAAAAGCCTGCAAATTACTCTGTAAATCAAAGTTGCCCGCCAACTCGTAACGATAGAATCCTTGCCCTTTGATCTTTACCCAATAAAGTTCGTCAGACGATTGCGTTGCATGCATCAATTGCGCGGTAATTTCTGTCATATTCATAGCAACTCGGCTTAATACCACAGCCTGCCAACGAGTGTTGAATGCTTCGACTTTTACCACCGAATGCTTGGATTCAGGTTGACCCGACATTGGGTCAACGTTCGGTGCCACCAAAATATCAACCTTGCCATGACTGGTGTATTGATTGGTCCAATGCATTGGCGCAAACACTTCTTTTGGTCTCTGAGCATCGCTGATTTCTACACGACCGATAAACACGCCAAGCTCATTAGAAGCTCTTACCAATCCGTCCTTTTGCAAGCCAAGCGCGTCTGCATCTTTAGGGTTTAATGACAAATAAGGTTCATCACGGTGAGCCATCAATTTTCCAGTTTTGGCAGTGCGCGTCATGGTGTGCCATTGATCTCGAATACGCCCGGTATTGAAGACAAAAGGCTTATCTTTGGTTGGCAGACTCTTTGGCGGCATTGGCGTAATGGGAATAAAGCGCGCTTTACGATTTGGGGTAAAGAATAAACCGTTCTCAAACATTCTCTGGGTGCCTTGAGGGTTTCCTTGTGCATCTTTGGTCACCACAGGCCATTGGATAGGTTTCAAATCAAGGTAATCTTCTTCGCTCAAACCCACCAAAGCAGACAGATCGAAATCGCGCAAAGATTGTCCTGCACCACTCCCATTTTCAAAAGCGGATAAACGTGCATGCTCGTCAAAGATATCTGCCGGAGAGGCATAATCGAACGCAGAGGCGAAGCCCATACGTTTTGCCACTTCGCAAATCAACCACCAATCGGCTCTTGCTAAGTCTGGACCTTGCATGAATTGACGTTGAATAGAGATGGTACGGTCTGAGTTGGTGACGGAACCCGACGTTTCCCCCCAAGTCAGTGCCGGTAGCAAAATATCAGCAACCTCAGTGGTATCGGTGCTTTGCATACAGTCCGAAACCACTACAGTTTCGCAAGCCTGTAGTGCGGCCTTAACCGCATCGGCATTCGGCATGGAAACGGCTGGATTGGTGTTCATAATCCAAATCGCTTTAATCTTGCCGTCCGCCACGGCTTGGAACATATCCACCGCTTTGAGGCCTTCTCGCTTCGCCATGTTCGACGCCTGCCAAAACCGAGCAACACGGTCGACGTTTGCAGCCTGAGTGAAATCCATATGCGCTGCCATCTGGTTTGCCAGGCCACCGACTTCACGCCCACCCATCGCATTCGGTTGCCCGGTAATGGAAAAAGGCCCTGCCCCTTCATAACCGATTTTGCCGCCCGCCAAATGACAGTTGATGATGGCATTGGATTTATCCACGCCACTGCTGGATTGATTCACGCCTTGAGAATAGAGCGTCACCACCTTGCGACTCTCTGCAAACCAAGCAAACCATTGCGCCAAATCCTGTTCACTGACATCGCACTGCTCCGCAACCTCAGCGATTCCATTTTGTCCGCTGGCTGCCGCCAACGCATCCTCAAAACCTTCGGTGAAGAGCTTGATATAGTCGGTATCCACTGCGTCGTTGGTCACAAGATAATTCAACAGACCGTTGAACAAAGCGGCATCCATCCCCGGACGAAGTGCCAAGTGAATATCGGCAATTTCACAAGTCGCGGTGCGACGTGGGTCAACCACCACCACTTTCATATTTGGGTTGTTTTTTTTCGCCGCAGCAATGCGTTGATAGACAACCGGATGTGCCCAAGCGGCATTGGAGCCGACCAGCGTAATCACATCCGCCTGCTCCAAATCTACATAACTACATGGCACGGTATCCGAACCAAACGCGCGCTTATAGCCCACTACGGCAGACGCCATGCACAAGCGGGAGTTGGTGTCGATGTTTGAGGTACCGATAAAGCCTTTAATTAATTTATTGGCAACGTAGTAATCCTCGGTCAGCAACTGCCCTGAAACATAAAATGCCACGCTGTCAGGACCATGCTCGGCAATCGTCTTTTGGAATCGTGAGGCCACTTCCGTCAAAGCGGTTTCCCAATCCACTACTTCGCCATTGATTTGCGGCGCCAGCATTCTGCCTTCAAAATCCAGCGTTTCACCCGTCGCCGAACCTTTGACACACAAACGCCCAAAGTTAGCTGGGTGTAACTTGTCGCCAACGACTTTCACCTTGCCCAGTGTCGATGTCGGCGTGACATCAATGCCGCAACCAACGCCGCAATAAGGGCAAGTAGTTTTGATGGTGTTTGGCTTTTGTTCCGCGGATTGCATTGTTTAAATTTTCCTTTTGCATCCGTTCAGCGCCTCTTTCAATATTTTCAGAAGCCCTAAAACGCAAAAAGGCCCACCTGGCCTTTCGACCAAGTGAGCCTCATAACTCAACTATTAACTATGTTTAATGATTAGCTGGATGTATTCCAGTTACAGACAAACACTTTATTTTCAATAATTTAGCGTATTTTTCATGCTAAATAGCGTTGCCTTTTTAAGTCGCAAAAATCCCCAAAATACAACTTTTGCACCAACTCAGCGCTCATTTTGATAACAATCAACTGACGGCAACCTCTACCGTTTCGCCAACTACTCGCACCGGATAGACTGAAATAGCAATCCCTTCTTTGTCCAGACATTGACCGCTTATCAAGCTGTAATGTTCTTTGTGCAAGGGAGATGCCACTGTCAACTCGCCTTGACGGTCACCAGTCATACCGCGAGACATGACATTGGCTTGCCCCAAAGGATCATAGTTATCCGTGGCATAAACCTGCCCGTCGATATAGAACAATGCGACTTGCTTATTGTTCACCAATGCCGCAACACCGGCATCCTTCACCAAGTCGTTTACCGAACATACTTGTAAAAACTCGCTCATTTCTTATTCCTATACTTTGCTGTTCCCCCCCCCAACCTGGTAGCTTTTGAAGCTTTCTCACCAAAATCTGCCAGGTTGGGTAGTGGGCCTTAAACCAGTTCTTGGACTTGGACGGCGATACCTTCCAACTTGTCCGATTCGTTTGCTGGGCGGATTTGACCGCGCTCAAGGACAAACAACTGCTCCGCTTTTTCTTCACTGTTGGCGAAAGAACGGAATCGCTTGCGATATTCATCCGACTCAATGGCACGTTTCCAGTCACACTCATAGGTGTCTCTGATGCCTGCCATTTGCGCTTCCATGGCATCGCCAATGCCCAATGAATCTTCGATCACCACTTTACGCAGATAGTCCAAGCCGCCTTCCAGATTTTCCATCCAGACTGAAGTACGTTGCAGTCTGTCCGCGGTTTTGACGTAGAACATCAACAAACGGTCGACATACTTAAAGACTTCTTCTTTGCTCAGATCCGTTGCGAACAAATCAGCATGACGAGGTTTCATGCCGCCATTTCCACACACATACAGGTTCCAACCATTTTCAGTAGCGATAACACCAACATCCTTCGCCTGAGCTTCGGCACACTCACGCGTACAACCTGAAACGCCCATCTTAATTTTGTGCGGTGAACGTAACCCTTTGTAACGATTTTCCATATCAATCGCCATGGTGACGGAGTCATCTACCCCAAAACGACACCAAGTCGAACCGACGCAAGACTTCACGGTACGCAAAGCTTTGGCGTACGCTTGACCAGACTCGAAACCAGCATCTATCAAGGTTTTCCAGATATCCGGCAAATCATTCATCTGCGCTCCGAACAACACAATGCGCTGACCGCCGTTGACCTTGGTGTAAAGCTTGTATTTCTTAGCGACTTCACCCAACACAATCAATTTGTCTGGCGTGATTTCCCCGCCCGGTACACGTGGAATCACCGAGTAAGTGCCATCTTTCTGCATATTCCCCAGATAGTTGTCATTGGTGTCTTGCAACGGAATCTTGTCGGACTCCAGCGCATAGCTATTCCATAAGGATGCAAAGATACTACCCGCCGCTTGCTTACAAACCGGACAACCATGGCCTTTACCATGCTTTGTCAGCAACGTATCAAAACTGTGGATTTCCTCTACCTGGCACAAGTGATACAACTCTTGTCGGGTATAGGCAAAGTGCTCGCAAATGTCGGTATTCACCTCAACACCGCGTTTGGTCAATTCGGCATTCAAGACATTGGTGACCAACTGGGTACAACCGCCACAGCCTGTACAGGCTTGGGTTGAGGATTTGATATCCGCCAACGTCTGACAACCGGCATCGACGGCTTGAATCACATCACCTTTGCTTACGGCATAGCAAGAACAAAGCTGTGCGGTTTCCGGCAAAGCATCGGGACCAAACAGTTCAGAGGCACTGCCATCACGGTTCGGCAGTATCAATGCATCTGGATGCTCGGGTAACTCCATGTCGTTTAACATCAATTGCAGCAGGTTACCGAAGTCTTCAGCATCCCCCACCAACACTGCACCCAATAGTTTTTTGCCATCCGGTGTGACGACGATTTTCTTGTAGATTTCTTCAGGTCCATTTTCGTAAAGATAAGACAAGGCGTTTTCGTCATTACCATGCGGGTCGCCAATAGAGGCGACATCCACACCCATCAACTTCAATTTGGTGCTCATGTCCGCCCCGGTAAAGGCGTTTTGTTTGAGATTCAATTGATCAACCACCACTTGCGCCATGGCATAGCCCGGTGCGACCAAACCGTAAATCATGCCTTCGTGTAGCGCACATTCACCAATGGCATAAATCAACGGATCAGACGTCTGGCAAAGGTCGTTGATGACAATCCCGCCGCGAGTGCCCATTTCCAAACCACATTGTTTCGCCAATTCATCGCGTGGACGAATCCCTGCCGAGAACAACACAATATCCGTTTCCAAAGATTCACCATCGGCGAACTCCATGCGGTTCAAAGCCTCTTCACCATCCACAATCTGCTGAGTCGCTTTACTGGCATGAACTTTTACCCCTAGGTTCTCGATTTTGCGTTTCAATAACGCCGCGCCACCTTCATCCAACTGTACTGGCATCAAACGAGGTGCGAACTCGACCACATGGGTTTCCAACCCTAAATCTTTAAGCGCTTTGGCCGCTTCCAACCCAAGCAACCCGCCACCAACGACAACACCGGTTTTGCTCTTTGACGCCATGGATTGAATCGCATCCAAATCTTCGATGGTACGGTAGACCAAACAACCGTCGCGGTCATTGCCATCAATCGGCGGAACAAAAGGATAAGACCCAGTTGCCAATACCAAACGGTCATAAGACAAGGTTTGACCTTTTTCAGAAGTCACCGTTTTAGCTTCTCTATCAATGCCAACAATCTTGTCGCCCAAGATAATGTTCACACCATGTTCTTCATAGAAACCGGCAGGCACCAAGCAAAGGTCTTCTGCTGTTTTACCAGAAAAATAGGAAGACAAATAAACACGGTCATACGCCAATCGACTCTCTTCGCCAAACACCGTCACGTCATAGTTTTGATAGGCTTCGCTCTTCACCAGTTTCTCTATGAAACTGTGACCTACCATGCCGTTTCCGACCACAATTACTTTGGTTTTATTTGCATTAATCTCTACAGCGCTCATCTCCACACCCCTTACTCATAACCCTGACCGAAAATCAGGGTATCTCTTAAATTGCTAATATCCACTTGGGCTTTAAGTTTGTCGAATAGCCAGTTGGCATCCGTGACATCACCGAATAACAATGCGCCCACCAGCTTGTTGTTCTGTAATACAAGCTTCCGATAGATTTGCTGTGCCTTATCACGGAAAACGATAATCTCCTTCTCGTTCTCGCTGTTCTTCCCGGCTTGATCGGCACTCCCTTTGAAATCTCCTGCGGAAAACAGGTTAATCCCTGTCACCTTCAACATGGTTGATGTCAACGACCCTTGGTAATCCGCTTGGCAATCCATCAACACTTGCGCCAGCACTTCTGCCTGCTCGTAAAGTGGTGCCACCAACCCATAAGTCTCACCGCGGTGTTCATTACACTCCCCAAGGGCATAAACATTGCCATTGGACGTTTGTAATTGGTCATTCACCAAAATGCCTTTGCTCACATCCAAACCGGCTTTTCTTGCCAGTTCGATGTTTGGTCGAATGCCGACCGCCATCACCACCAAATCCGCCGGGATTTGCGTTCCATCATCAAACTGAACCGCTTCGACTTTGCCATTACCCAAAATCGCTGTCGTATTGGCGCCCATCTTGAAATTCATTGCGGGAATCTCATCATTCCCCATTTCGAGTTTCGTTCTGAGAAGCTCACCGGCTTCTTCATCCATCTGCATATTCATCAACACCTGACTACGATGCACAACCGTGACCTTCATGCCACGCTTGAGCAGCCCGTAGGCGGCTTCCAAGCCCAACAAACCGCCACCGATCACCACGGCATGCTGCTGTGTCTGTGCAACGGAAATCATGGCTTCCACATCACGGATATCACGAAAACTGACCACGCCCGGCAACTCAGCTCCAGGAACCGGCAACATAAATGGTTTTGACCCAGTAGCAACCACCAACTTGTCGTAAAAATAGGTTTCACCACAAAACGTGGTCAGCCTTTTTGCACGAACATCTATCGCCGAAATTTGTTTGCCGATATGGATATGAATACCATGGGCTTCAAACCAAACTTCATCATGCGTCATGATGTCTGATACGGTTTTTTCACCCGCTAATACCGGTGACAGCATAATGCGGTTATAGCCGCCGACAGGTTCTTCATTGAACACTTCAATGTCATAGGCAGGCGTTTTAAAACCCTCTCTAGATGCTTCTTGCTCTAACTTGAGCAAATGCTCCAGAAAACGCGTTCCCGCCATACCTGCGCCGATTAAAATTAACTTCTGCGTCATTTCAACCCCCGGTTTCATTCAATTAGGTGAACCTTAGTGTTCGACCTTGCGTTGCTTCTCGTACAAGAAGCGCAACACTTCCGAACGATAATGGTTATATTGTGGGTCATCCGCCAGCGCCAAGCGGTCACGAGGATGTTCCAACTCAACATGTAAAATCTCGCCGATAGTCGCTGCTGGACCATTGGTCATCATCACAATACGATCTGACAACAACACGGCTTCATCAACATCATGGGTAATCATGATGACGGTGTTGTTCAAATCCTTTTGGATCTCCATCAACGAGTCCTGTAGATGTGCACGGGTTAAGGCATCCAAAGCGCCGAACGGTTCGTCCATCAACATGATTTTCGGCTGCATCGCCAAGGCACGCGCAATACCTACACGTTGTTTCATCCCTCCGGAAATCTCATCCGGGCGTTTGTGCATGGCGTGATCCATGTGAACCAGTTTTAGGTTGTGTTCGATCCATTCTTTCTTTTCCGCCGCAGACTTGGTTCTTTTAAAGACCTGATCCACCGCCAACTCAACGTTTTCATACGCCGTTAACCAAGGTAATAACGAATGGTTTTGGAATACCACCGCTCTTTCCGGGCCTGGAGAGTTGACTTCTTTACCATCCAACAGCACGCCACCTTCAGTCGCTTCATACAAACCGGCCACGATATTCAGCACCGTTGATTTACCGCAGCCCGAGTGGCCGATAAGGGAAATAAATTCGCCTTGTTCAATTTTCAGATTCACATCCTGCAAAGCTCTAAACGGCCCTTTCGGTGTGGGAAACTCGATGCCGACATTGGTGAGTTCTAAGTGAACTTCTGACATATTTTTCTCCTTTAAACTCTATGGACGCTTAACGCAACGCAACCGATTTATCCCAAGACACTGCACGTTGAATCATCAACATGCCTCTGTCGAGAATAAATCCAACAATACCGATGACAATCACCGCCACCATGATGCGCCCTAAAGAGTTGGTGCTCCCGTTTTGGAACTCATCCCATACAAACTTGCCAAGCCCTGGGTTCTGCGCCAGCATTTCTGCAGCGATCAATACCATCCAAGCAATCCCTAATGAAATACGTAGTCCTGTGAACATCATTGGAATCGAGCATGGCAACACGATTTTGCGAACGTGCGTCCACCAGCTCAGTTGCAACACCTGACTGACGTTTTTCAAATCTTGCGTTACAGTCGCCACACCAGCAGCGGTGTTGATAATGGTTGGCCATAGACAACACAACAACACGGTGAACATCGAGTTTAAGAAAGCCTTATCGAACATCGGATCATCAGAGGTATAAACTGCGGAAACGACCATGGTCACCAAAGGCAGCCAAGCTAAAGGTGAAACGGGTTTAAATATCTGTATTAAAGGGTTCATTGCAGAGTAAGCGTTTGAACTTAACCCAATCACAATACCAATCGGAATCGCAATCAACGATGCCAAGATGAAACCGCTCATCACCGTAATCAAACTACGACCGATTTGATCAAAAAATGTTGGTGGTCCGACATAATCACGGACACGCACCTTAGCATCTGGATTCTTTTCCAGACGTTTCGCATTACGTTCCTCTTGTCGCTGATAGAACGCTTTTTCTTTTTGGCCTTCCGCTTTTGCCTCGTCTTCCAACGCGACAAATTGCTGATAGGTTTGAACAGGCCCAGGGAACTGTCCTAAAGAAGTGTGAATGTGAGAAGAGGCCCCCTGCCATAGTAGAAGGAAAACTAATATCCCGGCAAGCGGCAACCCGATGCTACGAACCATCGCGTTGATTTGACCTTTTCGGTCCTCTCCGATAATGAGCTTGTAAACAGGCTCAACAAAAGACCATTTAAGTGGATTCATAAGCATTCACCTTTGAATAAAAAGGACATTGACTGATTCTTCGCGTTACGAGAGGTTAGCCGACAGTAGTAGCAATTAATCGGACACCCAATCTATAAGGAAGCGAATGGCGTCTTCGCAACGCTCCCAGTCAATGTCAAAGTTGTTGTTAAAGTTAGTGTTATTAAGTTATTACGATTACGGTTGTTGCTTGTCTTTCAAACCGATTTTCAAGCTATCGATATAGGCATTCGGTTTTTTCGCATCGTATGGGATGTGATCCATAAAGTCGTCACGCACACCTCGGTAACCATCGGTTGTGAAAACCGCTGGTTCAAAGTCAGACTTCTTCATTTCACCGTCAGCAATCAAAGACTCAACCGCTTTCTTGTAGATGTCAGGGCGATAGACTTTTTTCGCCATGTCCTGATACCAGCTATCTGGCTTATAGGTCGGAATTTGACCCCAACGACGCATTTGCGTCATGTACCAGATGGCATCTGAGTAATAAGGATAGGTTGCGTTATAACGGAAGAACACATTGAAATCCGGCTCTGAACGCTTATCCCCTTTTTCATACTCAAAAGTACCGGTCATAGAGTTGGCGATAACCTTGTAATCCGCCCCCACATAGTTAGGTTGAGACAGGATTTTCACCGCCGCAGGACGATTCTTGTTGTTCTGCTCATCCAACCAATAAGCCGCGCGAATCATCGCTTTAACAATACGAATGGTGGTGTTTGGGTATTTCTCATAAAAGTCTTCTCTCAAACCAAAGACTTTTTCCGGATTGTTGGTTTCGATGGAGTTATCAGAAATCACAGGAACCCCAATCCCTTTGAACACGGCCTGTTGGTTCCAAGGTTCACCCACACAGTAACCTTCGATAGTACCGGCTTCCATCGTCGCTGGCATTTGAGGTGGCGGCGTAACCGATAGCAAAACATCCGCCCCGATGGTTCCAGAAGTATCCCCTTTTTGTGGCGCATACAACCCTGGGTTTAAACCACCAGCTGCCAACCAATAGCGCAACTCATAGTTATGCGTCGAGACCGGGAATACCATCCCCATCTTGAAAGGTTTACCCGCATCCTTATAGGACTTCACCACTGGCTTCAATGCGCTGGCGCTGATTGGGTGAACCGGCTTGCCGTCTTTCATTGGCACGTACTTTTTCATCTCTGCCCAGGTTTTGTTGGAAACAGTAATTGCGTTTCCGTTCAAATCCATTGAGATGGGTGTAATGATGTGCGCCTTGGTTCCGTAGCCGATTGTCGCGGCAATTGGCTGACCCGCCAACATGTGCGCACCATCCAACTCGCCGTCAATAACGCGATCCAACAATACTTTCCAGTTGGCTTGCGCTTCCAAGTTGACATAAAGCCCTTCATCTTCAAAGTAGCCTTTTTCATAAGCGATTGCCAAAGGTGCCATATCTGTTAGTTTGATGAATCCGAATTTCAAATCTTCTTTTTCCGGTGCGCCCAACTTATCCGCAGCATAAGAAAGCGGTGAGTAGGCAACCCCGGACAAAGACATTGCCGTTGCCATGGCAAGTGTTGTTCTCTTCAAAAAATTTCTGCGACTTAACATTTTCGATGTCATGTTCATTTTTGTCATTTCCATTTCCTTTATGGTTGTTCCACATATCTTGCCTGATTCGCCTATAAGACTTCGCTGCCTTATGCTCGTCTGTTTTTCATTAATTCAGAGCATTCAAACCATGAAAAAAAAACCAAAAAAAAACGCCCACAAAATCCGCCAATGTTCCATGACGAGATTCTGTGAGCGTCTATACTCTAAATTAATTTTGATTCTTAATTAGAAAGCTTCAAGCCAAACTAAAATATTTACAATATTTACAACAACTTAACAATATTTCAGCGTTCTATTCACTGCCTTTACTCTACCCATATCACAGCAATTGCACCTAAACGTGCACCAAAATAAATCATGTCTATTAGGAGAAATAAGCGATGTTGATGCTACTTAATCAACAAATAGACCGTGGTTAAGAAGAACACTAGCGACACACTTTTCCAGAAAAGAACAGGATTACGTTCCATTAAAGGTGCTCGTGTTTTGTTTAAAAATACCAGGTTGGGGTGTCGCAAATCAAAGATGAATTCCGAGATTTCACGGTATCTTTTCATAGGCTCTGGTTGTAACGCTTTTCGTAAAGCCTCATCTATCCAAACAGGGGTATCACGATCTTCTTCCAACACAGAACGATAGTTCAATTTTCGTTGGTCGGCTCGAGTACGAATCTTGGCAACCTGCGTACCATAAGGCAAACGCCCTGAAAGCAGTTGATAGGCAATAACCGCCAACGAAAATTGATCGGACCTTGTTGACCCGGCTTCACCCACAAAATATTCCGGTGCAGTATATTGAGCGGTACCCAACAAATCCGGCTGATTCAGAGGATTGGCAATTTCCGTTAGACCGGCAACGCGTGTCGAACCAAAGTCGATGATTTTCACCGTACCGCTCTGGTCAATCATGACGTTATTGGGGCGAATATCTTGATGCAACATTTCCAAGCGGTGAAATGCCCGCAACCCCTTGGCGATTTGCTCGATGATTTTGCGCACCATTTCGACATCCGGCTTAGGGTTGTCCAACACCCACTGAGCAAGGGTTTGACCTTCGATGTACTCGGTGGTGATATAGAGGTAATGCCGTTTACGGTTCTGCGCACTGGGCTTTAAGACATTCGCATGATCAATGCGCCTCGCAATCCACTCTTCTAACAAAAAGCGTTGCAAGTAAGCGGCATCTTCACGCAAATCAATGGATGGGACTTTCAACACGACCTGCTGCTGAGTTTCCAGATCTCGCGCCAGGTAAACATGACTACGGCTGCTGTTATGAATATCGCGCAGGATTTCATAGCCGTCAAACTGCATTCTTGCTTCCAACCTTGGCGGAAATGGCAATGTCGTCATTTGCTGGTAGACTTCATTCTCATCATAGTCCGGCAAGCTTTCTACTCGAAGCAGTTGCACCGTGAGATTATCATCACTGCCCTGATGATATGCTTCGTCTACGATGGCTTTTGCGGCTATGTCCAAGTCGGCGGCATACTGCCGAATCAACTCGACCATCTTTGTGTCATCCACAAACTCGTAAATGCCGTCTGTCGCCAGCACAAAAACATCTCCCATATCCAAACGGTGAGTTTGATAATCAATTTCCAACTGGTCCTTCACACCCAATGCTCGACTAAGAAAACTTTCTTCTTTTGATAACCAGGTGCGATGGTCTTCGGTCAATTGTTCAAGACTATTCTGGGAGGCTGCAATGCGATAGATGCGGCTATCACCTGCATGAAAGAGATGGGCGGTCGTTGATTTGAGCACCAGGCTACTGAAAGTACAGACATAACCTTTGTCTTTGTTGTAGCGATATTGGCTACGGCGTGTTTGTGCAAACAGCCAGGAGTTGACCGCCAGCAAGACACTTTGCGCAGAGGTTTTCACACTCCAAGCTTCAGACGTGCTGAAGTAATCTGTTAAAAAACCTTTAACAGCAGTCTCGCTCGCAATCTGACTCACTTGACTGCTGCTGATGCCATCTGCCAAGGCAATGGCAATACCTTTGGAACTTAATAAGGGTTCTTCAGGAATCAAACTTCCATAAAAATCCTGATTAAGTGCCTTCCGACCTTTGTCAGAATATTGTCCGATAGAAACGTTTAGTTGCTTTGTCATACAAAAAGTAAGACCGCCCCTATATGGGAGCGGCCATCCAGTCGCGCTAAAACGCTTAGCCTAGCTTACGCTCAGGGCTTGTTTTAACGTGTGTGTAGTACAAAGGTAGACCAACGAACAAGAAACCACCTACCAAGTTACCTAGTGCAGTTGGCAATTCATTCCATAGCAAGTAGTCAGTTACCGTGAAACCACCGCCCATAATCATTGAGAATGGGAACAAGAACATGTTTACGATTGAGTGCTCAAAGCCCATGAAGAAGAACAGCATGATTGGCATCCACATCGCAATGATCTTACTGGTCGCAGATGTAGAAATCATCGCGGCAACCACTCCCATGGAAACCATCCAGTTACATAGCATGCCGCGCATGAAGATAGTCAACCAACCTTCAAGCCCGTGCTCTTTGTAACCCAAGGTTCTGGCTTCACCGATATGTCCAACTTTTTGTCCAATGACACCTGGGTCAACGGAATAACCAAAAGTCAGAACAAACGACATGATAAATGCCACCGTCAACGCGCCCCCTAAGTTACCAAGGAAAACCAATCCCCAGTTGCGCAACAGTTGCGTCATATCTGCCCCCGGACGTTTGTCGATAACCGCAAGCGGCACTAACATAAACACCCCGGTCAACAGGTCGAACTTCATCAGATAAAGCATGATGAACCCTACCGGGAATAGCAGCGCACCGATTAATGGTGAGCCTGTTTTAGTGGCAACCGTAATGGCGAACATCGCCGCCAATGCCAAAATTGCACCCGCCATAAACGCACGGATCAATGTATCTTTTGTGGACATGAAAATCTTTGACTCACCGGAATCAACCATTTTTGTCACAAATTCACTCGGTTCTAAGTAAGACATAGAGAACTCCTCAATAAAACTATGTAATCATGAAATACACCTCAGTCTGCTGGTGTTGACGTCCTTGCTTTCCCCAAACATGACTAGAGAACCAGTTCGAGTGATGGATGTTGTACAAAATCCAAAAAAAAACGCCCACAGAGTCGCCACGGAAAACCCGAGGCATTCTGTGAGCGTCTACACTCTAAACTAATTTCAAAGTATTAAGAAACTATTAAGCCAATGGAAATTTAGCTATACATTTCATCTACTTAGTAGTCTTAACCACCCCCAACCTAGCAGATTTTTTGCGCCTTTGTCGGGCAAAGACTTTCAGTTCTGCACCAAAATAAATCGGTCTTCGCCAATCTCAACGCCGTCCAACAACCACGGCTCGGCATGTACCCCTTCTTCCTTGCGATTCACCGAAGGCAGCGCCACGCCTAGCTTGGAGACTACCGAACGATAGACATCCGTGAGATAAACTTCTTCCGCCATGCCTTGGATATCGACCTCTTCAGGAATCTGATGCCAACGTTTCATCTGGGTCAGTATCCACTCGGCGTGCGACTGCCAAGGAAAGTTGGCAAGGTGTTTAAAGGGCGAAAAGAAATCCGGAATATTGCGGCAAGTAGAACAACTCGGGTTGCACACTTCACCATAAAACGCACTTTTGATCGACTCTCTCGGTGCGCCAACATATTGCGGCGACGACAGATAATCACTCAGCGTTTCGCGATTCTCAACCTGATCCAACCACTCACTGGCACGATACAACGCCAAAATAATTTTTTCATGGGTGTCGGCATTTTGCTCTGCCCAGTCTTTACGAACCCCTAGCACTTTGTCCGGTGCGTTGTTCCAAATCTCATAACCGGTAATCAAGGTCACACCCACTTTACGCTTCACGGCATGGGTATTCCAAGGCTCGCCAACACAATAGGCGTCTATCAGATTCTCTTCCAACGCTTGCACCATGCTTGGCGGCGGCACAACAGTAAGGTGAACATCCTTATCGGCATCAATGCCACCTTCCGCAAGCCAATAACGCAATAGGTATTGATGCATGGAAAACGGGAACACTACCGCAAAACGCAGTTTAGGCAGTCCTTTCTTCGCTCTGGCATCGATCACCTTTTTCAGCACACAAACACTCTTCTCCGGTTTTAACACCAACTGGGATTCATATTCACTCATTTCATCATAGAGCGCGTTGGAAACGCTGATGGCATTACCATTCACCGCAAAAGAATAGGCCGTCACCAACGGGCGCTTAATACCGCCCAACCCAAGTGTGGAAGACATGAGCATGGGTGCCAACATGTGTGCAGCCTCATACTCACCAAACACCAGCTTGTCACGGATGTTCGACCAAGACACTTCCCGGTGTAATTCGACGTTCAACCCTTGTTCTTCAAAAAAACCTTGTTCCTTGGCAACAATCAATGAGGCGCAATCATTCAGTGGTATAAATCCGATTTTTATCTTATCCATTCTTCTTCCTCATTCCCTATTCCAGCACACTGATAATCGTTTCAGCCACTTCATATAATTTCTGATTACTGTCCATCGAGCGTTTGCGTATCGCTTCATAAGCCTCTTGTTCGGTCACACCTTTTTGTTGCATCAACAGGCGTTTCGCCTTGTCGATCAACTTGTTCTGCTCTAACTCAGACTTAGTCTGTTTCAACTCGTCCTTCAACGCCTGATATTCTCTGAAGCGCGCAATCGCCACACTCATGATCGGCTTCACACGCTCCATATCCACACCTTTGACGATGTAACCACTTACCCCGGATTTAATCGCTTCTAGAATGACGGTTTCATTGTCTTCATCGGCGAACATCACCACTGGCAACGGGTTGTGCTCGTTGAGTAGATACATGCTTTCGAGAATATCCCGATCTGGGGACTCGGTATCAATCACAATCATATCCGGCATGATCTGCGCGACCTTCGCCAGCAGGTTCGGGCCAGGCTCGACACGAGCAATCACCTCATAGCCATGATCCAGCAACGCCTGCGACAAAATTGCAGAACGCCCTGAGTCGTTATCCACGAGCATCACTTTGATGGTTTCAAACTTAGTCTTAGGCATCTTCTCGTCGTCTGCTTAAATCTTTTTTCACGTTATTCATTTCCAGTCAGGTTTTATCGTGTGCTTTCCACCAATAAAAAAAGCCCACCCATTTCCTCCATCATAAAGAAAACGGCATGAGCATCTCCACTAAATTACATTCAAAGTAGAAACAACCAAACCAACCATGAAATTATGTTTCAAAAACAAACAATTATGTACATTTGTTTACTTTTTAAACACCATAAAAAATGCCTGTTTTCGAGGGCTTAAGTTTCATTTTGGTGCAACCAGCACGCTATTTATAAGATAAGAAACTGCTTATTTTTTACCCCAAAACCTACTAAACGTTTGATTTATATAACGTTACCTATCTATGGTTTGGAAATTTCTTTATATAGCCTATGTTTGAGTAAAGACGCTCACAAAAAGCCCCCCTGTTCCAGCGAAACTTCAATGGTCAGTGTCGATTTTTGTGGGCGTTTTTTATGGTCGTTCATTTGCACACTGATTGTGAAATAAATCATCAAAGAGAGTTGATAGAACAAGGATTCAAGCGTTATGGATAAACACGAACAAGAAAAAGATTTCAAACATCTCGGCACACTTGTTATAAAAATGGACTTTTCCGGTTCCTTTCTGGAAATAAACGATGCATTCGTTGAAGCCAGCGAATTCACCAGAACCGAACTTGCAGGAGAAAACTTCTCCCAATTGCTTCATGAAGACACGCCAGCCAAGCTGACAAAGGATTTATGGCAAACGCTGAAATCCGGGAAACCTTGGGTTCAAATCCTGAAAATCAAATGCAACCACGGCAAGTATCTTTGGGCGGAAGCCAATATGGCGCCGGTACTGGAAAACAATAAAGTCATCGCAGCGCTCGCCGTACTTAAACCCCTAACCAATCAAACTCTGGTTAGCTCAGCAGAAGACGCCGCAACGCTCTATAAAAAGATACGCCACAGTGCTATTCGCAACGGCATTCTGCTGACACCTGCGCAGAACCTATGCCTGTTTCACAAAATCCACCCGATCAATCTGATGGTTTCAAGTATTGCGGTAATTGGCGTTCTAGCAACTCTACAGCAATTTCATATCACAAATCTGCCAGGTTGGGGTATCCCGGCAATCAGTGCCTTTCTTTTCCTCTACGCGCTTGCTGGACGAAAATACGCCTTCCAACGCTTAGGCAAAGCAAAAGTCCTGATCGACAAGATGCGCCAGGCAGACTTTAACGGCCAAGTGGATTTCTACGGTGACCACTCGCTAAGCCGTTTGGTCTCTGCCGTGAAAATGATGCAGGTACAACTGGGCGCAATGGTGGAAGATACCAAAGCGCAAATCAACCGTAGTACTCGGCTCAAGTCTGCATTGGACAGTGCCTCTGCCAACATCATGATGGTCAGCAACAAAGGCCGGATTATGTATTTCAACGACGAGTTGAAGCAGTTTTTCATCAAACACGAAAGCAGCTTGAAACAGGCCTACCCGAAATTCGACATCACCTCACTCATCGGTCAGCCTTTGGCAGAGATTTTCCATACCGATAAGTTCAACAATCTTCAAGAAAACAAACAGGAAATTGATGTAGAAGAACCCTTTGCTGACCTATTGATTAACCTTAAGATCAAACCGGTGTTTGATGCGCAACAGCACGTGATCGGCTCTGTGGTGCAGTGGGATGATCTAACGCAGCAACGCAAGATAGAAGAAAACCTCAAGTTCACGCTTGAGATGGCTTCTATGGGTCATACTGCGTTGAAAATCGACACCAATAATCTATCCGGTTTCTTCTTGGATACCTCCAATAACATCAATGCTTTGCTGAGTGAGCTGAACCAGATTATCGAAAACATGGTATTTGTCATGACCAAGCTCGCCACCGGCGATTTGCAAGGTCGTATCGAAAAGAGTCTACAAGGTTCTTTGGCAGCAATGAAAGGCTCCACCCACGTATCTTTGGACAACTTAAGTGCCATTGTTTACTACATCAAACAGTCCGCGGAAATGGTAAGTACTGCCGCGAGTGAATCCGCAAGTACCGCAATGGATCTTTCAGATAGAACACAAAGAGCCGCGGCAACCCTGGAACAAATCAACACCACCATGCAATCGGTACACAGCCGCCAAACGGAAAACACGCAAGAACTGATGCAAATCAACCAACTTGCCAGCAAGACCGTTGAGAAAAACCTGGCTGCGAAATCCGCGCTGGAAGCAACGGTTATTGCCATTGATGAAATGCAAACCACCTCAGAAAAAATCGCCAACATCATCGGTATGATTGATGGCATCTCCTTCCAGACTAACCTGCTTGCTCTAAACGCCGCAGTAGAAGCTGCCCGTGCCGGAGAGCATGGCCGTGGTTTTGCCGTGGTCGCGGGAGAAGTCAGAAGTCTCGCACAGAAATCTGCTGGCGCGTCGGCAGAGATTCGCAAGTTGATTGAAGAGTCCATCACGAAAGTACACCAAGGGGTCAGCAAGGTTCAAGAAACCAATCAGGCATTCGATGAGGTTAACCAAAGCGTTTCCCACATCGGCAACTCATTATCCGAAGTGGTGTCTTCGATTGAGCAGCAACAGGTTGCCGTTTCTCGCATTGCGGAATCCATTAACTCCTTGGACGACAACTTACAGAGTAATGCTGCACTGGTAGAAGAAACTTCCGCTGCTTCCGAATCTTTGAAAGACCAAGCCGTTCTACTCAGACGTGAAACAGACAAATTCACCATTGATGAAAGCAGAGCGAAATCCTTTATCCAAACTACACCGGATATTTCAGGCATTCGATTATCAGACGTGCGCCAGTCCATGCGTATATGGAAAGCCAATACCCAGGCTTACCTCAATGGGGTTAATGTGCCTATCGACTTGGATCATGTTGGCGACCATCACGCCTGTGGCGTCGGTAAAGCCATCTCGCACCTGCTACAAGCGCACCCAAGCATAGAACATATGTCTGAGTACAAAGCGATGAACGAGTTGCACATACGCCAACACAAGCTGGTACTTGATGTCCTTGAGCTGATGAAAGCCGATAACAATGATGCCGCCATCCTCAAACAAAAAGATGGTCTGTTGGATAACTTTGTTGACGTATCCGATCAGCTTGATGAAGCGTTAAAAGCACTTGATCTTGCCATTGCTCACAATTTGGATGTACCGGCTACTGCTCCACTGCTACAGTAACCGCTCCTCGCCATGCTATCAGTAACGACTTCTATTCTGCTAAGATAGATGCATTGATAGCATGTCTGCGATGCGAGGCTTAGCATGTTTCTTTATTTCAGCGCCCCTATTTGCGAAAAGCACAGCAACAGCTGGGGGCATCCCGAAAGCGGTGAACGCATTATCCGTATTGAGCAAGCACTCAAAGATGCCGGACTGATGCAACATGCCATTATCCATCCCTTTTCTCCTGCTACAGAGGAAGATGTGCTTCGAGTTCATCACCCAAGAACCTGGCAAACACTCAAAGACAATCTTCCCCAAACTGGCTTCGTAAAAATAGATGAAGACACGGGCATGAATCCCTACAGCCTTGATGCCGCACTAATGGCAACTGGTGCGATGCTCGCCGCCATTGACGGTGTGATGAACAACCAAGCCAAAACCGCGTTTTGCAATATCCGCCCACCAGGACACCATGCCGAAATCAAACGACCAATGGGGTTTTGCCTCATCAATCATATCGCCATCGGTGCGGCTTATGCGCTTGAAAAATACCAACTACAACGCATCGCCATTGTCGATTTTGACGTTCATCATGGCAACGGCACCGAGGATTTCGTGGAGAGCGAAGCGCGCATCGGTTTTGTCTCCAGCTATCAGGAAAATATCTTTCCTTTTGCATCGCCCTTTTCTGATTCAGACAATATCCTAAAGTTACCGCTGAAAGCGCATAGTGATGGTGATGTTTTCATGGAGGCTTGGCAAGAAGGCTTTGCATTCGTCAGAAACTTCAAACCTGAATTGATATTGGTGTCCGCCGGCTTCGATGCCCATCGACTTGACCCGCTCGCCAGCCTGAATCTGACAGAAGACGACTTTTATCGCTGGACACAACAGTTGGTAAAAATTGCGGATGAGATGTGTGAAGGCAAAATTGTTTCCACCCTTGAAGGTGGCTATCATCTTGACGCACTTGCCGCCTCAGCTGTCGCTCATGTAGAAGCCTTTCTGAAACAATAAAATCTGCCAGGTTGGGCAAACATAAGAAATAATCATATGACAAGCAAACAGCAAAATGAAGACAGTACAAAGCAGTGATCTCAAGATGTTACTGAGCATAGCAACGCACTTGATCTCGAACCCGGCGTATTCACTTGGCAAGATCCAAAAGCCATTGCCCGCTCACTCAAAAACTCAGCTGACACAAGCACGAGACGAAAATCCAGCCCTTACCACTCTGCCATGTCTATGCTCACTTTCTATATCAACCGTGCTGGCAAAAATTTAAGTGCTGAACAAAGAGAAATATTAGAAACCGTGAAAGAGGAATTACGGACACTTTATGGGCAACGCTGACAATATGTTGGCCAAAATCTGCCAGGTTGGGGTGTTCAGGTTTCTAAAAGTGTCTCTACTTGTCTGAACTCATCCAGAGCAGCTTCAAGTTGATCAACAATTTCAGCAGCCAGTACTTCAGGAGGAGGTAAGTTTTCAGAGTCTTCAAGTGATTTGTCTTTTAACCAAAAAATATCCAAGTTGGTTTTGTCTCTAGCAATCAGTTCAGCATAATCATAACTGCGCCAACGACCATCCGGGTTCTCTTCGCACCAGGTCACTTGACGCTTGCTAATGTCACCTGCTTTGTACAATGCAATAAACTCATCAAAGTCAGATTTCTTTAGTGGATTTTGCTTCAAGGTTTTATGCACATTGGTTCTAAAATCATACACCCAAAGCTTCGTTGTCCATGCTGTTTTACTCGCAGGCTTCGCATCAAAAAAGATTACATTTGCCTTCACGCCATTGGCGTAAAAAATCCCTGTCGGCAAGCGCAACAAAGTATGGACATTGGTACGTTCTAGCAAGGTCTTACGAATGGTTTCACCCGCGCCACCTTCAAATAACACATTGTCCGGCAATACCACAGCAGCTTTACCATTTACCTTCAACATATTGGCAATGTGCTGCACAAAGTTGAGTTGTTTGTTAGAGGTAGTTGCCCAAAAATCTTCACGCTCGTAAGTCAGTTTTTCTGCTTCCGCTTTACCCGACTTTTCGTTCACCACCGTAATAGAACTTTTCTTACCAAATGGCGGGTTCGCCAGCACTATATCAACCTTGTCCTCACCCACCGATTTTGCCAAAGCATCTTGATTTAAAATTGGGCAATCAGCACCCCCTATGCCATGCAGGTATAAATTCATCGCACACAAACGCACCACCGAGTCTACAATATCATTGCCTCTAAAGGCATCATTCCTTAAAAACTTTTTCTCAGGTTTAGAAGCCGCTTGCGGTGCCATGTAATCATGTGCCGCCAGTAAAAATCCGCCTGTTCCACAAGCCGGGTCAGCCACTACATCCGTTGGTTTAGGTTGCATTACTTCAACCATGGCCTGAATCAGCGCACGAGGCGTAAAGTATTGCCCTGCACCGCCTTTTACATCCTGAGCATTACGCTCCAATAAACCTTCGTAAATTTCACCTTTTACATCCGCCGGTAAGGTTGACCAAGACTCTTTATCAATCATCTTAATCAAACGCTCCAGCTTCGCAGGATCTTGGATTTTATTTTGCGCCTTACGGAAGATGGTGCCCAACATTCCGCTCATCTTACCCAGGTTTTCCAAAGTGTGGCGATACTGGTTTTCTAAATCATCTCCATCCAACTTCACCAAATGTGCCCAGTCATATTCTGCTGGCACGCCAGTATCATCCATATTTGCTTGAGCGCGTTCAGCTGCCATTTTTAGAAAAATTAAATAGGTAATCTGCTCAACATAATCGCCATAGCCCACGCCATCATCACGTAACACATGGGCATAGTTCCAAACTTTATTGACAACTTCTGAGGCTGCTTGATTTGACATATTTTTTGTATTCCTTTTATTCTTTCTCAATGGCAGCTAAATAACGCTTGCCTGCTTCAGCCTGCTTTGCCAACCCTTCAAAAATGGGCTTAGCAATTTCTTTAGGGAAATCTTCCGGCAGTTTCTTCTTCACTTCTTCTATTACTTGAGGCGTTTTGGAAAACATCTCTTTTAAGTGGCTTAGTGCCAACTTTTCAGAGTAACCAACCGCCTTTGCGGTGGTTAAAAAATGCCTCGGTAAAATAGAGTGCCAATTGTAATGCCGCTTTTTGCCTTGCACTGCCATAGCCATTTTAATCTTCTGCTTTTGCAACCCCGTTCCACCAATTAATGGATAAGCCGATAAAATGTCATACAAAGGCGTTAAATGAAAACCGTTATTCTGCTCTATAAACAAACTAAAATTCTTACCATGTCCATCCGGTGCCGCCAGCATCCAAAACAAAACCTGAGACTTAAACACCACTTCTCTATCAGCCTGAGCATTTTGTGAACCTCTCAGCATATCCATCATGTCTTTAATGCCCGGGCCACCATCAGCTTCGTATTTAATCGCTGGTGCAACGCCCATGGCCTGACACATATCTTCCTGAGGCAATCTCACCAGTTTAGAAGCATTTACCCATTTACGATCAAAACGCTCAACCGCCAGTACTTTTTGGTCTTCAAACATCACTACATCAGCTTCAGCGACGGGTAAACCATATGCTTTGGCAATCTGCATACATAACCACTCGTTTTCACAGCTTTGAGACAAATCTAGGTTGTTATAAGCCAGCTTCCCTATTGGGAGTTTCAATATATGCGTTGTGGGTGTGGTGCCTTTTGGTAAAAACCACTCGCCTTCCATTTTTAATAGCGCCGTTTTTTCCTGAGCACCAGCAATGGAAATACGAAAATCTTCATCCTCATCCTGCATACCCAGTGGATTAGAAGCATAGCCCTTAAGGATTTCCGCTATTTCAGCATCACTAAGTGGCTTCGCATGAAGGTTTTCATCATTTGCCAAGCGTTCGCTTGAAAGTTGTATCGCCCCCACACAGTCACTTCCCACTGCGGCTAACAAATCAAATGGCTGAGTTGTTGTGGTATGGAAACGTGCTTGCATCTTTGCACGAATAGCATCATTATCCGGCAACAAGTTGTCCAGAAAGTTATAAATCACATCACCTTCATAGACCTTTTTAGACAAGGGCAAAGAAAAAGACAAAGAACGCGCATAGGGTGAATCCAACCACTCATCCGCATAACGAAACTGCAAAGCACCATTTTTCAATTTCCACAA
This sequence comes from Hydrogenovibrio marinus, assembly GCF_013340845.1. Taxonomy (NCBI): domain Bacteria; kingdom Pseudomonadati; phylum Pseudomonadota; class Gammaproteobacteria; order Thiotrichales; family Piscirickettsiaceae; genus Hydrogenovibrio; species Hydrogenovibrio marinus. Next base: position 1,648,149 of record NZ_AP020335.1, read on the forward strand.
CTCGCCTACCAATAAGCCATTCATGGAAATAAATAGGTGATTAGAAGCCTGCTTTGCCATTTTCATTACCAATCAAGTTTTGATGAGGTATTTTGATCAAAAGCACTGCCTTTTGGTCGAACCTCCAACTCTAAATCCAAGGCGGATAACAACTTAAAAAGTGTTTCTAATTTTGCAGAGTCAGGCTTAGACTCAAATGCAGACACTGTTGCTTGACGCATACTCGCCAAATCTGCAACCGTGGTTTGTGATAAGTTATTGGACACGCGTTTATCTTGAAGATAAACCGATAACTCTTTTGCTGAATTTACTCTCATAGTCAAAACCTTTATACGCTAACCCGTATTGAAACCAAATTATACGCTTAATCGTATAAAAATCAATCCATACGCTTTAGCGTATGTTTTTTAAGTCAGAGTTCAATCCTTTAAAGGAAGTTCTTGCTGAGCTAACTTCGTTTTTTTCATGTGCTTATAACTTCGGCCTTGATTTGTTTCAACTGTAGAAGCACCATCTACTTTCTTAATGACCATAATCACAGAACGATCTACGACCTTCTCTTCTCCAACTTCATCCAATTCTTTATAGTTCACCAAAACTGCTTCAATTACCGTTCCATGTTGAAATGAATATTTACCCGCAAGCACATCTCTTTTGAACTTGAGGTCTTTCATATTAAAAGAGATCATTTCTCCCTTGAAAATTCCTCTCCATTTGGCATTACCTTCCTTTAAAACAGGCGCAACTATCTCAATGCGGGCATCTTCAAATGTTTCATCTGGCAAATTATCTGTGTGAAGGATAAAGTTATTGAATTGCTCTCTATGGATAATTGCTTCATCTTGAATAGGCTTATTTTCAAGATCTAGGTTTAAAAAACCTATATGACTTACTTTTGGCACTTGTTGTATTGATTTGTAAAAGTTTGATCTGCGTTTTCTGACTTTATTACTTTTATCAAGTTCAAGGACTTTTGTTACAGTTTCCGAGGTCTTTTCATCGTCAACGCCCATTGATTTGAGCTTGGCTTCCAATTCCTTGATTTTAAGTTCTTTAATTTTTTTATCTTGTTCAGATGGGAAGGAGTTATAAGTTTGTATACCTAATAAAATTAGTGTCATTATTCCCGTAACCGCTATAACTTGATTACTGGTAGTAATCACCCAACGATTACGCAACCCACCTTCTGATAAAGCTTCCGCATCAATTAAAACTTCTATATCTAAGTGCTTTGCGACCTCTTTTAAAATCGCTAAAAACTCTGCTTCACACTCAAGCCGACTGAGCGCATCAAAATAATGTTGGTTATTTTCAAGGAAGTAATGAATTTCAAATTTTGCAGCAGAAGTATTGGGTAGCATTCACTAACTCTCCTTTAAACGCCGAGGTGAGGATGGTTTGTTTTTGTTGTTGGGCTTGGGTGAGTTTGGTGTCGATTTCTGTCATTAGTCGATCAGCGGCGGTGAGTTTTTCTTCAACAATTCGGACGATTTCTTTTTGTTCTTCCATTGGTGGTAAAGGCAAAGCCATTTCTGCCATAGATTTTGTATTGAAATGAGTAAGTGCTACCCCCACTTTTTGTGCAGCCACTTTGGTTTGAGTAATCGTATTCATATAGAACGACGCAAATTGTTGAACAACGCCTTTTGGTTGCTTAACAATAATTAAATCCGAGCAATTAGCAACTTGAAGAGAATCTGGAATTACACAAGTAACTCCAACACTTCCAGAACGAACTGTCACTAAATCACCTGGTTCTAATACAGACTTTTGAAGTCTAGAATGAAACTCCTCAGATATGTACATTAAACCTTTCGGATCAAACCTATTTTCTCTAACATTTTGTGATCTTAAAAAAGGTATTCCTTTTTCTACATACTCGTTTTTCATTGAGCCCACGTGACCAACGGTAACTCTTTCCCCTACCTGCTCAAAAGTGGCCCATTGCCACTCCTTTGGTAACTTATTCAAACCATCCAGATTGGGACTACAAGGTGCTTTATACTTCTCTTTCCACTTATCATTTTTAGGTATTTGGCCTTTGGCGACGAATTGGTCGAGTTGTTGTTGCTCCCAGCGTTGGCGGCGTTCGGTGAGGATGCGTTGTAGGAGTTGGTCTGCGGGTTCTATTTTGTGTTGGTTGGCTTGTCGCCAGTCTTTGGTGAGTTCGCCGGTGACAGCGGCTTTAAGCACGGATTGGCGGTATTGCTTGAGTTTTTCTTTGGCGACTTTTAGACTTTCAACGCCAGCATCAATATGCGAAAACAGCTCTTCAATTTTCGCTACGATTTGTTTTTGTTGTTGAATTGGGGCTATAGGTATTGGAGCGTTAAGAATATGCTCTCGCTTTAAATTGTTGATATTTGAACCACTTGAAGAGCTAGAAATACGATTTATGTTTTCCTTTGAGGAATAAAAATAAAAGACATATCTAGCATCAATTTGCTCAGATTTATTAACTCGTAAATTTGCACAAAATGCCCCAAACCCCATTGAAAGATCAGCATTAGCTTGAGCTGCCTTCCCCACTAAATGCTTGCTTCCACTAGACATAGCTACAATGATGTCATTTTCTAAAATCTGTTGGGAACTCTTAACAAGCTTTTTTGGAACATAAACCAAATCATCAAAAATTAGATTCTGACCAATATTATTTGCACGTAAGATTGGCATTAAACCTGAAAAAGACTTTGAGGAAGCATCCGTTTTCTTATAGCTTACTCCTCTAATGAGTTCTGCTATATCTCCATAGTGTTTCCATCGCCACCCTTCTGGCAATTGCATTTGTTGTTCTGTCATTTTTATTTTGTTTTCCTTCTACCCCAGCCTGGCAGATTTTAGGCGATTAAGTAGCCGTTAAGTTCTTGAATAATTTTATTTAGGTCTTGCCCGAAAAGTTGCCTTGCTTTGATAAGACCACCGTCTTGATTAAAGGGCGTGTATTCAAAGTCATCTAAGGTCATCTCTGCGTTTTGGGCAATTTGGTCTTTGATTTTATTGAGCCAGTCAAGTTGCTCGGCATTAAAGGCGGTGCCGGTTTGTTGCATTTGGTTTAGCCAAACTTGGTAGTTTTTGTTGACGGTGTTTTCAAAGGGTTCTAACTCATTGACATTTTGCGTGGCAAAGCGAATCAAACTAACCAAGTTAGTCAGCAATTCTTTAGCGGGTACGCCTTTGACTTTCGCTTTTTCAAGCTGTTCATACGCCTTCCAGACTTCTAACGGAGCGATATGATACGGCGGCTGTTTGATTTCATCGGCGAGTTGTTCTATCAAGTCATAGCTTAGATGACGCTGCTGGTAGGGCTTTTGGTAAATAAGGGTAATGGCGTCCAATTCGTTTTTGTGGTCTTGTATAAACTGTTGCCAGTTTTGAATAAGCTGTTCGGCTTTTTCACTATCGTAACCTGTGCCTTCAATGAGCTCGTCCGCACTGTCGTCTATGATTTGTTCGGTGTCTTTGCGTAGCTCTTCTAGCAACTCTCGTAAGTCTGGGTTGTGGAAGGGTTTTACCAGCGAGTCTGCGGTGGGTTCAAATGTGCATTGAATGTCTTTATCAGACAGATCATCTTCTATTTTGCCGGTGGCAATCACGGCGTTTTGAATAAGGGTGTCTTCATTCGTGGCGTGAATCAACTCGCCTGCCAGCAAGGCCAGTGGTTTACCTGCGACTTGGCTGACTCTTTGGCGTTGTTTGTCACTGAGTTTTATGTCCAACCGCATGAGGCGATTGCCCAAACTACGCAGCGTATCTAAGTGGCGATCTCCGCGAGCGACTTGTTCCATGAGTTTAAAAGTAGAAACCGAGGGTTTGCTTTCTAAAGACTTGGATTCGGTTTTGTCTGTTTCGGTGACGCCGACGGCATCGACCAATACAAAGCGTGTTTTGGCAACGGCGTCCGGTGTGACTTTTTGCAGGGCGTCGGCATCAATCACTCTCGTACCACGGCCTTTCATTTGCTCATAGTAGGCTTGGCTTTTGACATCTCGCATAAAGATAACGCATTCAAGCGGTTTGATGTCTGTGCCGGTGGCAATCATATCAACCGTAATGGCAATGCGAAATATGGGGCTGGTGCGAAACTCGCCAATGGTTTCATCAGCGGTTTTTTTGCCGACTTTGTAGGTGACTTTTTTGCAGAAGTCATTGCCTTGGTTAAAGACTTCTCTCACGGCATCCATAATACGGTCTGCATGATCGTCATCTTTGGCGAAAATCAAAGTTTTGGGCACCCATTCCATGTGTTTATCTGTGCCTTGGCCTTGCCAGTGTCTTTCAGGAAAACACTCCGGAAGGCAGCGGTCTTTAAAGCCTTGAATAATGGTTCTGATTTGGTTGGGGGCAATCACACTGCGGTCTATTTGGGTGGCTTGGTAGGTTTCGTCTTCATCAAGCTTTTGCAGTCGTTTGGCTTTGGTGAGTTTGTCACGCACTTGCACGGTGGTGCCGGCCTCTATGGTGTCACCCTCTTCTGACTTTTTGGTTTTGATGCGGTAGATGTCATAACCGACATTGACCTTGTCGATAATGGCGTCTTCATGGGTGTATTCCGACACAAGGTTTTGCCCAAAGAACCCAATGGTCTTTTTGGTAGGCGTGGCGGTTAGGCCGATGAGAAAGGCATCGAAGTAATCAATCACTTGTCGCCAAAGGTTGTAAATAGAACGGTGGCATTCGTCAATGATAATGAGGTCAAACTGCTCAATGGGAATGGCAGGATTATAGGAGACCTCTCTAACTTTTTGATTGGGCGCGCTTTCAATCTCGTAAGTGGAGTGTTCTTCGGTTTCGTCATCCATCTCTTTGCCGGACAACTGTGAATACAAGCGTTGAATGGTTGAAATAGTGACTTTGATGTCATCCCCCACGCCTGCGGCACCGAGCTGCTTAACGTTATAGAGACTGGTGAACTTACGGCCGTCATTCGGCACGGTGTAGTTTTCGAACTCGGCTTTGGCTTGACGACCAAGGTTACCTCTATCGACCAAAAACAAAATGCGTTTGGCTTTGGCAAACTTGGCGAGGCGATACACTTGGGTCACGGCGGTAAAGGTTTTACCGGCTCCGGTTGCCATTTGCAATAAAGCGCGGGGCTTGGCTTGCTTAAGGCTATTTTCTATGCCGTTGATGGCATCAATCTGGCAGTCTCGCAACCCGGCTGGGTCAAGTTCTGGTAGGTTTTGGAGCCTGGCTCGGAAGGTTTGTTCTTCTTGTAGCCATTCATGCAGGGTTTCAGGTTTGTGAAAATGAAAGACAAAACGGGAACGAGGAATAGGATCTCTTTCATCGCGAAAGCGGATTTCAACATTGGTGGCTTCATACAAAAACGGCAGCGGTTGACCGTCTTCAGACCAACGTTTTATATAGCTGGTATTGGATGTGCTATAGCGGCCGGATTGCTCGGCGACACTACCAAGCGAAGTACCTTCTCGCTTAGCCTCTATAATCCCGCAGGCCTTGCCATCAATAAAGAGCATGTAGTCTGCAGGACCTGTATTTGTATCCATTTCACGAATGGCAACCCCAAGACCTGCATAAAGATTCATTCTATGTTTGTCTTGAACGTGCCAGCCAGCTTGAGCTAATTTCTCATCAATCTGCTCTCTGGATAAAGCTTCATTTATGGAGTAGTTTTGCATGCCTGCCTGTTCTTACATAAAACCTCTTATGAAGTATATATCAATTAGCGACAAACATGCATCTGCAAATGCTGAAAATCTGCCAGGTTGGGTAAAGAGTTACACTTCAGCAAAATGATTATTTAGAATAATGAAATCAGTCTGCCTCAACAGACAACTTTCTTATAGTAGAGGGTTATGAAAGCTTTTTCAGTGCTACTTAAAAAATGGCAAATACAATTGGGAATAGCAATGGTTTGTGCAACAACATTGCCTTTCAATGCCTTTGCACAGCAAACCTTACCCAAATGGGAACTAGGTTTGGGGCCTGGGATCATTTCTTACCCTGACTACCCCGGTTCTAAAGAACAGAACAACTTAATCATTCCTTTTCCTTATGTCACTTATCGCGGCAAAGATTTTGAGATTGACCAGCGCGAAGCAAAAAAACCGCTCTATGTTTTTGGAGAATGGGAGCTGGACCTAAGTCTGACGGGAAGTGTTCCGGTTTCAAGCAAAGACAATAAAATGCGACAAGGTATGGATGACCTAGATACCACGGTTGGGTTTGGTCCCGTGCTAAAGTACCGCCTGATTCATCGCCACCTTAATGAGCTGAAGCTTGAAATGCCAGTTTACTGGGCAATCGCTACCAATTTCCGTTCACTGCATGATGAAGGCGTCAAAACCACACCCGGACTTTACTACTACTTCCGCAAAAGCTTTTCTTCTGATCAACGCATCAAAATCACGCTTTATACCAATGCCAATTTTGCAACGGCAAAAAACAATAATTATTTCTATGAAGTTAAGGCTTATGAAGCGACTAGCTGGCGACCTGACTATAGAACCGAAGGTGGATTTGGCGGTTACAGCTATGGCGCCAGCGTGAACTGGCACTTTGGCAACTTTTGGCTGGGAGCATTTTATAAATTGACGGACTTGTCCGAAGCCGTTTTCAGACACAGCCCTTTGGTTGAAACTACACGCGCAGAAACCTTTGGCGCAGCATTGACCTGGAACTTCTACAAGTCTTCCGAAACGGTCGAGGGATTGGAGTAGTGTTAGTCGGCTTATCAAACTAATTTGATTAATGTATAGAAATTTCAGACATAAAAAAACCAGACAAAAGTCTGGTTTTTGAATTTTGGTAGCGGGGGCTGGATTTGAACCAACGACCTTCGGGTTATGAGCCCGACGAGCTACCAAGCTGCTCCACCCCGCGTTAATGATGTGCGTATTATAGGGTGTTACAGAATTATTGCAAGTCGAATTTGGGATTTATTCGAAAAGAGTCCTGAACGCTTAAAATCAGGCACTCTTTTTAGCAGAATGTATGAACTGCTTTAGGTTATATCTGTAGATAAACCCTGGGAATGCGAAAATCGCAAACATGAACAAGGTAACGACATAGAACTCCCAACCTTGCTCTTTGACGTGTCCCATTACCTTGTTCTGTAACAAGTAACTAAAGCCACCCATAATCAGAAAATATAAGAACCATTCGGCCAAATTAATCCAAATACTTTTCGTTGGCACTGTGATAAACACAAATAACTTGTTTTGCAAAATCCAAGGGACGTTTGCTAATACGATAGCTGTAGAAAGCAATATCCAAACAGCAGCATCTAATGTCATATTTCTACCCTTTTAACAAAAAGCCCTAAGGATTAGTTAGGGCTTTTGAAATCTTATAAGCTGTTATAGCAAAGTGTGATCAACGATGATGGCATCAAACCAAGTATCAGTAATGCGACTGATACGAAACTCACTGCCCAGTTCAACTGTCTACTGACAGGCTCTGCCTTACTATTGTCATCCGGCTCATCAAAGTACATAGTTTTGACGACTTTCAAATAATAGAATGCGCTGATAACGGCTGTTACAACAGCATAAACCGCTAACCATACAAAACCTGAACGAACGGCTTCTTGAATAACCGTTACTTTTGCATAGAAGCCAATGAATGGTGGGATACCTGCCATAGAGAACATAACAAACAACATCATAAGCGCTAACCAAGGATTGCGCTTGTTCATACCTTTGAAGTCTGAGACCTTATCAAAGGCATTGCCTGTTCTCGCAAGTGCGACGATCATACCAAACCCGGCAACACCGGTGATCGAATAAACAATGATGTAGAACATCGCGGCTGAATAACCATCTGGTGTCGCTGCCACGATACCTAACAACATGAATCCCACATGCCCGATACCAGAGTATGCCAGAAGCCGTTTTAAATTGTCTTGAACAAGTGTGACGATTGCGCCAACTGCCAAAGATAGTACGGTGATGATGATAATCAACGTCTGCCAGTCTTGAACCAAGCCTGGAAGACCTTCAATCAAAATACGGTAAAGCATTGCAAATGCCGCAAGCTTTGGTGCGGTTCCCATAAACAGGGTTACGGCAGTTGGTGCACCATGATAAACGTCAGGCACCCACATATGAAACGGTACGGCGCCTAGCTTAAAGGCCAAACCGATGACAACAAATACAACACCGAAAGAAAGAACAACATCATCAGCTTTTCCTGAAGCAATAACTTGTGCCATTTTCGAGAATTGGATTTCGCCAGTTGCACCGTAAAGCATTGAGAAACCATACAACAACATACCGGTTGCCAAAGCACCTAGTACAAAATATTTCATCGCAGCTTCAAGGGCAAACTGATTGTCTTTACGCATGGCAACTAATGCATAGATAGCCAGAGACATGATTTCCAAACCTAGGTACATTGTGATTAGGTTGTAGGCAGAAACCATGACGAACATACCTAGCACACCGAAAAGCCCTAGCGTGAAGTACTCACCTTTATAGAATTTCTTCTGTAACAGATATTCTTTTGAGAACAAGAAGATACCTAGTGAGATTAAAACAATGAACAGTTTTAAGACATCACCAAAAGTGTCTCTTACAAAACTACCGCTAAAGGTAATGACTTGTTCTGTTGCAAAGCTCTCGAAGATGAGATAGCCGACAACCACCAAAATAACTTGAGTTGCATAGTAGGTTGCGAACTCATAACGCTTTGACCAAATCGTATCAGCAACGAGAAGCAATGACGCCAAAACCAGTAATACGATTTCCGGCATTGCGGGTGCGAAACTTGGGATTACGAAATTCATATGATTCATTCACCTATCTTTATAATTTTGACGTTGTCGCTTGAATCAGAAGATTCTCGACAGAAGTATGCATCACATCAATGACTGGCGCAGGGTAGATACCTAGCAAAATAACTGCAACAGCCAAGGTTGCCATGATTGTAAATTCACGTGCATTTAAGTCTTTTAGCTGGGCAACATTGTCGTTTGAAACCGGACCAAAGAAAACGCGTTTCACCATCCATAGCGTATAGGCTGCTCCGATAATCAAAGTGGACGCTGCAACAATACCGTACCAAGGGTTCGCCTTGAAGGATGAAAGGATAACCATGAACTCACCCACGAAACCTGATGTACCTGGAAGGCCGGCATTAGCCATTGCAAACAATACCGCAAAGAAACCAAACCATGGCATGGTGTTGACCACACCACCATAAGCACTGATTTCACGTGTATGCATACGGTCATACAGCACACCAATCATCAAGAACATTGCGCCGGAAATGAAACCATGCGAAATCATCTGAATCATCGCCCCTTCCATACCGATCATAGAACCTTGCGTGGACTGAGTGTTTTGCAGGATATCGAATACAAGGAACATCCCTAGCGTAACGAAGCCCATGTGTGAGATTGAGGAGTAAGCAACCAGTTTCTTCATGTCTGATTGAACCATCGCTACCAAACCGATATAGAAAATAGCAATCAATGAAAGTGCAATCACTAACCAGTCAAGCTCCATAGATGCATCTGGCGTAATCGGTAGGCTGAAACGAACGAAGCCATAGCCACCCATTTTCAACATAATGGCAGCCAGTACAACAGAACCAGCAGTAGGTGCCTGTACGTGAGCATCAGGCAACCAAGTATGCACTGGGAACATTGGTACTTTAACGGCGAATGCAATCAAGAATGCCAAGAAGATCAAAATCTGTGCTGTCATGCCTAGGTGCATGGCTTGGAAATCCAGAATAGAGAAGCTCCCTGACTGGAAATACATGTATAAAAAGCCAACCAGCATGAATACTGAACCGAAGAAGGTATACAGGAAGAACTTGATAGTCGCGTAAACACGATTTGGTCCACCCCACTTACCGATAACGATAAACATTGGGATCAACAATGCTTCCCAGAACACATAGAACAAGATACCGTCAAGCGCAACGAAAACACCGATCATCAGACCTTGCATGATCATGAAAGCACCCATGTATTGCTCTACACGCTCTTTAATCACTTCCCATGCAGAAGCAATGACCAAGATTTGAGTAAACGTTGTCAACAATACCAATGGCATCGAAAGACCATCAACCCCCAGGTAGTACTGGATGTTGAATTGCGGAATCCAGCTTGATCTTTCAACGAACTGCATCGCAGCAGTTGTTTTATCAAATTCCATCCAAAGTGGTAGTGAAGCAAGAAAAGTCAGTACCGAAACGATTAATGCAATCCATTTTGCAAGTTGGTCTCTATCTCGACCAACAAACAAAACAATCAACCCGCCAATAATAGGTAACCAAATCAGGGTACTTAAAATAGGAAAACCAAATATCATCTAAAAAATTCCCTTATCTTCTTATTCTTACCACAATACCCAAACGAGCATGCCTAGTAGGCCAAAAATCATTACAAACGCGTAATGGTACATATATCCAGTTTGTGCAGTTCTTAATGAAGCTGCCATCCCAGCAATTGACGTAAATGTATTGGTAACAATACCGGTATCAATTGTCTTAACATCAATTCCTTTCCAGAAGAACTCACCTAATTTACGTGCGCCGCCAACGAATACGATTTCATTGAAGCGGTCAAACCCATACGCATGTCGTAAAACATAGGCACTACGGAAACAGGTTACTTTCAGCTTGTCAGTCAACCCAGGCGCTCTTAGGTATAAGAACCAAGCTAAAACAACACCAGACAAGGCTAGGATCACAGGTAGCGTCGTCAATGCATGAACAATCATGTCAAATGGGCCGTTGTAATGATGTGCATAGATTTCACCTAGTACATCATGCTGCGGCAATACATGGATTGCATCTGCAAAATAGCTACCAGACAGTACACCACCAATCAACGGGAACCCGATCAACACTGAAGGGATAGCCAACATAATCAATGGTAGCGTCACCACCCAAGGAGACTCCTTGATTTGATGGGTCTTGACATACTCCGACTCTTCTCCGTGGAAGACGATAAAGAACATTCTGAAACTGTAGAACGCCGTTACGAACACACCGATATAAAGCAGCACTTGCGCATAGCCGGCACCGAACAGATGAGAACCACCCACTGCCATCAAAATACTGTCTTTCGAGAAGAAGCCTGAAAAACCAGGGAAACCAATTAGCGCCAAGTTACCTATCAAAAGCGATACATAAGTGATTGGCATATACTTGCGCAGACCACCCATCTGACGGATATCTTGAATATGGTGCATCGCGATAATGACGGAACCCGCAGCCAAGAACAACAAGGCTTTAAAGAAGGCATGCGTCAATACATGGAACATCCCTGCCGCATACGCAGACACACCCAATGCTGCCGTCATATACCCCAACTGAGAAAGTGTTGAATAGGCAACGACACGTTTAATGTCATTTTGAACCATACCCAATAGCCCCATCATAAAGGCTGTTGTGGCACCCACAATCAATACAAAGCTCAACGCCACTTCAGACAGCTCATAAGCTGGAGACAAACGTGCCACCATGAAAATACCGGCTGTTACCATCGTTGCCGCGTGAATCAAAGCGGAAATAGGGGTTGGGCCTTCCATCGACTCTGGCAGCCACACATGCAAAGGCATCTGTGCAGATTTACCCATGGCGCCGATGAACAACAAAATCGTCATGACAGTAATCATTGACCATTCTGTACCAGGGAATAGGCTCATAGTTGTATCTTTGTGCGCAGCAAGGCCGTTGAAGAATTCAGTGTAATCCAAGGTATTGAAATACATAACAACGACAGCAATACCTAAAATAAAACCGAAGTCACCAACACGGTTCACAAGAAATGCCTTCAGGTTTGCTTGAATCGCAGACTCGCGCTTCATATAGAAACCGATCAAAAGGTAAGAAACCAAACCTACTGCTTCCCAACCGAAGAACAACTGCAAGAAGTTGTTTGCCATAACCAATGACAACATTGAGAAGGTAAATAGTGAAATGTAACTGAAGAAACGCTGATAGTAAGGATTATGATGATCATAGTCTTCATCGTGATCCATATAACCAATTGTATACACGTGAACCATCAGAGATACAAACGTAACAACCAGCATCATGGTTGCCGATAGGCTATCAATCATATAGCCGATTTCAAAGCGAATACCGTCTGAAACCAGCCACGTATAGAGTGAATCGTTATATGGAGCATGCCCTTGCCAAACAAATAGATAGAACACATAAAACGATAGAATCGTCGAGACTGCTACACCGAAAATCGTAATGGTATGCGCCCCACGTCGGCCGATTCGACGACCGAACAAACCGGCCATCAAGCCACCAAACAGCGGTGACAAAAGAATAAGAGTTAAAATGAATTTTAATGCCATCTTTAAAATTATCCCTTCATTGAACCAAGATCATCAACGTTGATGCTCTTACGATTACGGAAAACTAGCACGATAATGGCAAGGCCAATGGCCGCTTCTGCTGCTGCTACCGTCATAATGAAAAATACAAAAATTTGTCCAGTGACATCATTTAAATAATGAGAAAAGGCAACCAAGTTGGTGTTTACAGCTAACAACAGCAACTCAATCGACATCAAAAGAATAATGATGTTTTTGCGGTTAAGGAAAATACCTGCCATGCTAATCATGAACAAGACAGCTCCAAAAATTAAGTAATCTGAAAGCGCTATCATTCGTCTTTTCCTTCTTCTTTTTTCACGTCTGCTTCAACAACCGCATCCATTTTGACCATACGGAAACGATCTTCAGCACGCACTTTAACCTGCTTATCAATATCTTGATACAAGACTTCTGTTGTAGGACGACGGCGAAGCGTTAATGTAATTGCCGCAATAATACCGACCAAAAGCAAAACAGCCGCAAGAATGAATGCATAAGCATGCGTTGTATACAAAGGCACCGCGATAGCTTTTGTGTTGCTGTAATTCGCGCCAAACTCTTGTGGTGAAGGGTAATGCGACAAACCAAATCTGTCAGGCCCTAAAACCAAATACATCAAAGCAAAAATGGCGATAGATACCAATACACCTAAAGGCAGGTAACGCGTAAACCCTTCTTTAATTTGGGCTACGTTGATATCTAACATCATTACCACAAATAGGAACAAAACCATCACCGCACCGACATAAACGAGAATCAGGACCAAACCTAGAAACTCTGCTTGCGCCGTCAACCAAACACCTGCTGTTGAGATGAATGCCAATACCAGCCATAACGCTGCTTTAACAGGGTTTTTGACACTAATCATCATCAACCCTGAAATCGCCGCTATACCGGCCAACACGTAAAAAATAAATTGTAAAAATGTCATCTAATGTCTCTCTTGGTCTACATTAACGGTACTTAGCGTCTGCTGCTCTATCAGCAGCAATTTGCGCTTCGTGCTTATCACCAAAAGCCAACAGCTTTTCTTTTGTCATAATATGAGGTCCTCTCTCGTGGAACTCATATTCAAAAACACGCGTTTCTACAATCGCATCTACTGGGCAGGCTTCTTCGCAGAAACCACAGTAAATACACTTGAACATATCGATGTCGTATTGCGTTGTACGACGAGAACCATCTTCTCTCTCTTCTGATTCAATGGTAATGGCATTTGCTGGACATACTGCTTCACACAATTTACACGCAATGCAACGCTCTTCACCATTCTCATAACGTCGAAGCGCATGGTGGCCTCTGAAACGAGGAGAAAGTGGTGTTTTTTCTTCTGGGTAACGAACGGTAATCTTCTTTTTGAAAAGGTATTTACCTGTTACTGCCAAGCCTTTGAATAGTTCAATCAATCCAAAGGTTTTAACTTGATGTTTTAAAAATGCAATCATGATGAACCTCTATTAATTGAACCAAGGGCCAAGTTTGACATATTCCATGATCATCACAACGAACACCCATACGATTGTCACTGGAATCAAAACTTTCCAGCCCAGACGCATGATTTGGTCGTAGCGATAACGTGGGAAAGTCGCACGGAACCACAAGAACAAGAATAATAAGAAGGCAACCTTAGCAAACAACCAGATAAATCCAGGAATCCAACCAAAAACTGCTTCCACCCCAGGAATACCGTCAAACGGCGATAACCAACCACCAAGGAACATAATCGCTGTCATAAAGGAGATCAGAATCATCATCGAATATTCTGCTAGGAAGAATACGGCGAATGCCATACCAGAATATTCAACATGGAAACCGGCAACAATTTCAGACTCCCCTTCCGCAACGTCAAACGGCGCACGGTTGGTTTCTGCTAAACCGGAAATGAAGTAAACGAAGAACATTGGTAGCAATGGAATCCAGTACCAATGCCAAATACCCCCCTTCTGCCCATTAACGATGTCGGTCAGGTTCATGCTGTCAGCAACCATCAATACCGTTACCAACGCGAAGCCCATCGCGATTTCATAGGAAATCTTCTGTGCAGATGCACGAAGTGCACCAAGGAATGCATACTTAGAGTTGGATGCCCAACCAGAAATAACGATACCGTAAACACCAATCGAAGCCACAGCCAATACATAAAGCACGCCTGCGTTGATGTTAGCAACCACGACACCATTCGCATCAAACGGGATAACCGCCCAAGCCGCTACTGCAGGCGCGATTGCCAATACTGGCGCGATAATAAACAGGTACTTGTTAGATTGGCTAGGGATAACCACTTCTTTGGTCAAGGCTTTAACCGCATCTGCAATCGGTTGCAACCAACCACCTGGACCGACTCGGTTAGGCCCCATACGAACTTGCATATAGCCGATGACTTTACGCTCAGCGTAAGTCAACCATGCAACCGTAATCATGACCGGCATGATAACAACCACTGCCTGGATTAATAACGTAATCAGCACAGCCAGCCAGTCATACATGAAAGAAGATAGCCAAGCTTGTAATGAATCAAACATAATGACAAATCTCCTTAATTAGATGCTGACGCATCAGGGGTTGCTTGCAAAGATGCTGAACGGCGCACCAGTGCATCTACCGAATAAATTGAAACAAGTGGTGTAGGAATTAAGCTTGCTTCATCATTGGCCAACGACAATGCAGCATAATCAGCACTCGGAATTTCTGAATCCAAAACTTCAGCCAACACTTGATTAGAATGGGTTTGCTCAAAGCCTTCCAACTCGAACATGTTGCCCAACACGCGGAAGATTTTCCAAGCAGGCTTTGCTTCGCCTTGAGGTTCAACTGCCATTTTGAATGACTGCTTCACACCCGTAGCATTAACAAAAGTCCCTGCAGTTTCAGCGAATGTTGCGATTGGCAACATGACGTCTGCATAACTACGTTGCGCTTCCGTATCGAAGGCAGTCAATGACACAACAAAGTCCGCAGACTGCATCGCTTGAAGTGCCATGTTCCCATCTTGAACATCATGTTCAGGTTCAATACCCAAGTTGATGAAAGTCTTCAAATTGTTTGACAACATTTCTACGGTATTCAAACCACCTTCTTTTGGCACAAAACCAGTTAGCTGTGCCCCTACTTCGTTTCCTGCCATTGGCAAAATACTGAAGGTTGCTTGAGTCACTTTAGCGATGTCGTCACACAACTTAACGATTTGTGAATAACGTGCATCCATTTGCGCAATTTGTCCCAACATGATTGCTGATGGGTTGTTGTGCAAATGTGTTGCAATGTCTTTATGTGCATCAGTTACTTCAACTGAAGATAGGTAATTCGGAACATTTCCAGCCATTGACGTCGCAGCTTTTGCAACAGCTTTCAACTCGGCTAGAAGGTCTTCGTTAGCCAAAGTTTCAACATCATAGTTGAACTTAAAGTCTTGAGGATTCACCGCAAATACCCTAGCACCAGACAACTGTGCTTTACGAACACGGTGATTCAGCATTGGCAATTCTTTTCTTAAGAAGCTACCAACCAGAAGCACCGATTTCAAAGACTCTACTTCATCCAGAGAATGATTTAGCTTAGACCCAACCTGGCAGATTTTATCCATTGAGAAATCTACTTGTCTCAATCTGTGGTCTAGATTGCGAACACCTAATCCTCTCGCCAATTTTTGCAACAAGTGCAATTCTTCTAATGTAGAAGACGGTGAAGCCAATACACCGATATCATTTGGTTCAGCCAAACGTGATTTTAGAGAATCAACAACAAATTCCAATGCCGTTTCCCAGTCAACTTTTTTCCATTGACCATTCTTCTTAATCATTGGAGCCGTTAGACGATCTTCACTGTTAATCCCTTCATAAGAGAAGCGATCACGGTCAGAAATCCAAACTTCGTTGATGGCTTCGTTTTCATCTGGAACAACACGAAGTACTTTATTGTTTTTAGAATGGATAATGATGTTAGAGCCGATACTGTCGTGAGGCGCAATAGACTTATGAGATTTCAACTCCCATGGTCTAGCTGAATAACGGAACGGCTTAGAGGTCAATGCACCTACTGGACACAAATCAATCATGTTCCCGGACATTTCAGAAGAAACCGACTTCTCGATATACGTACCGATTTCCATCCATTCACTACGACCAGTAGCACCTAGCTCCATAATCCCGCCAATCTCTTGGCCGAAACGGACACAACGGGTACAGTGAATACAACGCGTCATATCGGTATGGATAAGCGAACCAATATTTTTATCACCTAGAATACGCTTGGCTTCCGTATATTTGGAAACATCATCACCATACTCCATTGCCACATCTTGCAGCTCACACTCGCCACCTTGGTCACAGATTGGACAATCCAGTGGGTGGTTGATCAACAAGAATTCCATGACTGATTTTTGTGCCGCAACTGCTTTAGAGGATTTAGTAAAGACCTTCATCCCATCCGTTACAGGGGTTGCACAAGCTGGCAAAGCTTTAGGCGCACCTTCAACTTCAACCAAACACATACGGCAGTTTGCCGCGATGGATAGCTTCTTGTGGTAACAAAAACGCGGAATAGAAATTTGAGCATCGTCAGCAACATCAATAAGCATGTCACCTTCACGAGCTTCAACAACTTGTCCGTTTATCTCAATTTTAACCATAATTAAAACCTAAATTTGGAACCTGTATAAGGAGTCCTGTCACTGGTTGGCTTAAGCTCTATCAAAGATGCTGCAACCGTGCTCAATGTAATGACGGAACTCGTGTTCGTAATGATCTAAGAAGCTACCGACTGGTATCGCCGCAGCATCACCCAAACCACAAATTACGCGTCCCATAATTTTTCCTGAAACATCTTTTAATAATTCGATGTCCTCTGGTCTACCTTTACCTTGTCTGATACGGTGAACGACTCGATACATCCATCCAGTACCTTCACGACATGGCGTACATTGTCCGCATGATTCTTCATAGTAGAACCATGTCAAACGCTCTAATGCGCGAACCATATCTGTTTGATCATCCATAATGATCACAGAACCAGCTCCTAGAAAGGAACCCGCTTTCGCAATAGAGTCATAATCCATATTCATTTCGAGCGCCTTCTCAGCAGGAAGCACAGCGGTTGAAGAACCACCAGGAATCACTGCTTTCAGTTTGCGTCCTTTCCAAACACCACCAGCCAACTCTAACAAGTCCTTAAATGGCGTTCCCATTCGAACTTCAAAGTTTCCTGGGTTACTGATATGCCCAGAAACTGAATAACACTTAGTTCCACCTGCATTAGGTGCACCGATATCTGCAAACCAGTCACCACCTTTCGCTAAGATCATTGGGATTGAAGCCAGTGTCTCAGTATTGTTGATAGTGGTTGGCTTACCATACAAACCGTAGCTTGCAGGGAACGGCGGTTTAAAGCGTGGCTGACCTTTCTTACCTTCAACAGACTCAATCAGAGCCGTTTCTTCACCACAAATATAAGCGCCTGCCCCCAAGTGCGTGTAAAGATCGAAATCAAAACCTGAGCCAAGAATATTCTTACCAAGCAATCCTGCTTCTCTTGCTTGGTTTACAGCATTGTCGAAACGCTTGTATGGCTCCCAGAACTCACCACGAATATAGTTATACCCAGCACAAGCGCCAATCACATAACCAGCAATCATCATCCCTTCAACCAATTGGTGTGGGTTGTAACGCATAATATCGCGGTCTTTAAAAGTGCCTGGTTCACCTTCATCTGAGTTACATAAGATGTACTTTGGACCCGGTGCATTGCGGTTCATGAAACTCCACTTCAAACCAGTTGGGAAACCAGCACCACCACGCCCACGAATACCGGAAGTTTTCACTTCA
Source organism: Hydrogenovibrio marinus (assembly GCF_013340845.1). NCBI lineage: Bacteria > Pseudomonadati > Pseudomonadota > Gammaproteobacteria > Thiotrichales > Piscirickettsiaceae > Hydrogenovibrio > Hydrogenovibrio marinus. Next base: position 1,666,273 of record NZ_AP020335.1, read on the forward strand.
TCAATAATCTCTTGAGGTGTAATTTCACCTGCTAAGACTTTTTTCCATACCTCGTAACCACCATTGGCAACGTAAGTATCGATATCCCATGAGTTTTCTAAATGATTTAAACGGTAACAATTTTCATTCTGTGGAATCATCACTTACTCCAATCCGTCTAAAATTTCATCAAGTGATTCTTCGGTAAGATTTTCATAATATTCTTTCCCGAGCATCATCATTGGAGCGCCTCCACAGGCACCTAAACACTCAACTTTTTTAATTGAGAATTTTCCATCAGGCGTCACTTCACCCACACCGACACCTAACTTTTTCTCTAGGTGTTCTAGAATCTCATCACTGCCGCGCAACATGCACGAAATGTTGGTACACAAACAAATCTTGTGTTTACCAACAGGCTTATGTTCATACATAGAGTAAAAAGTTGCGACTTCATAAACGGCAATTGGCGTCATTTCAAGATAGTCTGCAACTTGATCCATTAGTTCAGTAGTCAAACTACCACCACTAACTTCTTGAACGATTCTCAGCGCAGGCATAACCGCAGACTGTTTTTGATCTTCCGGGTAATGTGAAACCCAGCGATCAATACGCTCTTTCACTTCACCTTGAATAACATTCGCTGTTGCGCTCATCGGTCAATCTCCCCAAATACGATATCTTGCGTTCCGATAATAGAAACGACATCGGCAATCATGTGGCCTTTTGCCATTTCATCAAGCGAAGCCAAGTGAGCAAACCCAGGTGCCTTAACTTTTAGTCGGTAAGGTTTGTTCGCACCATCGGACACCATGTAAATACCGAATTCACCTTTTGGGTGTTCTACAGCGGTATAACTTTCACCAGCTGGTACCGCATAACCTTCGGTAAACAACTTAAAGTGGTGAATCAATGCTTCCATATTGGACTTGGCTTCTTCACGAGAAGGTGGTGCAACTTTATGGTCGCTAGTCATAACCGAGCCAGGATTTTTCTTCAACCAGTCAACACATTGCTTAATAATTTTGTTAGATTCGCGCATTTCTGCAACGCGAACCAAATAGCGATCATAACAATCTCCAGTAGCACCGACTGGGATGTCAAAATCCATTTTGTCATAGACTTCATATGGCTGTTTCTTACGCAAATCCCAAGCAATACCAGAACCGCGTAGCATAGGGCCTGTAAACCCTAGTTGCAACGCTCTTTCTGGTGAAACAATACCGATATCTACCGTTCTTTGTTTCCAGATACGGTTATCAGTCAATAGTGTTTCATACTCATCAACATAACCAGGGAAACGTTGTGTAAAAGCCTCAATAAAATCCAGCAACGAGCCTTCTCGAGTTTCATTCAACTTATCCAGTTTTTTACCAGAGTGCCATTTTGAAGCTTCATATTTAGCCATGGTATCTGGCAAATCGCGATATACACCGCCAGGACGATAATAGGTTGCGTGCATACGCGCACCTGAGACCGCTTCATAACAATCCATTAAATCTTCACGCTCACGGAAGGCATAAAGGAAAACGGTCATCGCACCAATATCCAGTGCATGTGCACCTAGCCACATAAGGTGGTTCAATATACGAGTAATTTCATCGAACATCACACGAATATACTGAGCGCGCTCAGGCACTTCAACGCCGATCATTTTTTCAATCGCCATCACATACGCATGCTCATTGGACATCATAGAAACGTAATCCAAACGATCCATATATCCAATCGACTGATTGTAAGGTTTATATTCCGCTAACTTCTCAGTGCCTCGGTGTAGTAAACCGATATGAGGATCAGAACGCACAATCGTTTCACCATCCAGCTCAAGGACCAAGCGCAGTACACCGTGCGCAGATGGATGCTGTGGACCGAAGTTAAGCGTATAGTTTCGAATTTCAGACATAATGCTTTCCTAATTTCCTCTAAGCCGTCTTATCTTCGCGAATTACGCGTGGAACATTAACACGGTTTTCAATTTCGACTGGTTCATAAACAACACGCCCTTTTTCAGAGTCATAGCGCATTTCAACATAACCCGTAAGAGGGAAGTCTTTTCTCAAAGGATGTCCCACAAAACCATAGTCAGTCAAAATTCTTCTTAAATCTGGATGACCTTTAAAAACGATCCCAAACATATCAAAGACTTCTCTTTCAAACCAGTTAGCTGAGTTCCAAACTTGAACGATAGAATCAACGATCGGCATTTGAGTATCTTCTGGGAACACCTTCACTCGAATTCGATAATTGTGTTCAACAGACAAGAAGTGATAAACAACAGCAAAACGTCTAGACATAAACTGTCCTTCGTCTGAAGAGTCTTCTTCATCAAAGTCAAACACACCACGGCTAAAACCTTTATTTGGTGCAGCCATCGTTTCCCAGTTAGCTTCACCATAGTGTAGATAGTCAACTGCTGTGACATCAATCAACTCGTCAAAGCCGAATTGGTCTCTTAAAGTCAAAAAAGCATCTAACGCTTTTTCTGGCGTCAACTCTATCGTCAATTCATTAAATTGAACTTTTGAGTCAACAACAGCTCCTGCCAGCAATTTGCTGACCTGAGTTTGTAAATCCAGTACCGACTGTTTCATAGAAATTTCACTCTTTAAACTCGGGAGAAATTAACGAGCAATGGTATTTGTTCGTTTAATTTTCGCTTGAAGCTGGATAATCCCATATAACAAAGCTTCTGCTGTTGGAGGGCATCCAGGAACGTAGACATCTACAGGAACAATCCTGTCACAGCCGCGAACAACTGAATAAGAATAGTGGTAATAACCGCCGCCGTTAGCACATGAACCCATAGAGATTACCCAACGAGGCTCTGCCATTTGGTCATAAACTTTACGCAAAGCTGGCGCCATCTTATTTACCAGAGTTCCAGCAACAATCATCACATCCGATTGACGCGGACTAGGTCTGAAAATAATTCCAAAGCGATCCAAGTCATAACGTGATGCACCTGCATGCATCATTTCAACTGCACAACAAGCCAGCCCAAAAGTCATCGGCCACAAAGAACCCGTTCTTGCCCAGTTAATCAGCTTATCTGCGGAAGTGGTAACTACCCCTTCCTTCAAAACGCCTTCTATTCCCATTCAAGCGCTCCCTTTTTCCACTCATAAACAAAGCCGACTACCAGTAGTGATAAAAACCCTGCCATCGCCAACAATCCAAATGTACCCACTTCTTGCAACACAATTGCCCAAGGGAACAGAAATGCGATTTCCAAATCAAAAATAATGAAAAGGATCGCAACAAGATAGAAGCGAACATCAAATTTCATACGAGAATCTTCAAAGGCTTCAAATCCACACTCATATGGAGAAAGCTTCTCGGCATCAGGACGGTTTGGTCCAAGCAGATATCCCATCAGGATCGGCCCTACACCAAATAATATGCCTAGCACAACAAACACTATGATAGGTAAATAATTTTCAAGCATATTAAACCCTTCTAACTTAGTAAACTAAGCTTATGGTCATTCAAAAAAATGGTGCCGATGGCCGGATTTGAACCGGCACAGCTTGCGCCACTACCCCCTCAAGATAGCGTGTCTACCAATTCCACCACATCGGCTATGTTTTTACTCTGGTACCACCGGAGCTTTTGTATCGTTATTATTCTTTTTCTCTGTTGTCACTACAGGCTTTTGAACAACACTTTGATATCCTTTTACCTGTTTGGCGCCCAAATAGGCTAGCGTCAAACTTGTCATAAAGAAAATCGCCGCCACAACTGCAGTTACTTTCAACAAAAAACTACTTGAACCGCCACCACCGAATACAGACTGGGAAGACCCACCTCCGAAATTCGCACCAGCGTCAGCACCTTTACCGTGCTGTAATAGCACAAGCACGATTAAAATAAATGCCACTACCAAATGAATGGTTAGTACAAATGAAAACATGATTACTCTCCTGCAGCCTCACAAATGGCCATAAAATCTTCAGCAACCAATGAAGCACCACCAATCAAACCGCCATCAATATCAGGCTGACTGAACAATTCCTTTGCATTATCCGGTTTCACACTACCACCGTACTGAATAATGATGCCACTTGCGACACCTTCATCATAGCCCGCCAATAGATTGCGAATAAATGCGTGAACTTCTTGTGCTTGCTCCGCAGTTGCCGTTTTACCAGTACCGATTGCCCAAACTGGCTCATAAGCAATCACTACGTTTTTAAAAGCATTAATACCAACTTTGGCTACGACTGCATTAATCTGTGTGGAGATAACCTCTTCCAACTGACCTGCTTCACGTTCTTCCAAAGTTTCTCCGACACACAATATTGGCGTCAAACCTGATCGAATCGCAGTATCGACTTTATTAGCAATCTCTGCGTCCGTTTCTTTATAAATAGCACGTCTTTCCGAATGTCCTAAAATAACGTACTGACATCCAAGATCTTTGACCATGTCCGCAGAAATCTCTCCAGTATACGCTCCCTGAACAGGTTCTTCCGCGATATTCTGGACACCCAACTCGATATTTGATGCTGACAAAGAACGATTTACATAATCCACATACAATGCTGGTGGACATATGGCTACTTTAGCGTTTCCTGCACGGTCAGACATTGCATTAAGCCCCGTTATAAGGCTCTTAATATCAGCCTTATTGCCATGCATTTTCCAATTACCTGCGACAAACATTTGTCTCATTTCTTAGTCTCCGACACAAAATTCCGCCTATGTTAGCGATTTCTTTTTTGAATTACAATCTTGACAATCTTATGAAAATTCGCTTTCAACCACCTGTAACAGCGCATTTACTTCGGACTCAATCATTATCATGTCCTGTCCCTCAACCATCACGCGGATAAGAGGCTCTGTGCCTGATGCTCTAATCAAAACTCTTCCTTTCCCTGCCATTCTTGCTTCAGAATCACTAATAGCTGATTGCAATATCGCGTTTGAAGAAACATCCACTTTATCTGGTACACGTACGTTTTTCAGTAGTTGAGGCATCTTCTGCATTCCAGATGCTAACTCTTGAAGCGACTTTCCTGTTCTTGTCATAATTGACATAATTTGCAGTGCAGCAACAATACCATCACCGGTTGAAGTCTTATCCAAACACAACACATGACCGGAAGATTCCGCACCATAATCCCAGCCGTTTTCTTTCAGCGCTTCCATAACATAGCGGTCGCCAACTTTTGTGCGAATAAAGTCTATGCCCAATTCTTTTAGTGCAACCTCCAACCCTAAATTACTCATCAGGGTTCCAACCACACCAGAAACAGGCTTTTCTGAATTAGCTGCCAAGATATAGAGAATCTGATCTCCGTCTACGACCTCACCGGTATGATCAATCATCATTACTCTATCGCCGTCACCATCAAAAGCAATCCCAACATTTGCAGATTCTGCAATCACCTTCTGCTTAAGGGCATCCAAATCTGTGGCCCCACACTTCAAGTTAATATTAATCCCATCTGGGTCAACACCAATCGTTACAACATCCGCACCCAGCTCTTTGAAAACAGCCGGCGCGATATGATAGGTAGCACCGTTTGCACAGTCCAAGACCACTTTGATGCCATCGAGCTTTTTGCTCGATTCGTAAGTACTCTTACAGAACTCGGTATATCTACCGGCGGCGTCATCAATACGTCTTGCTCTTCCCAAATGAAGTGAATCAACCGTTTCCAAAGCTTGGTCAAATGCTGCCTCTACTTCCAACTCAACTTGATCGGAAATTTTTTGACCTTTAGCGGAAAAAAACTTGATGCCATTATCATGATGTGGGTTATGAGAGGCGCTGATAACAATACCTGCATCAGCATGAAAGGTTCTAGTCAGGTAAGCTACTGCAGGTGTAGGCATTGGTCCCAACAAAAGAACATCAATACCCGCAGCAATAAATCCCGCTTCCAACGCCGACTCAAACATATAGCCCGAAATACGAGTATCTTTGCCAATCATTACAGTCTTCTCACCGTAATCTCGCATCACCTTGCCTGTAGCCCAGCCAAGTTTTAAGATTTGATCGGGACAAATTAGTCCCTTACCCACCTCATTGCGAATACCATCGGTTCCGAAATATTTTTTTGTTTGCGACATTGCAACTACCTAAAATTTATTTACAGCAAAGTATGCATTACTTTGAATGCTTGAATCGTTTCTTCAAAATCATGAACACGAATAACCCTAGCGCCTTTCATTGCAGCAATAATTGCCGCCGAAACGCTACCAATCACTCGTTTTTCGACAGGTAAACCACCCAATATGTCGCCAATCATTCTCTTGCGCGACACACCTACTAATATCGGGTGACCTAAACTGGAAAATTGCTCTAGTTGTTCGAATAATTTTACATTATGCTCAAGACTTTTACCAAATCCAAAGCCCGGATCAATCAGTATATTTTCGGACTTTATTCCATTAGAAATGCACTCTTTTGTCCTTAACGATAAAAAGTCAGACACTTCTTGAAATACATTTTCATAAACAGGATTGTCTTGCATATTTCCAGGCTCCCCCTTCTTATGCATCAAACAGGCCATCACACCTGAGGCGGCAACAACCTCTTCTGCCCCTTCTGACTGAAGGGCATTTATATCATTGATCAAATCCACCCCTAAATTAATGGACTCTTTCATAACTTCTGTTTTGTAGGTATCAATTGAAATAGACATATCGGTCATTTGCTTAACCCACTCTATGACAGGCAATACTCTTTCTAACTCTTCATCCAGACTAACTATAGCTGCTCCAGGACGGGTAGACTCCCCACCTATATCGACAACATCAACACCAGCGGACTGCATACACTCAAGCATACTCTTAATCTGATCTTCAGAATTATGCGCACCACCGTCAGAAAAAGAATCTGGGGTCACATTTAAAATCCCCATGACCAGAGGGGCATCCAAACTACTCGCATGAATTTTTTCAAAAAAAGTCATTCAGCACTCCATAAAAAAACCCCTAAAAAGGGGTTTTCGTGATTAACCAGTCACGTTATTCAATGTAATTTTGGCTCTGCGTCATTAACTGAATCATCGTGATTATCTGAAAGATCGGTCTTAGTTGTTTCCTGAGATTGTGAGCTTGATAACTTCGAAGAACCATCGTCCTTTCCATCATCACTTTCCTTCCAGTCTTTTGGCTCACCGGACTCCTTACCTTCCATCAAGTTTTTCACCTGATCCGCATCAATCGTCTCATACTTCATCAAAGCATCAGCCATTGCGTGCAAAATAGAAATATTATCCGTTAGAAGCTTTTCAGCGCGCTCATAGTTACGATCGATCAACTTACGAATCTCCATATCGATTTCCTTCGAAATCTCACCAGAAACATTCGCATTACGAGAACTTCCCATCAGAGAGCCATTATCTTCCTCTTCATACATAAGAGGTCCAAGCCTATCTGACAACCCCCATTTCGTAACCATATTACGGGCAATTTGCGTTGCTCTCATAATGTCATTACTCGCGCCGGTAGTCACCGCTTCTGCACCAAAAATCATCTCTTCAGCAATACGTCCGCCATACAAACTAGACAACTGACTTTCTAACTTCCGTTTAGAGTAACTGTAAGAATCTTCTTCAGGCAGATACATGGTTACCCCCAATGCTCTACCTCGCGGCATAATACTGACCTTATAAACAGGATCATGTTCTGGCACAAGATACCCGACAATTGCATGCCCAGCTTCGTGATAAGCAGTGAGTTTTTTCTCTTCTTCACTCATCACCATACTCTTACGCTCAACCCCCATAAGGATTTTATCTTTAGCCTTTTCGAAATGAGCTTGAGTCACTAAACGCTCATTGCCTCGCGCAGCAAACAATGCGGCCTCATTAACCAAGTTTGCTAAATCTGCACCTGAAAACCCAGGTGTACCGCGAGCAATCAAAGCAGGCTTAACATCATCCGATAAAGGAACTTTACGCATGTGAACCTTAAGAATTTGTTCACGACCTCTAACATCTGGTAACCCTACCGTCACCTGACGGTCAAATCTTCCTGGTCTCAATAACGCAGGGTCAAGAACATCAGCACGGTTAGTCGCGGCAATAACAATCACCCCTTCATTCCCTTCAAAACCGTCCATTTCAACCAGCATTTGGTTCAATGTTTGTTCGCGCTCATCGTTTCCACCACCCATTCCGGCACCACGGCTACGACCTACAGCATCGATCTCATCAATAAAGATAATACATGGCGCATGTGCTTTTGCTTGCTCAAACATATCACGAACACGTGAAGCACCAACACCCACAAACATCTCTACGAAGTCAGAACCAGAAATACTAAAAAAAGGCACTTTTGCTTCGCCAGCAATCGCTTTGGCCAACAATGTTTTACCGGTTCCTGGAGGACCCACCATCAAAACACCACGTGGAATATTTCCACCAAGATTTTGATACTTTTCTGGGTCTCTTAAGAAATCAACGATTTCACCAACTTCTTCTTTGGCTTCATCTGCACCAGCAACATCTTCTAAAGTTACTTTAACTTGATCTTCTGTCATCATACGGGCTTTCGACTTACCAAAAGACATAGGCCCGCCTTTCCCGCCGATTCCACCACCCATTGAGCGCATAAAGAAAATCCAGATGGCAATCAATAGCAACATTGGGAACCAAGAAATAAAGATTTGCATCAAAACGCTTTGTTTTTCAGGTAAATGCGCAATGACTTTGACGTGATAGTCTAGCAAGTCCCCCATCAACCCTACATCACCAGGGTTAATCGTTGTAAATGCCTGACCATTGGTGTAAACACCATGAATGGTTTGACCATCAATAGAGACTTGACTAACTTGCCCGTTATGCACTTTCTGAATGAAATCAGAGTAGGCTAGCTGAGAGCTTTTTCCCATCATCTGCTGCCCACTGAAGTGGTTGAATATCGACAACATGATGGTTGCCACCACTGTCCATATCAAGATGTTTTTTAACATGTCATTCTTCATAATTCACCTGTGAACCGTACCATGTACTTACAATTTCATAACTTTATAGTGATAACTCTACCACATTTTCTCATAAATATTATTTATATTATTTATGTAAAAGTACGCTTAATTCTTATCCCAAAAAGCCTATAAAATCTAATGTTTTTTACCTCTTGCCAAAAGATAGATTTCTTTGCTTCTGGCTCTGGAAGCCTTAGGTTTACGCGTTAAAACTTTTTGATAATTTCCTTTCAGAGTCGTTAACAACTGGTCATACCCCTCACCCTGAAACACCTTCATCAACAAGTCTCCGCCGGGCTTCAAAACTTGTTCTGCTAGCTCGATACATAACTCAACCAAATACATGGATTTCGGAATATCCACCCCTTTGTTTCCGGTCATGTTTGGTGCCATATCAGACATCACCAAATCGACGTCGCGCCCGTCTAGTGCATCCAGTAAATTTTGATAGACTTCATCCTCACGAAAGTCACCTTGGATAAAAGTCACACCTGCAAAGGGTTCAACCGGCAAAATGTCCAGCGCGAACACGCGCCCATCTTCACCAATCTGCATTGATGTCCATTGAGACCATCCACCAGGAGCGGCTCCTAAGTCGACGACAGTCATCCCTTTTTTAAAAAGCAGGTCCTTTTCGTCTATCTCTTGAAGCTTGTAAATAGCGCGTGAACGCCAACCTTCTTGCTTAGCTTTATTGACATAATAATCGTCAAAATGCTCTTTTAGCCATTCATTGCTTGATTTACTTCTTGCCATCTAGGTTTTTCTTATAAAATATGCAAATTAATCGCTTAGTCATTAATAATAATTAAAATCGGAAATTCAATGTCAAAAAACCAAAAACTTTCAATTCAACAAATCAAGTTCTTAAGAGGAATCGCTCACGGTCTAAACCCTGTAGTGACTATCGGCATAAATGGCGTCACTGATTCCCTAATGGAAGAAGTTGAAAGTTCTTTAGCTCATCATGAATTATTGAAAATCAAACTGGCCGCCGCGGAGAGAGATGATCGCAAAGCAATTATTGATCATGTTGTGCAGCAAACAGGTTCACAATTGGTTCAATCCATTGGAAAGGTATTCGTTATCTTCCGTCCCAAAGAGAAAAGTGAAATCGTTCTACCGAAGTAACGCCGGTAACGCATAACCGTGTGCTGTGCTCACGGTTACACCATAGTTAGACAAGCTTATCTAAGCCCCGTGCCAAATCCGCTTTCAAATCTTCAATAGACTCCAGCCCAACTGAAATCCTTAATAGATTATCGGTAATCCCTGTTGCTAACCTTTCATCTTCAGGAACACGACAGTGTGTTGTTGTCGCTGGGTGCGTAATGCTGGTTTTAACATCGCCCAAGTTGGCGGTAATTGATATCATTTTCGTATTATCAATCACAGACCAAGCTTCCGCTCGGCCACCCTTGACTCTAAAAGTCACAAGCCCACCAGCCGCCTTTTGCTGCTTTTGAGCTAGGTCATACTGTGGATGAGATTTTAGGCCAGGATAAAAGACTTTTTCCACAGCAGGATGTTCATCCAACCAAACAGCCAAAGTCATTGCTCTTTGACAATGCGCTTCCATTCTCACAGAAAGCGTTTCAAGTCCTTTTAAAAATATCCACGCATTAAACGGACTCATTGAAGGACCTGCTGTGCGCAAAAACCCACGAACTTCTTCTCCGACAAGTGCCTTGGAACCAACAACAGCACCACCAATACCGCGGCCTTGCCCATCCAAAAATTTGGTCGCAGAATGAATTATTATATCTGCACCCAAAGCTAAGGGTTGCTGCAAAATCGGGGTACAGAAGCAATTATCGACAATTAAAATTGCACCACTACGCTTTGCCAACGTACTCAAGGCAGCAATGTCAGCAATTTGAGTTAGCGGGTTAGAAGGGCTTTCCAGGAAAAATGCTTTCGTATTCGGCTTAACCGCTTTTTCCCATTCGCCAATATCTGTTTGCGAAACAAAGGTTACTTCCAAGCCGAATTTTTTTAGGTATTTGTTGAACAAAACCTTTGTTGTTCCAAAAATACTGCTTGAAGAAATAACATGGTCTCCCGACTCACATAGTGACATAAATGTCGACAAAATAGCCGACATTCCAGAAGCCGTAGCAACACATTCGTCACCGCCTTCTAGCGCCGCTAGGCGGTTTTCAAAAGCTCTGACCGTGGGATTAGAAAAGCGCGAATAAACATTCCCTTTCTCCGCACCACTAAAACGGTCAGCAGCTTGCTGTGCCGAATTGTAGCGAAAACTGGAGGTTGGGAAAATGGCCTCACTGTTCTCTTGCTCTTCGGTTTGATTGTAGCCAGCGCGAACCGCCAGCGTTTCCAGATCAAATTCTTTTTCCATCACTCGCCCTGTCCATTATGAAGACCTACAGGCTCTTGCCCTACTTCTTTGCGCTTAGACTGCGCAGAATCATTTCTCGCCAAACCAAGTGACTGCAAATACTCCTGAGTGATATCCCCAGTGACATAACAACCACTAAAACAAGAAGTATCGAATTCTTTAATATTCTTGTTACCTTGCCAAACCGCTTCAATCAAATCATCCAAATCTTGGTAGAACAAACGGTCAGCACCAATGTATTCCGCCACTTCTTCGGTTGTGCGATTACTCGCAACCAACTCATCAGTTGTCGGCATATCAATACCATAAACATATGGGTAACGCACCGCAGGTGCCGCTGAAGCGAAGTAAACTTTCTTCGCTCCAGCATCACGTGCCATCTGCACGATTTCACCGGAAGTCGTTCCACGAACGATTGAATCATCAACCAACAAAACATTCTTACCTTCAAACTCCAGCGGAATGGCATTCAATTTTTGGCGAACAGATTTTTTACGAAGCTTTTGGCCCGGCATAATGAATGTACGGCCAATATATCGGTTCTTAATGAACCCTTCACGGTATGGCTTGCCTAACACCTCTGCCAATTGCAATGCAGATGTTCTACTGGTATCTGGAATTGGCATAACTACATCAATGTCATTATCAGGCCAAACCTTCAAAATCTGCTCCGCTAGCTTTTCACCCATCCTTAAACGAGACTTGTAAACAGAGATATCATCAACCATAGAGTCTGGACGGGCAAAGTAAACAAACTCAAAAATACATGGACTATATTGCGGGTTTTCCGCACACTGCTTAAACTCAATATCACCACTTTCAGTAATTACAACGGCTTCACCCGGAGCCAAATCCTTTATCAACTGGAAACCTGCAGTATCAAGTGCCACGCTCTCAGAGGCAATCATATATGAATCGCCATCATCATTAGTGCGCTTACCGACAACAATTGGTCTTAATGCGAACGGATCACGGAACCCAATCAGCCCAACACTTGGAATCACACCTACGGCGGCATAACCGCCACGAGCACGCTTGTGCACACGCTCAATCGCCTTAAAGACATCTTGCGCATCGATGAAAAGCTTCTTCTGTTGCATAAGCTCATGTGCAAATACATTCAACAGAACTTCAGAGTCCGAATTGGTGTTCAAGTGACGTAAATCCTGCTCATATAATTCTTTGCCCAACTGCTCTGCATTGGTCAAGTTGCCGTTGTGAGCCATGGCAATACCGTATGGCGAGTTTACATAGAAAGGCTGCGCTTCAGCACTGGAAGAAGAGCCTGCTGTTGGGTATCGCACATGCCCAATCCCGATATTACCATGCAAATCGCGCATATGACGGGTTCTGAAAACATCCTTCACCATGCCATTATCTTTGCGCTGAAAAATTCTTCCATCCTGACAGGTCATGATGCCCGCAGCATCCTGACCACGATGCTGCAACACTGTAAGCGCATCGTAGATTTCTTGGTTGACAGGTGAATTAGAAACAATTCCAACTATGCCACACATGGTGTTTTCTCCGGATTTAACTTCATTAAACTGACGTTTTACTTTGTTTTTGCTAATTCCGAGCGTACTCGTAACACTCGGTTTAACTGCTGTTGATCTCTTAAAGCCAAGCTCTTATCGGTATAAGGTCCAATACGAACTGAATAGTATTCACTCTGTGGAAAATATTTAACAAAAACGTCATAGTCATATTTTAAATGTTCATAGAGTAAATTTGCTTTTTCTTTTGAACGATAAGCCGCAACTCGGATAATCCATTTTTCTTTAGAAACTGACGCTTTCGGTTTATCAGCCGGCTTTTCAGATGTTTTTACCGGCGATTGTTGTTCAATATTCTGCTTAGTAATATTTGTTGTATTATTTGATTTACCTGTGCCGGGAACTTTTTCAGCAGTCTTATGCAATGGCTCGCTTGACACAACTTTCGCTGAGCCATTTTCCTCTGGAACAGGTTGTTCGCTTTTAACGCCGGGCAACACGAAAGGTTTATCAACGACAATTTGATCGCTTTTGTGATGATTGTCTGCCAACTCCATGTTTGGTGAAAACCCGGTCGGATGGCTGTACCAGCTCGGCACAATAATAATGAGCAACAACAACCAAACAAGCGCGCCCGTCATACGAAATTTAAGAGATAAATTTTCCGAATCCGTTTCCATAAACTTTCCTATGGGCTCTCTCATCATTTTACAAGGTTTTCAATGCCGTCAGACATTGAGAAACAGTATAAAAAGAACCCCAGCACAAAATATCCACGCCTTCGTTAGCTTGATTACATTCATAGGCTTTGCGAGTAGCGGAGAGTATATCATCTGTAACAACAATTAATGATGGCTCAACACCAACATCTGTTAGAGTCTGTTTTAATTGTGAAACAGGAGTCGCTCTGGGTACATTCAAATCCGCAATATACCAACGATTCGTAAAGGGTATCATTTGGCGAATCATCTCGGAATAATCCTTATCCTTCAAAACTGAAAAGACAGCATCTCCCTTAAAGTCAGATTGAGCCAAAAAATTCGCCAATACTTTTGCCGATTGAGGGTTGTGCGCAACATCCAACAACCAGTTCTGATTACCAACTGCCAAAGACTGTAATCGTCCAGGATGCGTCACATGTGCCAATCCTTGACGAACAGCAGCACCATGCACAGGCAGTTTCGACTGACTTAACTGAATAACCGAAATCACGCCAGCAGCATTTTGCAATTGAAACTCACCTTGCAATGCAGGGAATGGCAGATTATCCAGACTTTCTAATTTATGTTCTGATTTAGCTAAAAACTGCCAGGTTGGGGGGCAACCATAGTCTGATGAGTCACGGCTACATGCCTTCATCACATAATTAAAATCTCGATTCAAACACAGCAACTCGACATTATGCTCTTTTACATAATCAAATAGCGTCTGCGGAATATTGTTATCCGAACAAACCGCAAAATGCCCGTTTCTCATTATCCCTGCTTTTTCTAGCGCAATCAGATTACGATCATTACCAAGCCAGTCAGAGTGGTCGACATCAATCGCCGTGACTAATGCGATATCGGCATCCAAAGCATTGACCGCATCTAGTCTGCCACCCAAACCAACTTCTAAAATCCAAACATCTAATTCAGCATTTTTGAAAATTATCCAAGCAGCAAGTGTGGCAAATTCGAAATATGTAAGCTTGACATTCCCTCGAGCTTCTTCTATCTCAACGAAAGCAGAAACAATGTCTTCATCAGAGACAGGGTTAAGATCAATTTGAATACGTTCATTGAACGTTAAAATATGGGGGGAAGTATAAGTTCCGACACGATAGCCTTCGGCCTTATAAATCGCGCTTAACATGGCAACACTCGAACCTTTGCCATTTGTTCCAGCGACAGAAATAACATAAGGCACACCTTGCAATACTCCCAATTTATGGGCAACTTGCGAGATACGCTCTAACCCAAGATCAATTTCTTGGGCATGAAGCGCCAACAACCAGTCTAACCATTCTGCTAAAGAACCTGAAATACCGGGGTTGTCAGCTGAGTCCATTACCTACGTTCTTGATTATGTTTCTTGATCACGCAGGCTTTTTCAAAAGCATACGACAAACACTAGCTAGCTCTTTAGAGAGCTGGTGTCTATGAATGATTCGGTCGATTGCGCCGTGCTCCAATAGAAACTCCGAACGTTGGAAACCTTCAGGTAATTTCTCACGAACTGTTTGCTCAATAACACGGGGGCCAGCAAAACCAATCAAAGCTTTTGGTTCTGCAACATTCAAATCACCCAACATAGCAAAACTTGCTGACACCCCACCCAATGTCGGATCAGTCAACACCGAAATAAAAGGAATGCCCTTTGCACGCAAATGCCCCAGTGCAGCACTGGTTTTTGCCATTTGCATCAAAGAAAACATTGCTTCTTGCATACGCGCCCCGCCGGATGCAGAGAACACAATCAATGGCATTTTATGCTCGATAGCAAAATCGACAGCTCTTACAAACTTTTCGCCCATAACTGAGCCCATCGACCCTCCTATAAAGCGAAAATCAAATGCACCAGAAACTACATCAAGCCCATCAATCTTGCCAGTCATGGTAACGAAAGTATCTTTTTCTCCCGTTATCTTTTGTGCCTGAGCCAAGCGAGCCTTGTAGGTTTTCAGGTCTTTGAATTTCAAAGCATCAACCGGAGAAACATTCGCCGAAATCTCAACACCAGTACCTTCATCGAGGAAAGTTTCCAAGCGCTCACGCCCACCTAAACGCATGTGATGATCACACTTAGGGCAAACCTCTTGGTTACGCTTCACTTCAGCGCGGTATAGTGTGCTTTCACACTTAGGACACTTCGTCCACAAGCCTTCCGGAACGTTCTTCTTACGCTCTGCCACTTGTTTAATACTTGGCAAAATTTTTTCAAACCAACTCATTCTTTACTCCAAATGCTTTAAAGAAAGCTTAGGGGGATGCATTATTTTATGCGCGCATTATACAGACATTGACTTCGAGAATACACCTCGAACTTCACACCAGATTATCAAGCCTTTTCGGCATCTGCTTGATCAATGCCGCGTCTAAACTCGCACATTTTCTCTGAAATGGCATCCATTATGACCGCTTGGTCCGCTGAAGCATTTTGTTCAATCAACGACACCAAAGCAGAGCCTACAATAATTGCGTCACCCACTTTTGCCATCTCATATGCTGTATCGCCATTGCGAATACCGAAACCTATCCCGACAGGCAAGTTCATAATGGTTTTCAGATGATTTACCTGATGAGTCACTTCATCCGTGTTTAATGCACTTGATCCCGTCACACCCTTCAAGGAAACATAGTAAACAAATCCACTACCTTGTTCGTTGACAGCTTGTAAGCGAGAATCCGGCGTTGTTGGAGATACCAAAAAGATTCGATCCAAACCAGCAGACTGCATTACTTCCAAATAACCGGAGCTTTCCTCTGGTGGCATATCCACTGTCAATACAGCATCAACACCAACTGACTTCGCTTTATCTGCAAATGTTTGATAACCCATCGCTTCGATAGGATTCAAATACCCCATCAAAATAATCGGCGTTTTATCATTCTTTTGTCTGAACTGTGCCACCATTTGCAGCACATCTCTTAAGCTGACGTTATATTCTAATGCACGCTCAACAGCTTTTTGGATAACAGGACCATCCGCCATCGGATCGGAAAAAGGAACACCTAGCTCTAAAATATCCGCGCCCTCTTCAACCAATGCATGCATCAATTCCACGGTCATACCAGGATTAGGATCACCTGCGGTGATATAAGGAATCAAAGCGGTTTTACCCTGAGATTTCAGGTTCGATAATAGACTTTTAATTCTGCTCATAACTTAAAACTCAAACCCTTCGATTTTTGCAATGGTATCCATGTCTTTATCACCACGACCGGATAAGTTCACAATAATAATCTGATCTTTTGACATGGTCGGCGCCAACTTTGTCGCATAGGCTAACGCATGACTGGACTCCAACGCAGGCAGAATACCTTCATAACGCGTTAAATCCCTAAAGCCTTGCAACGCCTCTTGATCATCAACCGCAACATAGTCTACACGACCAATGTCCTTCAACCATGCATGCTCAGGCCCAACACCGGGGTAATCAAGTCCTGCAGAGATGGAATGCGTGCCCATAATTTGACCATTCTCATCTTCTAGCAAATAGGTACGGTTCCCGTGTAATACACCCGGTTTACCTTTACACAAAGATGCTGCATGACGGCCTGTCTCCAAGCCATCACCTGCTGGCTCAACACCAAAAATTTTGACTGACTCATCACCTAGAAACTCGTGGAACAAACCAATGGCATTTGAGCCGCCCCCCACACAGGCAACCAAAGCATCCGGAAGGCGACCTTCTTTTTGCAAAATTTGCTGCTTTGCTTCACGACCGATGATCGCTTGGAAATCTCTAACCATCGCAGGATAAGGGTGTGGACCTGCCACCGTTCCGATAATGTAAAAGGTGTTGTCAACATTGGTTACCCAGTCACGCATGGCTTCATTCAATGCATCTTTCAAGGTACGTGTACCTGACTCAACTGCAACCACTTGCGCACCCAGCATTTTCATACGAGTAACATTTGGCGCCTGACGAACCACATCATCTGCCCCCATGTACACAACACATTCAAGACCCAATCGAGCCGCAACAGTTGCACTCGCCACACCATGCTGACCTGCACCTGTTTCAGCGATAATACGAGTTTTCCCTAGGCGCTTCGCCAATAAGGCCTGACCAATCGTGTTATTGATCTTATGCGCACCGGTGTGATTCAAGTCTTCGCGTTTGAGATAGATTTTGGCGCCGCCCAGTGCTTCCGACCAGCGCTCAGCAAAATAAAGTGAACTTGGACGTCCCACATAATCTTGGAAATCCTTTGTCAATTCACCCAAAAAAACTGGATCGTTTTTGACCGACTCATATTGCTGATTCAGTTCTTCCAAAGCCGCCATTAGCGTTTCAGGGGCAAAAATACCACCATAAACACCAAAATGCCCATGCTTATCTGGAAACTGAGAAAAATCAATTGCCATCTTATCTCCTGACTTTTTCATTTACAGCTTTCATAAACTGCTCAATTTTTGTTTCTGATTTCTTACCGGGCATCAACTCGACACCGCCACTAACATCTACTGCCCAAGGTGCCACAACATCAATGGCGCGCTCCACATTCTCGGCATGTAATCCGCCTGCCAAAATAACAGGCATATTCAAACCGTTTTGCTTTTCTTTGGACACCCAGTCCCAATTGAAAGCTTCGCCTGTTCCCCCCGGAACACCTTTTACATAAGTGTCCAAAAGAATCCCTTTTGCAGACGCATATTCTTTCACCAAAGCAGATAAATTAGAGTCATACTTCATTCTCACCGCTTTGATATAAGGGCGAGAAAAACCACTGCAAAATGCTTCTGATTCTTCTCCGTGAAACTGGAGCAAATCAACCTTGGTTTCCGAGATGACCTCTTTTACTTCATCAATTGTCGGATCAACAAACAATGCCGTAACAGTGACAAACGCAGGCACAACTTCGACAATATGTTTTGCTTGTTCAAGTGTCACGTATCGGGGGCTTTTACGATAGAACACCAGGCCTATCGCATCGGCGCCCTTTGCCACTGAGGACTTAGCATCTTCACTATTCGTGATACCGCATATTTTGACCCTTGTACGCATTAGCTCTTTCATAAAACCTTATCCTTGCCAGAGCACTGCATCGAGTTCTGTCTTTGGCATATCAAACTTATCTGGATAAATTGCATTGACGAAGTACAACCCTTCAGCGGGTGCGGTAACGCCAGCTTGTGTCCGATCCTGTTTATCAAGCAGGGTTTGCAACCATTCACCCTGCTTTTCACCTCTGCCCACTTCCAGCAAGGTTCCTACAATATTCCGTACCATATGATGTAAAAACGCGTTTGCTTGAATGTCGACAAAAACAAAGTCATCATGTCGACTTACTTGAACAGACTGTACCTCTCGAATGGCATGATTTGCCTGACAGCCCGCGGCTCGAAACGAAGAAAAGTCATGTTCACCAACTAATGTTTGAGCCGCTTTATGCATAGCCATCTCATCCAATGGTAGTCTCTCCCAGGTCACTCGACCGGATAAAACTGCCGAATGGACAGGACGATTAAAGATTACATAGCGATATTGCCTTGCCACTGCGCTAAAGCGGGCATGAAAGTCATCTGAAACCGTACGAGCCCAAGCAACGCGAATGTCGTAAGGCAGCTTGGTATTGGTGCCTTGAACCCATGCACGCCCCAACCTGGTAGATTTTGTCTCGAAATGCACTACCTGCCCTATCGCATGAACACCTGTATCCGTTCTGCCTGCGCAATGAACTTCAATAGGTTCGTCAGCAATAAAGCTTAATGCGGACTGCAAATATTTTTGTACCGAGTCGCAATGGTCTTGATACTGCCAACCGCAATAGGCACCACCTTGATATTCAACCCCTAAAGCGATTCGCATTCAATTTATAGGTAATCTTTAATCAGCAACTCTGCGATTTGAACTGTATTTGTAGCAGCACCTTTACGAACATTGTCCGCAACCACCCATAGGTTCAAACCTTTTTCGCAAGAGATATCTTCGCGAACACGCCCAACATAAACAGGGTTTGTATCCGCTGCATCTGTAACCGCGGTTGGGTAACCACCGTCAACATGCTCATCAATCAAGACAATACCGTCTGCTTTGCCAAGAATTTCTTTTGCTTTTTCTGCTGTAATCTTTTCTTTGGTTTCAATATGAACCGCTTCGCTGTGACCATAAAACACTGGCACACGAACCGCTGTCGGGTTAACCAAAATCGAGTCATCACCCATGATTTTTTTGGTTTCCCACACCATTTTCATTTCTTCTTTGGTGTAGCCATTCTCTTGAAACACATCAATTTGAGGAATGCAGTTAAAGGCAATCTGTTTCGGGTAAACATTCACTTCAACCGGCTTCAAGTTCAACAAGTTTGCCGTTTGCGTCGCTAACTCTTCAATCGCCTCTTTACCTGACCCTGAAACCGCTTGATAGGTTGCCACGTTAATACGTTCAATACCCACCGCGTCATAAATCGGCTTGAGTGCCACCAACATTTGAATGGTTGAGCAGTTTGGGTTTGCAATGATTCCGCGTGTTTTATAACCGGCAACCGCTTGAGGGTTCACCTCCGGTACAACCAGTGGAATATCATCGACATAACGGAATTCAGAAGTGTTGTCGACAACAACACAACCCGCTGCCGCAGCTTTTGGAGCATATTCTCTCGAAATAGATGCACCAGGGGAAAACAGACCGATTTGAACCTTAGAAAAGTCAAACGTAGCCAAATCTTCAATTTCTACCCAGCCACCGCGAAACTCAAGTTTCTTACCTGCCGAACGGCTACTTGCTAGTGGGTATAGTTTACCTACTGGAAAATCTCTTTCTTCCAGCACCTTTAAAATGGTTTCTCCTACTGCGCCAGTAGCGCCAACGACAGCAATGTCATATTTTTTTGTCATGTAAGTTCTCTTAGTAAGCCTTTAACTTTTGTTGTTAGAGATTAAAACTAAACGTTATCTTTTTCAGCATTTGCTTTGCTGACTTTTTCTTCAATTTTTACTTCAGTTTGAGCATTTCCTGTCAACTTCTCACCACTGCTTGCAAACTGACTGGCAAGTTGGTTCGCCAAACGCATTCTTTCAGCTTCAGGAAAGCTCACAATTAATCCGCCTTCTGTTAATTCACGACTTTCACCGATGAATTTCCCACCAGCTTCAATCATCAATTCACCACAAATCACTTCTCCAAGAAGTTTGCCTGTCGACAGAATATCTATGGATTCACAAGCCACTTTGCCTTCCAAAACACCGCTGACTACAACGTTTTTTGCTTTGATTAGGCCTTTGAGAATACCTTTATCACCAATAGAAACATCGTATTCGGTTTCAACAATACCATCAACACGACCATCTATATGTAAAGGTCCATCAAGATCTTTGATCTCGCCGCTTATTTTACATCCCGTAGCGATAATTGTTTTTCCACTTCCTGTACGCGTTTTTGCACCGCCTGACTTAAAGATCCCCATGGTACTCCCTTCACACGTGTAAATATAAGATCATAGTTTTGTAGCCTCCAATCAACAAAAGGCGCCGGATTAAGCTTTCTTTGCACAAATGAAACTTCGTAATGAAGATGCGGCCCGGAAGACAATCCCGTTGAACCGATTTCTCCAATGCGCTCACCTTTGTGAACATACTCGCCAGTTTTCACCAACAACTTACTCATATGCCCATAAAGCGTTCTAAAACCATCTTTATGATCCAATATGATTAAGTTGCCATAACCACTTTTCTTATGGTAACCGGCATATTCAACCGTCCCATTTGCTGTTGCAACTACAGGGTCTCCAATTTGTCCTCTGTAATCGATTCCTCGGTGAAATTCTCTTTGCCCGGTCACTGGATGAATTCGCCATCCGAATGAACTAGAAACGCCTTGAAACTTGCCTACAGGACGTCCATTCGGAATATCTTCCAGCATAATTTGCTTTTCCAGGGTCGTTAACTGAACAATTTTAACGCGATCCTGTACAGGCAACTCTTCATCAGGCTTAACGCCAATCAAATCTTCCAAACCCTGCAGGGTTTGGTCTAAAAACTGAATTTGTTTGGACTTGTTATCTAAATCCCCTTGTAGACGATGCTTTTCGGACTTTAACAAAGCATAATCCTGCTTGTTTTTTTCCAGCATCGACAAGTATTTGTCTTGTGCTTGAATCCTTCTATGTTCGATTTTGACGGTCTCTTTGTTTAGCCACCAAATAACGCCGGCACCACCAGCCAATAGCAAAATAATGAACAGAATAAAAAACAGTGCAAATTTTCTGACTAATTGATTAAAAGAAAAATTACGGGAACCATGAACATCACTTATCGTTATTGTAAACTGATCCTTCATCCCTGAACGTTCCTCAACTTTTTCTTAAATCCGAACATCAAAGTCCTCCTGAGTGGGCCTAAATTGGCTGAAAACTCAAAACCTTACAGCACTGCTACAACTGCATCTCCCATTTGAGATGTAGAGACTTTAGTCATCCCTTCTGACCAAATGTCACCAGTTCGCAGTCCTTGATCCAATACTGCGCTCACAGCATTTTCAATTTTTACTGCCAAGTCTTCGCGACCTAAACTATAACGCAACATCATAGCTGCTGACAAAATTGTAGCCAATGGATTCGCAATATTTTGCCCTGCAATATCCGGCGCAGAACCATGGCTAGGCTCATACATGCCTTTATTGTTCGCATCCAGTGATGCTGATGCCAACATACCAATTGAACCTGTTAACATTGATGCTTCATCCGATAAGATGTCACCAAACATATTACCCGTTACCATAACATCAAACTGCTTCGGGTTAAGTACCAACTGCATTGCCGCGTTATCAACGTACATATGGTTAACCGCGACCTCAGGGTACTCTTTAGCAACTTCATCAATGACTTCACGCCACAACTCGGTTACTTCCAATACATTTGCCTTATCAACTGAAGTCAGCTTTTTGTTGCGTTTCATTGCAGCTTGGAAAGCCACATGAGCAATTCGTTTAATCTCTGACTCAGAGTAAACATAAGTATTGAACCCTTGTCTTTCACCATTTTCAAGCGTTCTAACACCGCGAGGCTGACCGAAATAGATACCGCCCGTCAATTCACGAACAATCAAAATATCCAATCCAGCAACCACTTCTGGCTTTAATGTTGATGCATCAGCCAACTGCTTGAATAGGTAAGCAGGGCGTAAGTTCGCGAACAACGCCATCTCAGAACGCAGACGAAGCAAGCCTTTCTCCGGACGAACAGAGATATCCAACGACTCCCACTTATAACCACCAACGGCTCCAAGAAGCACTGCATCCGCAGATTTTGCCTTTGCCATTGTGGCATCTGCTAAAGGGACACCATGCACGTCATACGCGGCGCCACCAACCAAATCTTCCGTCATGGAAATATCCAAACCATCAGATTCTTTTAGTGCTTCCAATACCTTAACAGCTTCCGCAGTAATCTCAGGGCCAATACCATCACCTGGCAAAATCAATACTTCTTTAGTCATTTTCTTCTCTTAATGATTTTATTTTAACTAGTTAAATAACCATGGGTTCTTTGCTTTATAACTTTGCTCAAATGCTTCAATTTCATTTTGATGCTGCAAAGTCAAACCGATATCATCCAAACCGTTGAGCAAGCAGTGGCGACGGAATTCATCAACATCAAATGCAATTTGCTCGCCGTTTGGACGAATGATTTTTTTGGTAACCAAGTCCACCGTCAACTGATACCCTTCTGCTGCATAGGTTTCCTGAAACAGTTTATCAACAATTGCTTCATCCAAGACTATCGGCAAAATACCATTTTTGAAACAGTTATTAAAGAAGATATCCGCAAAACTTGGCGCAATAACAACATCAAAACCATAATCTTTCAGCGCCCAAGGGGCATGTTCACGACTTGAACCACAGCCAAAGTTTTCACGTGCTAGTAATATTTTCGCACCTTGGTATCTTGGTTGATTCAAAACAAAATCTTTTCTCAATGGTCGATTGGTATTATCCATACCCGGCTCACCCACATCTTCATAGCGCCACTCATCAAATAGGTTCGGACCAAACCCAGTACGCTTAATCGACTTCAGAAACTGTTTTGGAATAATCGCATCCGTATCAACGTTTGCACGATCCATCGGGGCAACAATTGCAGTTAGTTCAGTAAATTTATCCATCATTAAACTCCCGATTCCAACATGGTTCTCACATCGACAAAATGCCCTGCTACCGCGGCGGCGGCGGCCATCTCTGGACTAACCAAATGTGTACGTCCGCCCGCACCCTGTCTACCTTCAAAGTTTCTGTTTGAAGTAGAGGCACAATGCTTACCAGAAGGCAATCTATCCGCATTCATCGCCAAGCACATTGAACAGCCTGGGTTTCTCCACTCAAAACCAGCTTCAATGAAGATTTTATCCAGCCCTTCTTCCTCAGCTTGTTTTTTCACCAGACCAGAACCAGGAACCATCAATGCCTGCTCAACACTAGCGGCAACTTTGCGTCCTTTCAACACCTTGGCCGCAGCGCGAATGTCTTCTATACGAGAGTTGGTACAAGAACCAATGAATACATAATCCACCGGAATGTCAGTAATACTCATACCCGCATCCAACCCCATATACTCAAGTGCGCGACGAATACCACCTGCTTTCACTGGATCAGCTTCTGCATCAGGATTAGGCACTTTGCCATTTACGTCTGTCACCATCTCAGGAGAGGTCCCCCAAGAAACTTGAGGTTCGATTTCGACACCATTCATCTCCACAACCGTATCAAATACGGCATTGGCATCAGAATGCAAGTTTGACCAGGCGGCAACAGCCTTATCCCAATCTTCTGCCTTCGGTGCGTAGGGACGACCCTTAACATACTCTATCGTTTTATCGTCGACTGCAACCAATCCAACGCGGGCACCAGCTTCAATCGCCATATTACAGACAGTCATTCGACCTTCGACAGACATATCTTTAAAGACCTGACCACCGAACTCAATTGCGTGCCCGTTACCACCTGCCGTGCCGATTTTGCCGATAATCGCCAAAATAACATCTTTCGGCGTAACACCTGGGCGAAGCTGACCATCCACTTTCACCAACATGTTTTTCATTTTTTTCTGCAACAAACACTGCGTTGCCAAAACATGCTCAACCTCAGAGGTACCAACACCATGCGCCAATGCACCTAGCGCACCGTGTGTTGCAGTGTGAGAGTCTCCACACACCAAGGTCATACCTGGCAAAGTCACCCCTTCTTCAGGTCCGACAACATGGACAATTCCCTGGCGAACATCACCGATACCAAATTCTGTGATACCAAAATATTTCGTGTTGGCATCCAGAGTTTGAACCTGAATACGAGAAATCGGGTCTTTAATGTCTTCTGCAGAGGTGTAAGCCGTTGTTGGAACGTTATGATCAGGCGTTGCCACATTAGCATCAACACGCCAAGGCTTACGCCCCGACATCTTCAGCCCTTCAAAGGCTTGCGGCGACGTCACTTCATGCAGAAGTTGTCGATCAATGTAAATTAACGCTGTGCCGTCCTCTTCTTGACGGACAACATGACCATCCCATAATTTATCGTATAAAGTCTTTCCCATCGGCTCACCAGACATTGTTATAATCTCGCCCTACGAAATAATTTAAAAAATAGTGTCAAATTATAGCACTTTACACCTAGGCCAAGAACAAAAATCACCGCGCAAAACACAAGAGTTTGAGACCTTATGAGCTACAGAATCAAAGAAGCATTTTACTCTTTACAAGGTGAAGGTTTTCACACTGGAAGGCCTGCTATTTTTTGCCGATTCAGTCATTGTAACTTGTGGACTGGAAAAGAAGCTGACCGTGAAACTGCCGTATGCCAATTCTGTGACACCGATTTCATTGGTGAAAACGGCCAAAACGGCGGTCGCTTTAAAGATGCCGATGCGCTCTTAAAGCACTTACTGAAACTCTGGCCGACAAATACTGATGTACACCCATTCATTGTATTAACTGGTGGTGAGCCGTTACTACAGGTCGATAAAGCCCTTATTGACACCTTCCATACGCAACAGGTTGAAATTGCAGTTGAGACCAACGGCACACTAAAAGCGCCAGCAGGATTAGATTGGATATGTGTCAGCCCAAAGGCCAATGCACCAATCATTCAAGACATTGGCCATGAAATGAAGCTTGTGTACCCGCAGAAAGAAAGGTCACCTGAAGATGTCGAAAACCTCGACTTCAAGTTCTTCTACCTACAACCAATGGCGGATACAGATCCAGCTGTCACAGAAAAGAACAGGCGCGCCGCAGTAGACTATTGCTTACATCACCCCCAGTGGAAGCTAAGTCTACAGACACACAAAATATTAAACATTGACTAAGCGCCACTCATTTCAAACGCCAGGTCTTTTTTTGCTAAAATAAAAAAACACACCCTTTACAAATTCAACATTCAAAATACACAAAATCTGCCAGGTTGGGTCATTATGCAAGTTCAAGACATGGAAAAGTTCTCTCAAATCCTGAAATGGGTATTTGCATATTATGAAAAAGAATTAACCGACCTGACGTTTGAAATGTACTGGAATGGTTTAAAAGACTATTCTATTGATGAAGTTCAAGCAGCTTTCAACGCTCACCTGCAACACCCCGAAGACGGGAAATGGTGGCCAAAAGTTTCCGATATCATCAAAAACTGTAAAGGCGGCACGCAAGACAATGCCCTTAGAGCTTGGAATGAAGTTGAAACGGCAATTCGTCGTGTAGGTGGCTATCAAGACGTGGTTTTCCACGATCCTTTAATACATCAGATCATTCATAAAATGGGCGGATGGATTGCGCTATGCGACATACCGGATGAAAAATCTCTGGTGTTCAAAGCCAATGAATTCAAGAATGCTTATCGAGCCCTTTATGCAACCCCACAACAATTGCAACCACCCGTTGAATTGACCGGCATTATCAACGCCCAAAATGCAAAAATCAAAGGCGCTAAAAAACAACCACCCGTTTTAATTGGTGACCCTGAAAGAGCAAAAGAAGTTTTAAGCCAACTCCAAGCACCGGAAAATCTGGTCACTATCAGCCATGCCGCCGTTAAGGCAGCAAAAAGTCTTGGTGCTAAGCTAAACGCTAACCAAGACCAATCGGCTTAATTTTGATGAAATTGCATTTTGACGCCAACATTGCCGAAAAGATTGGTTTGAACGAAGCCATTTTCATCGGTTGGTTGCTTGAAGAGTACGATGAAGCACCGACACGCACTGAAAAGCTACTTGAAACCTTTAAGTTCTGGTCGGAAGAAATCCTATACCAGTGTCTTGCAGGCTTAGAATCCAGAAAACTGATCGTGGTTCAGCGAACCCCCCAAGGGGACTGCATTTTTGCTATCAACCACCCTCAACTACAAGCGAAATTCGACATAGAAATCAAGCATATCAACGCGCCATCGACAGGTGTAGTACTGGATAATAACTTAAAAAAACACCTACTCAGATTTCAGTCGACTGACACGCTTTTGAACAAGAAACTAACTCAATTGCTGCAACAAAACACTCAAGAGTTATTGGACTACGCCATTTCCGAAGGTCTATCCCAAGAAATTGCCGCCATGTCTTTTGACAAGTTCTTACACTATGTTTCAGCCAATCCTGATCGATTTTGGAATACGGATCTTACGTCATACTGGCGATTCTGGGTCAGTAACAGCAAAGAAAAACAAGGTATTTCTCACTCCGGTGGTACAGCACAAACGGGCAAACGTTCCGCCATTGAAAGAAGTAATGACCATGCGGCATCTAACTGGTTAAAGAAAAAATCTCAGCCTAACCAGACACAACTACACACTTCTGTCCAAATCTCTCATTCACAATCTTCAGACACAAAAAAACCGACTTAAACATGCGCTTAAGTCGGTAGCTTTTTGAATAAAACAGTTTGTTACATTGCTACGGAAAAGAATAGCTATTTTGAGGGTTATCGGGCTTATGCTGACGCTTTGATTCGTCGGCCATAAACTGCTCAACTTTTTTCTTGAGTCGATGAATCTCCTGCAATCCTTGATCTAGCCTTTCTGATTGCGCAGCATTCTCGCTTTTTTGCTGCTGAATCTCCTTACCTAGTTTGTAGGTTTTGCTCTCAAGGATGCGGACTCGAGTACTGATACTCGCAGCTTCCGCAACACCCTGCACAATCATCAGACCCGCAAGCAACAAGACTATAAGGGTTGGTTTTTTCATGTAACCCATCTCCCTGAGTTTGTTGTGTTATTTGCTATTATCGACCGTCAACAGTTTGGCAGTTATAACCATTTCCACACAAGTTACTTGCTTCTACTGGCTCTTGGTTACAGCTTCCATTTGGACAATTCGTGTAGACAAAGTGGTTATTGAAGAATCCGCGATCCACATACACTTCCAAAATGGTTTCATAGTTATTATCAGGCATTGGTGTCACGCTAACAACTCGCGCACCTTTAACAATCGCATTCACTCTAGCACGGAAGTTATCATTTCTTGCCGTCAACGTAGACATTTGCGTGTTACTGTCAATTTTCACACCATACAACTGTTCAGCAAGTGAACGGTAGGCATCCAACTTAGAAGCACGAATCGCCATCAAACGTCTTTGCCCAGGTGTATAACCTTCATAAGAACTTTCAGAACCAAATCCTGTGCCTGTGATTTTAATCAACTGAGGCTGACGTGGTGGCTGAGATTGTTGATTAGACTGCGCTTGCTTCATTTGATCGCTTTGAGCTTTATCGTCTGCTTTAGAAGCATCACCAGCCTTAGCCGCATCATCAGAGGAGGTCACATCCGTTTTTGCAGACATTGAATCCTGCGCCACGACTGGCGTTACTGGCGCCATCGCAGGCTGCGATGGTTCAACCGTTGGCTGGCTTGAACAGCCGGCAAGTAATGCCGCACCAAGCAAACCAATAAACATAATTAGAGTTTGTTTTTTCATGACATTTTCTCCGTTTTATTCAAAAATTGTTTGTTTTTTATATGTTCTATGAGTAATCCAACCTTGGGACAACTCTTGTGCTGTCTTGTCTTTAAGTCGCATACTAGCTTTTAGCTCATCAATAGACCTTACATCGCCAGGCTGATAATGATAAGGAACCAGCTTGGTTTCATAGTAATCCGGCACTTGATAAGTTGCTGTTGTGCTGCACCCGCTGCCTAACAGAACCATTAAAGCTAAAACCATGCCGAACAACCGTTTCATGCTTCACTCCCTACCTAATATGTATAGGCATCATTATTTTTGTAGCCACCACTTGGTGGATATTGATAAGGACTGTTTTGAGCCGGAGCATGCGGTGCAGGAGAAGGCTGATGAGGCTTAGTCGTTCCCGGGATATTAAGGTTGTGCGTACTGTGCGAACCTGTCGTCGCGCCTTTTTTGCCAGTAACAGCTGGTGCCTTTTCAACTTTCTCGGAAACCAATTGTTTCTCAACCGACTTAATACTCTTCAACAACAACTTATAGTCGGATTGTAATTTTTTCACACGCTGATTGATTTCGTAGATGCGTCTCTGCGCACTTGTCATCTGAGCGCCAACGCGATCCAACTTAGCCGCCAACTCAGGTGCAACCTTCGGTTCTTGAGCTGTAGCAGCAGGCTCAGCAGGTTTAACGGCAGCTTGCGCTTTTTCATGACTATCTTTTGTATCCGCAGTTTTTTGAAGACTGCCGGTGCCGGTTTCAATCTTAGCGATATCACCATTAAGTTGCTCTAATTGGAAACTAATAGCATCCAGCTTCTTATCAAGTGTCTTCAATGTTTTTTCCGATGCATTGGTATGCATTAACGATTGCATTGAGTTCGCTTCAATGCCATTGATCTTGTCCATTGTCTCTTTACTTAAGTCGTTTCCAGACGATAATGCTGCCCAAATGCCAACCCCTATCGTCACAACCACTAAAAAGATTATGATTGAGCTGAAGGTAATAATTAATTTCTTTATCGCGTCCATGTCAGGGCCTTTAATTGCGTTATTTGCCTTTTGTGCCTGTGCTGCTTGCGCACGCTTCTCTAGAATGTCTTCTGCCTTATGCTCCATTGCATTGGGAGCATCCTTTCCTTGAATTGCACTCAATGTGTCGACCTGTGGCGGTTCTGAGACAGGAGCTGGTTCCGGTGGTTCTACAGGCGCTTCTGGTTCCAGCACTGGCTCTGGTGCCGGCG
The DNA here is from genome assembly GCF_013340845.1 of Hydrogenovibrio marinus. Classification (NCBI taxonomy): domain Bacteria; kingdom Pseudomonadati; phylum Pseudomonadota; class Gammaproteobacteria; order Thiotrichales; family Piscirickettsiaceae; genus Hydrogenovibrio; species Hydrogenovibrio marinus. The sequence goes on from NZ_AP020335.1 coordinate 1,695,870, forward strand.
CTACTGTCTCTTCTGCCTGAATACCTGATACGTCCAGATCTCCATCAAGCTCATCAAGTAATCCAGCTGTTGGATCTTCTTCCGCTGTTTCTTCTACCGCCCAATCTTCTGGAACATCTTCTGCATCAGGTAATTCTCCCCCCTCGACTGCAGGGGTCGCTGATGCCTCCTGTTCAGGCTTGGGTTCTTCTGCAACTGATTCCAACTCTGCTTCGTCAAGCAAAGCATCAATACTGTCCAAGTCGTTAGGATCAACGGTATTGTTTACTTGTGCCACTTGCTAACCTCTAGCATTCCAAAAAATAGTTATTTATCTAATTACGGGAGTTGAACAACAGAGAAACTACCTTTGTTCAACCAAAATTCTTCTGGCAAAATGGTGGCAGATCGATGTTCATCTAACATCACTTCACCAAGTATTGAAGGTAAACTTCTCACGCTTGAGTCGTTTATCGACTGAGCAACTTTTGCCGCTAAGCTTCCAAAAGCATGAAAAATGCCAACTTGCTGTTCACTTTCCAAACTCCCCTTTGCATAAGCCCGAACTTGATCGGCAAAATATCTAGGTAACAAAGCATAGGTGTTACGCCAATACGACATACTTTTGTTAAAGTCCTTCACAGTGGGTAACTTGCTTGGCAACCAATAGTGTTGAACGGTACCAAGGTGATAAAAGTTAAGCAAAGGAGAAACCTGAACTCCTTGACGCGCGGAGACGAAAGAAACAACTACATCCAAGTCTTGCCTTGAACGCTCATCGAAATGCAACTTGTGCTTGATGACTTTTTGCAACCAGCTTTTTCGAATATTAGACTGACTGGCATTTACCAAATGCCCTACTGCCTGATCCATACTTTTATCGACTTGCTGAATATGGATTCTAAAACTTCTGGTCGTATCAGGATGTTTCTCAACATAGTCCGACCAAAAAGTTTCAAAAGACTTTAACAAATCTTGAGAAGCCTGCGAGGAATCAACTATCACAGAAACTCCTTTAAATTGATGTTCCACCAATTGCTTCACCAAAACAGGCACATAACCTTCTCTACTTAAACTCAGGCAGCGAACATAACTCTTTGGGTTATCTATTTGATTCAGCAACAATGTCGGCACTTGAGTATCTAGGTCATTGAGCACCTGTGCTTTACCTGGCCTTAAGGGACCGATAATAAAAGTAGGTTGAGTCAACTTCATAAGATTCCACAGTTCCAACATAGAATCGAAAACTTCTGTATCGTAGAACTTCAGCTTAGTGTTTGGAAAACCTTCCTGGATACCTTTCTGAATAGCCAAACCTATTTCACTGTAGTCACCAGTCAAGGGCAATAACACAGCGATATTTTGCGCACCGAATTTAAAAGGCAATGCATCATTGGCTTCTTGAGGAGAAACCAATGGTGACTGTTGAAGATATTGCTGCAAGCTTTCAATGCGCAACTGCATTTCCGGCGAAATCAGTGCCTTATCGACGGCCCCGAGAGAATCCAAGTAAGCTCTTACATGTGAAGGAATGCCATTCTTTCTCGCCAACTCAGCTTTAAGCAAAAGTATTTCGGCGTCTATACGCTTGATTTGTTGATCTAATGGAAGTTTTGTACTATCAGGAGTGTTTTGCTTTTGTATATCGCCAGATAGCGCCTCTGAAATACCTTCTGCTTTTTTTTCACCAACGTGAACACCTTCACTAGACTGTTTATCTGAAGACTCCGTCGGTGAAAGATGGATAGGGTCGTTATAGATTCGCACCTGTGGATTGGCAAAAATTGCCGCTGAAAACAACGCTATCAACAGCAGACTCAGCCATTTCGTCACAAACAATCTGTATGTTTTGAAGAATCCCTTCAATGGTGCCAACCTTTTATGATTTCCGTACCCCTACTTTAAAGACTTGGAAACGATTTCATAAACATCTTTAGACAAGCTCCCACTCTCAATCAATTTGGTGAGCTGGCTTTTCATTTTTTCTTGCCTAGCAACATCATAACGCTTCCACTGGGTAAACGGACTGACTATACGCGCAGCGACTTGTGGGTTTATTTTATCGAGTTTCAGCACTTCTGATGCCAAAAAAGCATAACCCTCGCCCGAAGCATGGTGAAACCCTTTCATATTCATGCGCCCGAAAACACCTAACACACTTCTTGCTCGATTCGGATTGGTATAGTGAAAATCCGCATGCTCAACGAGAGATTTCACCAAATCCAGTGCACTGTCAGATTGGTCAGATGCTTGCAGAGCAAACCACTTATCCAACACCAAATCATCGTGATTCCATTTGTGGTAAAAATCTGCCAGGTTGGCCTTTTTCCACACAGAATCATAAGGCTTCATTGCCTCAAGAGCAGCAAATACATCTGTCATATTTGATTGTTGATCAAACTGAGTCTGCATCCAATCTTGTTGGGCTGGTAATTTTGACAAATAGTTCAAACAACGGTTTTTCAACATTCTGTGTGCAATAGCATCTTTATCATAACGATAAGCTTCAGAGCTTTGCATTTGTTGGTATATCGCCAGCAATGAAGATTCAAATTTTTCAGCAATCGTTTGTTTCATATAGCCATAAACTGCCAAAATACTATCGGTATTGATCAACATACCTTTATCTGACAAGGCTTCCTGTAAATAGCTTTCATCCGGCAACGTAATGGCAAGAGACTTTAAAGCCAAATCAAGTGATGTATCCGCAAGATTACTTTCCAAGGCTTTGGCGTAGTATTCGGACAATACCATTTCTCGGTTATCTTCGACCGCCTGCACATTTTCAATCAAATTCATCAACGCCAAGGTTTGAATAGACTCCCAGCGCACAAAACTGTCAGAATCATAGGACGCCAACGCAACCAACTCATCCTGTGTACAGGCATAATCCAACAAAATTGGCGCGGAGAAACCACGGAACAACGAAAGATATCCTTCTTCTTCGACACCTTGCAGAACCAATGATTCATCATGTTTGGTCAACTCGAATAACCAACCATTGTCCGCGCGTGAGCAACGCGACTGATCTACTTCAGAAAGCGAAAACGACAACGCGGCTTCATTGCTTGGCGACAATACGTCAAACACCACAGGAATCAATAAAGGCAAGTGCTCTTGCTTTCCGTTCAAGGTTTGTTTGAATGACAACGACAAGGTTTTATTGCCAGCATCATATTGCTTAGTCACCGTTACCTTTGGCGTGCCAGGCTGAATGTACCAATGATGCATTTGCGACAAGTCACGTTGATTGGCATCCGCCATCGCATTACGAAAATCTTCCACCGTAACCGCTTGTCCATCAAAGCGGTCAAAATACAAATCCATCCCTTTTCTAAAGCCATCTCGCCCCAGCAAGGTTTGATAAAGGCGGACCACTTCAGCACCTTTTTCATAAACCGTCATGGTGTAAAAGTTGTTCATTTCAATATAGGATTGCGGTTGGATTGGATGCGACATAGGACCCGCATCTTCCGGAAACTGGAAGCTGCGCAAACGCTTAACATCTTCTATTCGCTTCACTGCGGGAGACAACATATCAGAAGTAAACTCCTGGTCTCTGAAAATAGTCAAACCTTCTTTTAGTGTTAGCTGAAACCAATCCCGGCAAGTAACACGATTTCCTGTCCAGTTATGAAAATATTCATGAGCAATAACCGACTCAATGCCTTCAAAATCAACGTCTGTCGCTGTTTCTGGCTTAGCAAGCACAAACTTGGAATTGAAGACATTCAACCCCTTGTTCTCCATCGCCCCCATGTTGAAATCATCAACAGCAACAACCATGTAAACATCAAGGTCATAAATTAATCCAAAACGCTCTTCATCCCATTTCATTGATTTCTTCAATGAAGCCATGGCATGATCACATTTATCTAAATTGTTTTCTTGCACATAAAGCCTTAAATCAACGCGTCTTGAGTCCTTGGTTTCGAAATGACCTTCAACCACTTCAAGGTTACCCGCAACTAGCGCAAATAAATAACATGGCTTTTTATGAGGGTCTTCCCATACAGCAAAGTGTTTACCACCTTCTAGCTCACCAAATTCAATCAAGTTCCCATTCGACAGCAAAACCTTGTTTTCACATTCATCACCAATAATCTTAGTTGTAAAGTAACTCAAACAATCGGGCCTATCCAAATAATAGGTAATGGTTCTAAAGCCTTCTGCTTCGCACTGAGTACAGTAGTTACCACTTGAACGATACAATCCTTCCAAACGCGTATTCGCTTCAGGATTGATTCTGGTTTTCACCACCAGTTCAAACTGCTGTTCCGGGCAGTTCAGCGTCAAGTCGGTTTCTGTCAAATAAAAGTCTTCCTGATCCAATATCTTGCCATCTTTTTCAATCGACACCAGTACTAGATGTTCACCATCCAGCTTTAATTGGGATTGATCCGTCTTACGGACAAACTTCATTCTATTGGTCACCAAGGTTTCCGAAGGATCCAGTTCAAACGTTAAATCAACGGATTCGATTTCAAAATCAAGTGGACGATAATCTTTTAGGAAAATTTCTTTTGGTTGTTGTATAGACATGTTCAGATGAGACTTAAGTAAATATTGTTAAAAAAAAAGCCTTCCTACCACTGCTGCAGTAGAAAGGCTTTTCAGCTTGTTTTAGCGAATTTTCAATTAATATGAAAACGCAGCTCTACGGTTTTTAGCCCATGCAGCTTCTGTATGTGCTGGGTCAACAGGGTTTTCTTCACCATAGCTGATAACATTGATTCGGCTTGGGCTTACACCTTCAGCGATCAAAGCATTCTTAACAGCATTAGCACGTCTTTCACCTAGAGCCAAGTTATACTCTGGCGTTCCACGCTCATCACAATAACCTTTGATTGTTACCTTAGCTTCGGTATTCAAAGACATGTAATCAGCATTCATTTTGATGATGTTATAGAAATCAGGCTTGATTTCAGAACGGTCGAAGTCGAAGTGAACCACTTGACCTTGTAACGCTGCAAACAACTGAGAAGCTGTTTTGCCATCTGCATTAGTTGGCTCAGAAGCTTTTTCGTCAGTTGCTGCACTTGCTGTTGCTTGATCAGAAGTTGCAGTTGAAGCTGCACCATCGCCAGAAGCTGCTGCTGCAGTTGAAGCTGTTGAATCGTCGTCTTTAGATGGCGTTGAAGAACACCCAACTAAAGTTAACCCTAAGAACGCGACCAAAAACAGTTGTTTAAGTGATGATGCAGACATTGTCCTTCCTCTCTAGAATTTGAATAAAATATGCAAAAACATAAGTAGTTGTTATCTTACCCAAAAACAAATGTGTTTAACAAGAAAATCCTTACAAATTTAAGACTTTCTTACTAAACACCGAAAAGACTGCTATTTTTTGCTTCCGTAGTTCTCATAACTTGGGTTAGTGCTAGAGATGTCGGCATTGGAAACATCATTTGAAGATGGTCCATAAATCACATGCTGTTGCTGTGCATTATTGGAAGCTGGTTTAGTTTCTGCATTTGAACACCCCACTAAAGATGCTGTCAAAAACAAAGATGCCAAACTCACTTTAAGAAACGAACGTAACATAAACAATCTCCTTATTGTCGTATTGTAAAAAAGACAACTGTAATATTAACGCTGTGCCTTACAACAAGATTGGAGATAGCTTCAATAAAACCTTAAGGAATTCTGCGAACGGACCGAGAGACTACTCAGAGCAGATTAATGCATCTTCTCCAGCAAACTCTTTTAAATGCTCTTCATTCAAGATTGTGATTTCTTTCTTTTTCCAGTTCAGAACATTTAGTTTGTTGAACTTCGCCAGAATGCGAGACACGGTCTCCGGCGTCAGATTCAAATAGCTTGCCACATCTCTATGCAGAATATTTAAACGGAATTTCGTGTGAAGATAGCCTCGAGACTTATATTTCAGAGACATCGACCATATAAAATAAGCCAATCGCTGTTCAGCAGTTTTTTGCGTCAGCAATGAAGTGTACATGCGACTACCGACAATTTCCTGACTCATCAAACTAAATATCTGACTATATAGGTTAGGAACCTGCGTTGCCAAATCGGAAAGTTGACCATAAGGGATTTCACACACCGTGGTGACATCCAAGGCTACCGCGTAAAACTGATACTCCTGATAAGCAATTGAGTCCATCCCAACAATATCGCCAGGTAAATAGAAACCGTGAATGACTTCCAAATTATTATGATCGTAGGAAAAGAGCTTCACCGCTCCCGCTCTGACTGCAAACAAAGAAGTAAACTTTTCACCTTCTTTGAATAGATATTCCCCCTTTGAAAGAGATGGCTTGCGATTCACTAACTCATCTAACTGAGATAAATCCGTATCATGAAGTCCGTTAGCAAAACAAATGCGCTGTAACCCGCAATTTGCGCAATTAGCAGTATAATGAATGGCAATATTTCCCATAAGCGAATTCTTAACCTAAATCAATTTTCTCCAAATACTCGCGCTATTTTAGCAAAATCAAAATTGTACAGATTACTTAGTTCACAAAAATATGAAAAACGCCTCACCAAAGTTTTCAAAAAACGATATGCACCATTATATGTTGATAGAAAAACTCTCTTTTTCGATTAAGAAATTTAATTGTAAAAAGTGTTGTTACAACAAATCATCTGAGACGACCTAGCAGGCTGATTAATTTTTAATCACTTTAAAAAAGATTAACGAATTTTAGGCACTTACCAATCAACGGGGTAATTTTAACCACAAAGTTATCCACAGGTTTTGTGGATGAAAAAACATAAGTACTTTCAACACACAAAACATTAAAAAAAATACAAAAGAAATTATATATCAATAGGTTATAGTATTTTTCTAGAATACAACGCCAATAAAAAAACTAATTTTCAAAAAACACTGTCAAGCATTTTCTTAAATTTATTCACCGCTTCGTTTTGGTGCGTATTCTCGTTCCAAGAAAATTGGGTTGTGTTAAAATTCGTGCCAAATTTGAATTTTCTCGAGGTATTTATGGCAAAAATTTTAGGTATAGGAAATGCAATCCTAGACGTCATCCTAACCACAGCGCATTACCCAAGGGAAGATGAGGAACTTAGAGCCTCTGAGCGTCAGTTTCAGGTGGGCGGTAATGTCTGTAATTCTCTTTATGTTTTGAGCCAGCTTGGACACGACACAACTATCGCAACCACCATTGCCAGTGACGATGCTTCAAAACAGTTGTTAAATGGCTTAAAAGCTCGACAAATACAAACTGAACACACTCAGAGATTCATTCAAGGACAAACCCCCACTTCCTATGTCATTCTCAATCAAGAGAACGGCAGTAGAACCATCACCCACTTTCGTGATCTGCCGGAGCTAAGTTTTGATTTCTTTGCCAAAATCGAAATAGAAGAATATGACTGGTTACATTTTGAAGGGCGTAACCTGGAACATCTTCCAGGAATGATGAACATCGCCAAGACCTTTTTAACCCATCAGCCTATTTCACTGGAAGTTGAAAAGGCGCGAGACGGCATTGAGCAACTCTTCCCTCAAGCAAACCTGTTAATCTTTTCTCACCACTATGCTGGCCAAAAGGGATATAAGGATGCGACAAGCCTACTGAAAGACATCAAAACTCAAGCGCCAAACAGTCACTTAGTATGTGCTTGGGGCAAGGACGGTGCATGGTTCTGTCCGGCAGGGGGCAATATCTCGCACCAGTCAATCCATGAAATTCCACAAACGATTGATACCCTCGGTGCCGGAGACACCTTCAATGCTGCATTAATTGACGCATTGATTCAAAAACAAGATTTAGCAACTGCTGTGGATACCGCATCCAAACTTGCTGCAAGAAAATGCCAGCAATTCGGGTTCGATAACCTATTGACAGAAATCAAAGAAAAACAGCCGCTAGCAAATGTTAACCAAGTCAACAACTCGAAAGTACTGATTGTGCCTTGTGCAGATTTGCCTCACTCGGTTATTTTGATTAAGCATGAAGATCAGGTTAAGGCATACCAGAACAACTGCCCTCATCAAGATGTACCGCTAAACGAAGCTTATAAGGTAGACGTTAATCCATTTGAAAAAACGATGAAGTGCTCTGTACACGATGCCTTCTTCTCAATTGAAGATGGTGTGTGCATTGAAGGTCCGTGTATCAATGACGAACTAGAGATCGTCGCTATTGAGATAGATGATAAAGGCGATATTTATCTCGCCTAAAACAGATTAAAATTGGGGTGGTTCATACCTCCCAACCTGGCAGATTTCTTATCTGAAGGATTTTAATTATTTTGCTAAATGACGTTGTCGATAGACTTCGTACAAAGTTACACCTGTTGCAACAGAAACATTCAAACTTTCCACACTTCCTACCATCGGAATGGCAGCAAGATGGTCACAGCTTTCACGAGTCAGCTTTCTCAAGCCGGTGCCTTCAGCTCCCATCACCAAACCAACAGAACCCTTAAAGTCCATATCGTAAATGGTTTGATCCGTTTCGCCTGCCAGCCCTGTCATCCACATGCCTTTTTGCTGCAAGTCTTTCAAGGTTCTTGCAAGGTTTGAGACAACAACCAACTTGACTGTCTCTGCGGCGCCACAAGCAACTTTACGAACGGTTGCATTCAACCCAACAGAATTATGCTTTGGAATCACCACTGCATCCACACCGGTAGCGTCTGCTGTGCGCAGAATAGCTCCTAAGTTATGCGGATCTTGTACCTCATCCAAAAATAGAAATACCGGATTGTTGATTTCTTCAACCATTTTGACAAGGTCAGATTCGGTTAGGTCTGCTTGCTTGGCAACCAAAGCGATGACCCCCTGATGAACGCCTTCAACCTGATTGAAAAAAGACTTGGCCTCTGTGTTAACCGTTACGTCCAAACGCTTGGCTTGATCCACCAATGCTTGCACGCGCTTGTTTAGAGGCCCCTTTTGCACCGACAACGCATAAATAAGATGCGGCGATTGCTTCAGCAACTTTTCAATTGCATGAATACCAAATAGCTGTTCTTGCTTCATCTTAAATCAGGCTCAAGCATTATCAAGACTGAGCCGGCTTCTTACCGCCTTTTTTACGGTAATAACGTTTCTTCTTGCGCTTTTTAGGTTGCTCTTCATCGTTCTGATCTTCAGGAGCGGCATCTATATCTTCGCCTTCCGTCAGGCTGGTAATGAATCGTAAATCTACTTTACGCTCATCCAAATCTACTTTGGCGACCTGTACGCGAATACGATCCCCTAAACGATAAACCTTTCCTGTACGCTCACCTTTCAGGCAATGACGAGACTGATCGTAATGGAAATAGTCTTCTCCCAACTCAGTGATATGCACCAAACCTTCGACATACAAGGAATCCAGTTCTACAAACAAACCAAAGTTGGTGGCTGCAGAAATGGTTGCATCATACTCTTCTCCCAAACGATGAGATAAGAACTCACATTTCAAGAAGGTAACTGCATCACGCGTTGCTTCATCAGCTCGACGTTCAGTGCCCGAGCAATGCTCACCAAAGGTTTTCATATCCGCTTCGGAATATTCATAAGTTTCAACAGGCTTTTTCTGCCAAGCGAAACGAATCGCGCGGTGAATCAACAGGTCTGGGTAACGACGAATTGGCGACGTAAAGTGCGCATAGTTCTCGTAGTTCAAACCAAAGTGACCGAGATTGTCAGGCTGGTAAACCGCTTGGTTCATGCTACGCAACAACACTGTTTCAACAATGTGACTGTAAGGTTTGCCCTGAACTTTCTCAGCAACTGCCGCAAAGTCTTCAGCGCTTGGGTCATCGCCCCCTTCCAAGAACAACCCGAAGTCACCCAAGAATGTTCTTAGGTTATTCAGTTTTTCTTCAGAAGGTTTTTCGTGTACACGATAAAGAATCGGAATCTTATGCCACTTAAGGTAACGAGCCGTCGCCACGTTAGCCATCAACATACATTCTTCAATCAATTTATGAGCATCGTTACGATGCACTGGAACGATTTCTTTAATCTTACGAGCATCATCGAACACAATTCTTGTTTCAACAGTATCAAACTCTAAAGCGCCGCGGCTTTCACGCGCTGTCTTCAGTATTTGATAAAGATCGTTCAAATCTACCAGGTTGGGTACCAAGTCTTTGAAAGTATCACGATGCTCACTCTGATCATTGGTCAGAATGTCGTGAACCTGATTATAGGTCAACCTAGCTTTCGAATGCATCACCGCATCATAAAACTGTGTGCGTTCAAGCTTACCTTCATCGTCAATCGACATATCGCAAACCATACACAAACGGTCTACTTTCGGGTTCAAAGAACACATTTCGTTAGACAGTTTTTCCGGCAACATCGGAATAACCTTTTGCGGGAAGTACACTGAGTTACCACGTTCAAAGGCTTCTTTATCCAACACGCTGCCTGATTTGACGTAATGGGAAACATCGGCAATTGCTACCACCAGACGCCACCCTTTTTTGCGACGCTTGGCAAAAACGGCATCATCAAAGTCTTTAGAATCTTCACCATCAATCGTCACCAAAGGCAGACTACGAAGGTCTTTTCTGCCTTCAATTTCCGCTTCTGTCACTTCGTTTGGAATATCATCCAACTCAGCCAACAACTCAGGTGACCACTCATTTGGAATACCATGTGCATAAATCGCTGAATCAATTTCCATTCCCGGCGCCATATAGTCACCGACAACTTCAATGATTTTACCGATGGCACTTGAGCGCTTGGTTGGCTGGTGAATAATTTCCACCATAACGATTTGGCCTTCCGCCGCATCAATCAAACCATCTTGGGGAATGAAAATATCTTGTGCAATCTTACTGTTACTAGGCTGAACCCAAGCTAGCCCGTCCTCATAATGAAGACGACCCAGTACTTTTTCATTGGTGTGTTTTACCACCTCAACGATCATCCCTTCACGTCGACCTTTACGATCGACACCGACAACCGATGCAATGACGATATCGCCATGAAATACTTTATGCATTTCCTTTTCAGAAAGGAACAAGTCTGAACCACCATCTTCCGGCTCAACGAAACCGAAACCATTCGGGTGCCCCAAAACTTTCCCTTTGATCAAATCCATTTTCTGGATAAGGCCAAACGCTCCACGACGGTTTCTTAAAAGCTGACCATCTCGGACCATAGCTTTCAAACGTCGAGACAAAGCTTCGAATCGTTCTTCATCGTCAACTTCCAAGCTGTCGGCGATCTGCTTGATGCGCATTGGCTTTTGCTCTTTTTCAAGCATTTCAATAATGAATTCACGACTAGGAATTGGGTTGTCGTATTTTGACGCCTCCCTATCAGCATGAGGGTCGACGGTAGAATTGTTTGTTTCTGTTGTAGCAGTCTCTTCGTTCACTACTGATTGCATATTTGAAGATTCCTCTGAAGAAAGCTCCAAGGCATTTTGTTTTGTTTCTGACACACTTACTCAACTTTTTATCTTTACGTAGGAAGTTTGTTAAGACAACTCTAAAACATTCCAATCGTTGTCTTGGCTCTCTAATTACTATTCCAAAAAAGAAAGGGGCTTCCAGTTAAAAAAAAGCCTAGCAACGTGCTAGGCCGCGCCTATTATATAACAATTTGTTTTAATTGTAATCTTGATGATTTTTAAACATTTTTGACAAAAAAACTTAAGCCTTCTTTAAGCTCTTTTTGGCATCGCAGAAATCTCTTCCACACTATATAGCTGCTTTGCCAATATCCTAAGTGCCGACTCCAACGCTTCTTCCAAAACCGGGTGATAGAACGGCATATCCAACAGTTCTTTTATCGTCAATTTCTGCGCTACTGCCCAAGCCAATAAATGCGTCAAATGCTCTGCGTTATGCATTACCAGCTCGCCGCCTAGCAAACATCTACTTGATTTGTCAGCATAAAGAACAATGCTACCTTTGTCCTCGTCCATGACAATCGCTCGCCCATTATTTCTTTCCAGATCAAACGCCGCCATGGCACAATTTGACAATTCCAAATCAGAGTAAGAAGTTCCAAACACCCCCACCTGTGGATCGGTAAATGCCACAACTAAAGACGTTTTTCTTTCGTATTCCGTTATGTTTGGATAAGCCATTGCATTTTCTGCCGCAATCGCCCCTTCATGTCCTGCTTCATGCAAAATCGGTCGATAAGTGTTGACGTCTCCAGCAATAAAAATCGGTTTATCACCAACTTGCATTGAATTGACATTAAAAGGTGGCATCCCTCGTTCATTCAACTCAACACCTATATTTTCTATGCCGATTTGGTCAATATTTGGTCGTCTTCCCAATGAAGCTACCACCGCATCGACCTCAAACATATTGTCCCCCAACGTCACCTTAACACCAGACTCTGTTTTCTCCAGTTGTGCTGCCTTTCCGAGATAAATGGGGAACTCTTTGGAAATACATTCATATAACTTAGCCGCTGCTTGGGGTGACTTCACACTGGTCAATGATGGTGCCATTTCAATTCCAATTACCTCAACCCCAATTCGCGACAACGCCTGCCCTAACTCCAATCCGATAATGCCTAATCCGATTACCGCCATTTTTTTGGGCAGGGCTTCCAACTCAAATAAGGTATCACTCGTCAAAAGTCGATCACCCAGCTCTAACCACGGTTGAGGCACAACGGGCCTTGATCCGGTTGCGATAATGATTCTTTCTGCCTGAATCATCTCACCATTAACCTCAACCTGATTATCAGAAATAAACTTCGCATAACCTGTTATTAACTGTTCAGAAGTTAATGTATCGGTACTACCTGCGATCACGCCGCCAGTAAAACGGTCTCTAAAAGCTCTTACACGTTTCAACACCGCCGCATCATCTATGGAAAGCGACTCTGCACCGTTAATACCAAACGCTGCAAACTTTTTTCTGGCATAAAAATGGTCTGCACAATGAATCATCGCTTTTGAAGGCATACATCCCACCCTGGCACAAGTGGTTCCGTAATCACCTCCATTAATCATCAAGAAATCATCTGTCTCTTTACGAATCTTGCCAAGTGCCGTCAACCCGGCTGAACCAGCCCCTATAATTAAATACTTTACTTGCTTCATCGTTCAGACCTCCCCATTCTCAACCCTGTCGAAAGTTGAATCAATTCAATCTGTTTTATTAAATTGAAACATAAAAAAACGGCTAAAAACTCGCTTCATCTTACCAATAGCCGATATTTTGTTCATTGCATTTTTGTGATTTTTAGTAATATGGAGCTTATTGTGTTATATGGGAAATGGATATCTATGCGATTGACGCTTAAGTCTGCGCAGCAAGCCTCATCAAAGCTGCCTAACAGCGCCAAAAATTCGAGCAAGCTAAAGCTTGTCATATCCATTTGCATACTGTTTGGATTTTTGCTTGGCAACATCAACCTTTTGGAAGCCGACACCGATGTTCCAAAACCAAAGGCGATTTACCCGAAATCCTCGATTATTGATAGAATTCAAAAGCCCTTCACCGGTGATTTGGATGCTATACGAAAGCGGAGAATCATCCGGGTACTGGTCAGTCGAACCAAAACCAACTTCTTCTTAACCTCCAAAGGATTCAGAGGGCTAGAACATGATCTACTGGTCGCATATGAATCCTACCTGAACCGCGGCCCACGAAAGCAACGCTACGAAACCCACCTGACATTCATCCCTCTTCCTTTCAGCGAAATCCTGACCAAACTTCAACAAGGCTATGGCGACATTGCCGCTTCTGGTCTTACCATTACCCCCGAACGTCAGAGGCTGGTGGACTTCACCAAACCCTACATTACCAATGTTGAAGAAATTCTGATTTCCAACAAACACGCCCCGCCAATCAAAAGATTGCAGGACTTGGCTGGTAAACAAGTAGTTGTCGTGGGAGACAGCAGTTATATCATCCACTTGGAGAAGCTTAACCAAACGCTTGGGGTACTCGGACTCCCTCCGATTGAAATCGTAAGAGCAGCACCTCTGCTGGAAGCCGAAGATTTGCTGGAGCTGATCAATGAAGGGATTTATGACTACACAGTTGTAGATAGTCACATTGGCGAAATTTGGAGCAAGGTACTTGGTAACATCCAACTTCATCCGGACTTCGTGCTTTACCACAATGGACAGATCGCTTGGGCGATTCAGAAAAACCACCCCAAATTAAAAGCTTCCCTCGATCGATTTATTCAAGCCTATGCTAAACCCGGTCGTTTCCTAGGTAATGCCGTGTACAAAAAGTATTTTGAAGACACCTATTGGATTAAAAGACCCTTAACCCACGACCTGCTGAAAAAGGTGAGATGCCTACAATATTATTTCGAACTCTATGCCGAATACTACGGATTTGATTGGAAGCTCATAGCAGCACTGGCTTACCAAGAGTCTCGCTTCAACCAGAGCAAGAAAAGCAACATGGGGGCTCTCGGAATCATGCAAATCAAGCCCTCCACTGCCAGAGATAAAAATGTAGACATCCACCACATCAACGTGCTCGAAAACAATATTGAAGCCGGAGTGAAATACCTCGCATTTTTAAGAGAACGCTACTTCTCAGACCCCCAGTACTCACCTGAAGACCGTGATAACTTCGCACTAGCCGCTTACAATGCCGGACCGGCAAGAATACAGCAGCTACAAGAAGACGCTCAAAAACATGGATTGAATCCATATAAGTGGTTTTACAACGTTGAGACACTAGCTAGAAACGAGATCGGTAGGGAAACCGTGAACTATGTCACCAGTATTCAGAAAATGAAACTGTTCCTGGCGGCATCAAGACGATTGGAAGAAAACAAACGACTACTTTTAGAGAAAACCTCTCAAAGTAACATTGATGTAAAAACCTTGACAAAAAAGAAAGTGATTAAGAAGAAGCCGGACGATAAACCTTAACTTTGTCGAACCCGTTATCTTTAAGATATTGCGCGTGAAGTTGACTCATCACGCCTTTTTCGCAATAAAGCAGATAGCTTTTCGATTGATCCAGACCTTTAAATTTTTGCTTTAATTCAAAAAATGGAATATTGACCACGCCTTCCAGAGATAATGGGCGGGCCGCAATTTCTTCAGGGCGACGGATATCTATGACCGTTTCATCACCTACCTGATTGACGATTTCAACATTCGCCTGTGCATTTACATCAGCAATGATTTCATGCACCGGTAAAAATACCGCCTCAGAAACCGCTTGGTCGAGCACAGCATAGTCGAACCTAACCTGCTCTTTTTCCATGCGCTTGAATGAACCATGAATAACAGGATTTTTTGAAATCACGCCGCAGTACTCCGGCATGCTTTCAGCGAAATGACGTGTTCCGATTTCATCTGCTATACGCATAATGTTAGGCTTGTCCATCACGGCTAGAGGTCTAAGCACCAGTTTGTCCGTTGCTTTATCAA
This sequence comes from Hydrogenovibrio marinus, assembly GCF_013340845.1. Lineage (NCBI taxonomy): Bacteria > Pseudomonadati > Pseudomonadota > Gammaproteobacteria > Thiotrichales > Piscirickettsiaceae > Hydrogenovibrio > Hydrogenovibrio marinus. Next base: position 1,711,160 of record NZ_AP020335.1, read on the forward strand.
TCAATGCAAGGTTTCTCAACGTCTGACTTGAAACCTGGGCAACACTTTCGCCTGTCACCAACGCATCGATTCCCATTTGATCCGCAATTTTTTCTGACGCCTGCAGCATCAAACGTTTCAACATAACGCCCATATAACCCTCATGGGAAGAGCGGAAGATTTCTTCAACCACACCTTCAAACGGAATAGAAACAAACTGAACACGATGAGAAGAACCGTATTGTCCCCACAAGTAGAGCGCAACCTGCTTAACGCCAATCTCATGGGCAGCGCCGCCTAGATTGAAGAAAATGAAATGTGTCTTAATGCCTCGCTTAATGGTGAGGTAACTGGCTACTGTGGAATCAAAACCGCCTGACATCAACGACAGAATTTCACCTTGGGTTCCAAGTGGAAAACCACCCAACCCCCTATGGCGTGCGGCAATGACATTGACTTGGTTTTGCTGGTATTCCAACTCAACCTTATAGTCCGGTTGATGGAGATCTACCCCTTTTGCGTCACCATGCTCCAGCAGATATCCCCCAATGTAACGCTCCATATCAAAGGATGAAAAATCATGTGTGCCACTGCGTTTAACGCGTACCACAAAGGTTTTGCCTTCAATTTTCGACAATGCGAAGTCTGCGACACGTTTTGCAACTTCATCCAAGGTATCCGCCTCGGATTGAGAGACTTCTAACACCTGCTCAACACCGGGCGTTTGTGTCAACACTTTCAACACAGGGATTCTTTTGTCTTCTGGGGCAAAAACTTCAATTTTGTCCCAAAAGCGTTTTAACTCAATGCTGTCATCAAGTCTTAAAAGTTGCGTTCGCAAATTATCATGAAGTTGACTCACCATCTTTTTCTTGACGGAAGTGCCTTTCACCATAATTTCGGGGAAGAGTTTAATAATAAATTTCATATGTTTTGGAAGGGGGTATTTGTTTGGGATTAGACTAAGCTATTACTCATCAACGAAATTCGGATTTCATCAACAATCTCATCTTCAATCATTAATTCGGTCTGTGCATTCTTTCGCATCAACTTGATTTCATCGCCATTATACTGGTCAAAGCTGGATTCGCCCACAATCGCATTAGCCAATTGCACAATCGCAACCAAAGACTTTGCTCTAGGTTCTTTGATGATACTAAAATCTTTTTGATGGTGCATTAACATCACCTGAGCATACATAGAAGCCAGCTGCCATTTTTTAGCGACTAACAAGCCATACACACCATGATGAGCACCAAATAACTCTATCTCTTTTAGAATACCGGTATAGCAGTTTGTCAAAGTGTTAAAGAATATCTGGGAATAGCCATCAAACTTCATCGACATGATAATAGCACCCGCGTTATGAAACAGGCCTGCCATATAGGCTTCTTCCGGCACAACGCCATCAACCCAACGGCTAAGTTCGGCAGAAACATTCGACACATCCATGGTGTGTTCCAACACCTCATCAAAGACTTTATCAGATACCAATGTTTTAAAGGCCAGACCTGTAATGACTGTTTTTAGTCGCAATAGACCTAAAGACTCAATCGCGCCTCTGATGGTAGTAATTTCATCCGAATCTTTACGTTTGAATTGTGCTTGGTTTGCCAAACGAATCAGTTCACCGGAAAGCACCGTATTGCGAGCGATAATATCGGCAATATCGGCGGTATCTGGAAACTCGGTTTTTTGGAATAATGCCTGCAACTGCATGACTTCGGCAGGCATCGCGGGAATTTCAAACCCTTGCATCTGCTTTGTGGCGGTTTCAAGTTGCTCTTTTAAAGCCATTTTTGTTTTTTTATCCTTACTAACTGCGCCATACATTTAATGTCATTTGCCGTATATTCTACTGTAAACAGGGGTTAAGGCTAAAAATTTAATCACTTAAACTTTTTTCATCCCTATTCATTTTTTTTCAGTTAATCGACAACCGACTAAATAAAAATAGCTCCAAATAATCCAAAAATAAAATAACCCATTGAAATTGTTTAACTTTTAGACGATTTAAAAATTAAATACATCCCTGCTACGCCGCCTAGGAAAACTTGAATTTTTACCCTGTCACTGTTATGCTTACGCGAATTTTTAAACCTTAAGAGAGAACTTCCATGCAAAGACTTCATGAAATTCTAGTTAGAGACGGTGTTGAGCGTGAACTACGTCAAGTTTTAGGTCACGTAATGATCGCCTGTAAAGAGATTGCCCACAAACTGGGTCAAGGTGAGCTAGCGGGCATCCTAGGATCAACCGAAGCTGAAAACGTTCAAGGCGAAACACAAAAAATGTTGGACGTTATTTCAAACGATGTTTTGAAAAACATCCTTATCAACGACGAGTATGTTCGTGGTATCGGTTCTGAAGAAGAAGACTACACTGTTGCAGGTCATAAAGATGGTAAGTTCCTAGTGACTTTCGACCCTCTAGACGGTTCTTCTAACATCGATGTTAACCTATCTGTTGGTACGATCTTCTCAATCCTTGAAGCACCTGCTAACGGTTCTGGTGATGACCAATCTATCTTCCTACAAGATGGTCGCAAGCAAGTTGCTGCTGGTTATGTTCTTTACGGACCATCTGCATTGTTGGTACTAACCACTGGTAAAGGTGTTAACTTCTTTACACTTGATCGTCACATCGGTGAATTCGTTCTAACCAAAGAACAAGTTAAGATTCCTGAAGACACTAAAGAATTTGCAATCAACATGTCTAACCAACGTTTCTGGGAACCAGGCATGCAACAATACATTGCAGACTGCCTACAAGGTGAAGAAGGTCCTCTTGGTAAGCGTTACAACATGCGTTGGGTTGCGTCTATGGTGGCAGAAGTTCACCGTATCTTGGTTCGTGGTGGTATCTTCATGTACCCATGGGATAACCGTGAGCCAGGTAAACCAGGTAAACTACGTTTGATGTACGAAGGTAACCCAATGTCTATGCTGGTTGAGCAAGCTGGTGGCCTATCAACGACTGCTCGTGAGAACATCATGGACGTTCAACCTGAAGGCATCCACCAACGTGTTCCGGTTGTTCTAGGTTCTAAGAACGAAGTATTGAAAGTGATGGAATACCACAAGTAAGCTTAGGCTTAACTTTCAACATTTCGTTATGTTATGCACCCGCCAAGGCGGGTGCTTTAGTTTTAAAAAGGCATTTATTTAAGAAGGAAAACAAAATGGGTTACGCTCAAGTACCAGTTGGTAAAGATGTGCCAAATGACGTTAACGTCATTATCGAAATTCCTGCATTTGCACCGCCAATCAAATATGAAGTCGACAAAGACACAGATTTGGTTTGGGTAGACCGTTTACAGGGTGCAACCATGCAATATCCTGCAAACTACGGTTACATCAACAATACTTTGTCTGATGACGGTGATCCGGTTGACGTATTGGTTGTAACACCACATCCATTGTTGGTAGGTTCAGTCATTCGTTGTCGCCCTATCGGCATCTTCAAAATGACAGATGACGGCGGTCAAGACGCGAAAGTTATTGCCGTACCAGTTGATAAACTAAGCCCGATTTATTCAAACATTCAAAAAGTGGAAGACATTCCATTACTGAAAGAACAAGTTGAGCACTTCTTTAGCCATTACAAAGACTTAGAGCCAGGAAAATGGGTAAAAGTCGATGGTTGGGGAGATGTTGAAGAAGCACGTCAAGAAATCCTAAGCGGCGTTAAGCAGTACAACGAAAAATAATCTGTAGCAATCGTTGGGGGTTACCCCAACCTGGCAGATTTTTCCAAAAAAGCGGTTCAAATTGAATCGCTTTTTTTATTCCATTCAAACTATTTATTCTTAATTCTACTTATATCTTGTCGCGAAAAATCATAGCATCTCTTGACGCAACCGATAAACCTCAAGTCTTGTAAAAACTTCGTTCATCTTCTAAAGGAAAGTCTGAATATTTTCTATAAGAAAGTTTGATTTAACTTTCATTTTGTTCGAGAAATTTTTCGCTAGAATGAAATCTCCAGCTCACAAATGAAAGAGGTGAACATTATGTCATTTATGCTCACTTTTGTAACGGTCGCACTGGTCGCAATCGCTCTCGGTTTTCTAACCCAAGGGCTTAAGCATTACAACCAACGGCGTTCCAAAAAAACACTGAATGCCTTTGCATCCTACATTTCGGAAACATCGCAGTTGTCCGATCACTTGAAATAACCCATAAAAAGTTAACCTCCCAAGCACTTAGAGTCGGCCCTAATCATTCAAATTGAAATGATTAAGGCCGGATTTTTTATCGATAAAGCCTCTGGTAGGTGCCTCCGGCCACCACCAAATCTTCATGACTTCCCGATTCGATGATGTGACCATCTTCAAATACCAGGATTCGATCTGCCTGCTTGATAGAACTTAATCGATGGGCAACAATCAACGTGGTGCGCCCTTGTAAGAAAGGCGCTAAATCTTCATACAGTTTTCTTTCCGTTTCCATATCAAGGGCAGATGTGGCTTCGTCCATAATCACTACTTTAGGATCTTGCAAAATCATGCGCGCAATCGCCAGACGCTGCCTTTGTCCTCCAGACAGTTTAATGCCGTTACGTCCCACAACAGAATCTAGCTGGTCTTCCAGCGTTGCAATCGTTTCTTTCAATTGCGCTTGTTCTAATGCCTTCCATAATTGCTCATCCGACAAGTCTCTTCCCAGAGACAAGTTGAAACGCACGGTATGATGGAACAGCACCGGATGTTGCAACACCGTCGCCACCTGCTCTCTGACCAAATCTTGTCCTATCTCTTCCAATGGAATGCCGTTATAACAAATTTGCCCAGAATCCTGTTGATAGAATCCTAACAGTAATTGCACCAGAGTTGTTTTACCGCCACCGCTGGCACCAACAAATGCCAATTTCTCACCCGGCATAATTTTGAATGACAGGTTATGCAATACCGGGTTCTGTTTCCCTGGATAAGTAAAGAACACATTCTTAACTTCAACCGATACTTGCTCGGCATCAAACGGATTTTTGCCCGATAGCGTGTAGACAGGTTCTTGCTTTAGATCCAACACGTTATTGATGCGCTGCAATGCACCACTACCAGCGCTGTAGCTGTATTGAATGGCTAAAATCTCCTGAACTGGCCCCATCATAAACCATAGATAACCGAACACCGCCATCATCTCACCGATGGTCAAACCGGAAAACAATACCATCAACATGCTGACACCTCGGAAGACATCAAAGCCGACCAAGAAAATCAAAAACGACACTCGGCTCGCCGCATCAGAACGCCAAGTAAAGGCTTCGGAATAGGTTTTCAGCTCTAAAGCTTTGCCACGAATCCGATCAAAAAACGGACGATCCTGATTGGCCGCCCTAACTTGCTGCAAAGCATCCAAAGTTTCAGATAATGCTTGCTGAAAGGCATCGACCGCATTGTTCTCGCTTTTCTTCAGTCGCTTAACATGGCGCCCCATTCTCATGGTGAAGTACACCACCAACGGGTTCAAGAATAGGATGAACAAGGCCAACTGCCAATTTAACCAAAGCAGTACCAGCGTTACACCTACCAACGAAAAAATCGCGATAATCAGCTTGCCAACAGTTGTCCCTAAAAAAGTATCAATGGTATTAACGTCATTCACCATGGTTGCAGTGACACTACCACTCCCCATGGTTTCATATTGCGTCATGGCAACACCTTGCACCCTTGCCAACAGATCACGACGGATTTTGTAGGTCACGTCCTTGGCAATCACCGTAAATTGCTGCATTTGCCAAACCCCGAAAACCACGCCAAAAAAACGCAGCAGAATAGTGACTACAGAAACAATCGCAATATAGCCTATTGCCGTCTGCCAGGCCTCAGGAATCATTGTGTTTAGCGTATTAACGATAAAGCCAGGTTTATGCAGTAACACTTCATCAACCAAAAGTGGTAGCAGTAATGGCAAAGGGACCGTCACCAGCATGGCAAGCAACGCAATAATATGAGCTTTAATCAGGTTAGGCTTGTGCGCAACCACTAGCTCGAAAATACGCTTCCAGCTGTATTCACCAGAAATCGCTTGGTTTGATGGTGCTTGTTGAGAATCTTGCATCATAGCTTGAATAGCCGATTAAAGTTATCGGTGGTTTGTTGTGCCATCTCTTCAAAGGTCACACCACGCAATTTCGCCAGCTCTTCGACGACATAGCGCGTGTACCCAGGCTGATTGGCTTTGCCTCTATAAGGTACTGGTGCAAGATATGGCGAATCTGTCTCGGCAAGAATTCGGTCTGCCGGAACCACTTTGGCAACCTCTTTCAGTTCTACAGCATTCTTGAAAGTCACAATCCCGGAAAAGGAAATATAGAATCCAAGCGCCATCGCTTGTTTTGCCGTTTCTATATCTTCAACAAAACAATGCATGATACCGCCCACTTCATTCGCGCCTTCTTCTTCAAGAATTCGCAAACAATCCGGCGTGGAATTACGCGTGTGGATAATGAGTGGTTTGGACAGTTTCTTGGCAAGTCGAATCATCTGTCTAAAGCGATCTTGCTGCCAAGACATATCTTCCTGCTCGGCATCAAAATGATAATAATCTAATCCAACCTCACCAATCGCAATCACCTTCGGGTGACTGGCCGCAGCCACCAACGCTTCATCGCTGACTATTACGTCCTTCTCTTCACACGGGTGAATGCCAATCGCAACATAAACTTCTTCATATCGGTCAGCTATATTCAACAAGTCTTGCCACTGATCGGGATGGATCGCTATGCAAAGCATTTTATCAACGCCCAGTTCATGGGCGGTTTTGATAACTTGGTCAAGGTTGCCAACCTTGTCTTCCGGCAAAATATTCAGGTGGCAATGAGAATCAATAATCATAATAAAATGGTGTTTTCTATAAAGTTACTTGTCAAAAAAGTATCGACAGTTTTAGGGAAATTAGCTTGGTACTATTTTAACTGAAGTGCTTGAGTACTTCAGTCTAAGGTAATGGCAAACTCGGTTTAAATGAGATTAAACCCAGTCACCACGAATCAAATCGCCTTTCATCACTGAAAACAGTGGCTGACTTGCATTGAAATCGGGTTGCTGATGCGACAACCAAGCCAAACAAAGACTTTCCAACAACAGCTCTTTATTAGCATTGTGATGCCATGTTTGCTTGGCTTGCAATACCCATTTCTGAAATACGACCCAATTGGGATTAAAAGGCAAAGCATTATTATAACTTGCCGAACGGATTGCATTCACCGTCCATAGATAGAACCAGTCAAAGACCTGTTCAGGTTGCTCGAATTTCAGCCACTTCTCAACCACTTGAGAAACAGCAAGCTTGCCATTTCTGATGGCTTTCATGTCTGACTGCCATTCCGCTTCCAGTTCAAAGCCCTTACTCTCAACCCATTGCTTCGCATTAAGAGGCGTGCCCCAATTGATTTTAAGTGCCTTTTTCAGCAAAGCATCATCCGCTTGTGGCAGACTTTGCGCCAACCATTCATAAGCTTGCTCGAAACTCGGTGTTGAAAAACGTATCTGACGACAACGGCTAACGATAGTCGCTGGCAAACGCCCCACATGATAGGTTGTCAGCAGCAAAACGGTTCTGGCCGGCGGCTCTTCCAATGTTTTCAATAGTGCATTAAATGCGGAACGATTCAAGTGCTCCACCGATTCAATCAAAGCCACTTTATAGCCGCCTTGATGTGAGGTGCTGAAAATCTTATCCGTCAGTTGACGAATCTGGTCGACGGAAATTTCTTTCTTATCTTCAGGGACGCTGACCCGAAAAAAATCAGGATGAGTTTGCTGAGAGAATTGATGGCACTGCGTACATTGGCCACAGGGTTCCAACATGGATGGTCGATTTGGCTGTTGGCACAGTAGTCCTTGCGACAAATGGCGAGCAAAATCGCTAATACCGATACCTTGCGTTCCGGCTAGAAGGTAAGCGTGTCCAATGCCATAATCCTGACTATCCGACTGCGATTGCGTTGTTTGCGCCAGCCACTCTTGCCAAACCGGTTGTAACCAAGGGTACACGTAAACTCCTATCCCGCCATACAGTTGCTTATATGACAATTTATATGACGATCATTAACGATGGTCAATTATGCAACGACCTTTTTACCCGCTGCCAAACATAACTGCTTTAATTTTTGTTCAACCTGTTCTTGCACTCGAACCAAAGGTTGACCCGCATCAATCACTTCATAGCGCTGTGGCGCTTGCTTGGCTCGATTCAAATAGGCTGATCGAACCTTCTCAAAAAAGTCTTGTTGTTCTTCTTCGAAACGGTCTGCTTCACCGCGCGCTTTAACACGCTTCATACCTTCTTCTATCGACAAATCAAAGACAAAGGTCAGGTTAGGGAAAAAGCCCTGCTGAACCCATTGCTCAATCTCAAGAATTCGCCCATAAGGCAACCCTCTCGCCGCACCTTGATAAGCGTAAGATGCATCCGTAAAACGATCCGAAACCACCCACTTACCGGCTTCCAACGCGGGAATAATTTTTTCCTGAAGGTGCTGGTTTCGAGCGGCAAACATCAACAACAACTCAGTTTCGGGCGTCATTTCACCATAACGTTTATCGAGTAGAATTTCCCTAACCGCTTCACTAATTGGCGTCCCACCCGGCTCACGCGTCACGACAACATCAATCCCCTGCTCAGCCAGCCAGGATTCGATGAATTTCAGATTCGTAGACTTGCCTGCACCTTCCGTACCTTCAAGTGTGATGAATTTCCCAGGATATTTGTTTTTCATTCAGTGAACTATGACCTTTAATCACCCCAACCTGGTATTTATTAAAAATCTACCAGGTTGGGGGTTACTTATTTAGAACCAGTCGACTTAGCGACTTCTTTTTCTTTTATCAAATATTCTCTCACGGCACGGTTGTGTTCCGCCAAAGTATTTGAAAAACGATGCTGTCCATCTCCGTTCGCCACAAAATACAGTGCCTTCGTTTGTGCAGGATGGAAAACTGCTCGAATGGCATCTGCACTCGCCAGCGCGATTGGCGTAGGCGGCAATCCATTAATGCGATAAGTATTATAAGGGGTTTTCGTTAACAAATCCTTCTTGCGGATGTCACCATCGTAACGCGCTCCCATCCCATAAATAATGGTTGGATCTGACTGCAAACGCATACGTTTTTTCAAACGATTGATAAACACCGCTGCAATCTTCGGTCTTTCCGGTGCAAAGCCTGTTTCCTTTTCAACAATCGATGCCAGAATCAATGCTTGATAAGGCGTTTTAAAAGGCAAACCAGCAGAACGTTGCTGCCATTCTTTATCCAGAATGGTCTGCAAATCTTCGTGCGCACGTTTTAAAACCGACAAATCCGTGTCACCAGCGACATAAAAGTAGGTTTCCGGCAAGATCATACCTTCTAATGAAGCTTTAACGCCTAATGCTGCTTGCAAGGTTGCCATCGTTAAATCAGTATGTTGCATTTTCGGCATGCTCGACAATTTTTCAATGGATTGCGCAAAGGTTTCTCCGGCGATAAACGTCATGGGGTAAGCGACATTCTTACCTTTTGTCAGCTCATCAACCAGTTGTCGAACAGTCCAACTTGGATGAATTTCGAACTCTCCGGTTTGAATCTTATGAGCATTGCCTGTCAGTCTGAAATACCAGCGCAACCATGATGGATGACGAACCAATCGTTCACTGTACAGAAGTTGCGCAACAGCCTTACTGGATGCTCCCTTAGGAATATCAATAACCTTTGCTTGGGACAGTGAAGAGATTGGCGAGGTCAAAAATTGCTTTAGCGCCCAACCCTCGACAGATAGCCAAATCACCAAAAAACAGATCGCAATGACTTTAAGTAAAAAAACGCTTTTCTTCATAATCTATAAATCGTTTGCCAAGTCCAAATAGCTCGTTTGATTGTCGTTTATCCAACTTAACCAATGATAGGCGAGTTTGGCTGTTTTTTCAGTAGAGAATTGAAGCAATTTCTCGCCATTCTGCCACGCTGTTACCGGCATCACACCGCGTAGTGCATTGCAGAAAAAAATCTCATCTGCCTGTGCCACTTCAAGCAAGTCAAACCGACCAACTTCAACTTCGTAACCTAAACGCTCTGCCAACTCCAAAACCACAGGCAACGTTGTACCACTCACCCCACTTTGCGATAAGTCTGGCGTAAATACAATGTCGCCTTTGAGCCAAAGTAAATTGGATTGTGTTCCTGAGACACAATTGCCGGTCGTATCACACATAATCGCTTCGTCAAATGATGTGCCGATCAGAGCCTGACGCGCCAGCACATTCTCCAAACGGTTCAAATGCTTTAAGCCCGCCAACAACGACTGTTGCGCAAAACAAACATCGCTGGTCGTTACACATTGAGGAAAAATCTGCCAGGTTGGGGGGGAAGCCTCTTTTTCAAAATACGATAAAGCCACACCACCAGCCTGAGGAAACGGCATGGATTGAAATAACCAATTAGCCTGTTGCTCCTCATTCGGCGGTGGCTGATAACCCTTGCCGCCAAAACCTCGTGTTACCAAAATTTTAACCGCAATCTTCTCAGCCGATTCGCCCTCAAGGCTTTGCACGAAACGGGAAAAATCCTCAACCAAACTTTCAAGCCTAAAGTTGTGAAACTTTAACCGTTCTGCACTGTGCTTAATACGCTGTAAGTGTGCTGGCCAATTAACGACCCTTCCCTGCTGCAACAACAAAGTAGTGAAAAAGCCATCGCCATATTGCAAACCTCTATCTAACATTTCTTGCTCGAAGCAAAGTTGATTGTCCTGAAGTGGAGCGCCCTTGTGCCAAATAGTCATAGGCTTGCTCCAGCTTCCAATGCACGAATCAATCCTTTCGCTTTATGCCGTGATTCCATCAGCTCCCGCTCGGCAATCGAGTCTGCCACAATCCCCGCTCCAGCGCGAAATTGTATGTTGGAGCCTTGCTTTAGCATGGTACGTATCAAAATATTGAAGTCCAAGCTTCCATCTCGGTTGATATAGCCCAAAGAACCGGTATAGGCCAAACGAGGCATTTGCTCAAGCTCACCGATGATTTCCATACAACGAACTTTTGGACAGCCCGTAATCGTCCCCCCTGGGAAGGTGGCGTGAATCACCTCCAAAGGAGAAATACCCGACTTCAAATGACCTCGCACATTGGAAACGATATGATGCACATGTTCATAAGTTTCTATCACCATCAACTCATTGACTTCTACGGTGCCTGGCTGACAAATTCTACCCAGGTCATTTCGTTCCAAGTCAATCAGCATAATGTGCTCAGCGATTTCTTTGGGGTGCTCACGTAGCTCTTCAATCAAAGCACGGTCCTGCTCCACATCATCACTGCGTTTTCGGGTGCCGGCAATCGGGCGCGTCTCAACCCAAGGCGCTCGATAACGGACAAGGCGCTCAGGCGACGAACTAATTACTTGCCAATCACCAAAATCAACCAATGCCGCAAAAGGCGCCGGATTGTTCTTTCTTAGTGAAGCGTAAACCGCAACAGCATCGTCGTTGGAAAGCTCAACATCCCATTGTCGAGATAAATTGACCTGAAAGATATCACCCGACAGAATGTATTCTTTAATATCTGCAATGCCGTCCAGATACTTATTTTCAGGTTCTTCAGACTGAGAAACTATGTGGAATGACGTGAGTGATAGCTCTTTAGCTTTGCATTGCTCAAAAGCTTCTTTCATAGCCGTAAAGTGCTGTTCAAACCCCGCTTCAGTAACCATATAAAGTGCTTTGTCAGCCTTGTCGAAAACAAAAGCGGACGGCACTCTAACAACAGTCGCCAATGGCAAACTTGAGGTCTGCTGAACAGGTAGTTTCAAAGTAGGTTCAACAACTTGTGCGTAGTCGTAACTAAAGTAGGCAAACCAGCCACCCGTAAAAGGTAAAAAGTGGTTCGTCAAACTCACAGATTGCGATGCAAAATCACGCTCAAAGCTCTGTACAAATTGCTCTGCTTCGTGCTCACTGTTTAAGTGTGTGGTTTTTTGTGGAAATGCAAAAAGAATATCGAATCGTGCGGAATCATTTGAAGCATCAACGTTTGATGCAATGCCTTGCACATGCTGCGATTGTGCGACGCTTTCAAGTAAAAATGGGAACGCAATCGGATCAAGCTGATGAAGTTTTAATAAATCAAACTCTCCAACGAACAGCTTTTCTACAAGAGTGTTGCTGTCCGTTGTCGTGTTTGATGCCGACTCATTTGCCGACCCGACCGCCATCAAAGCCAATCCTAGATTTTGGCAAAGACCAGCGTTGCGTTGGTTCCACCAAAACCTAGAGAATTTGAAACCGCATAGTTAAGCTTGGATTGTCTAGCTTCCCCAGCAACAAAGTCCAAATCACAACCTTCATCAGGGTTCTCTAAGTTCATGGTAGGAGGCAAGACTTGTTCTTCGATTGCCTTAGCAACAAAAACAGCTTCCATCGCACCTGCCGCCCCTAGCGCATGACCAGTCACAGATTTAGTCGAGCTCATTGCCAGGTTATAAGCGTGTTGCCCAAATACAGACTTAACCGCTCCAACTTCACAAACGTCACCCGCTGGTGTGGATGTACCATGCGCATTGATGTAATCCACTTGCTCAGGGTTTAGCTTAGCGTTGTTGATAGCGTTTTGAATGGCGCGCGCACCGCCTGCTCCACCTTCTGCCGGTTTTGTCATGTGATAGGCGTCACCACTCATACCGAAACCAATGACTTCACAGTAGATTTTTGCACCACGAGCTTTGGCATGCTCATACTCTTCAAGCACCACAACACCAGCACCATCGCTCAGTACAAAGCCATCACGGTCTTTATCCCAAGGACGACTCGCCGTTTTAGGATCATCGTTTCGAGTTGAAAGCGCTTTAGCCGCTGCAAATCCTGCAAGCCCTAAAGGGGTTGCAGCATGCTCGGCACCACCTGCTAGCATAACGTCTGCATCCCCCATTTGAATCATACGGAAAGAATCGCCAATAGAATGCGTTCCTGTAGCACACGCAGTCGCGATAGCCATATTTGGTCCTTTCAAACCGTGCATGATCGAAAAGTTACCGGAAACCATGTTTACGATTGCGCTAGGTACAAAGAATGGAGATACACGACGCGGACCAGAAGCAGACAGGGTCTCATGTTGTTTTTCAATAGACCCGATACCACCAATACCAGAACCGATAGAAACACCAATTCTATGAGCATTTTCTTCGGTAACTTCTAAACCAGAGTCTTTTAGTGCTTCTGTTCCGGCTACCATGCCGTAATGGATAAAAGGATCCATTTTTTTAGCATCTTTGGCTGAAATAACCTGCGTGACATCAAAGTCTTTTACTTCACCACCGAACGTAACCGCAAACCCTTCAGTATTGAATGATTTTAGATAGTCAATTCCGCTTTTTCCTGCTAGAACAGCAGCCCATGAATCCGCAGTATTATTTCCCATTGGTGTTACACAACCAACACCTGTAATCACGACTCTGCGCATCTAATGTATTATCCTTATGTTCAAATTAGCTTCATAAAAACAAAAAAAGCCGTAAAAACGGCCTTTTTTGAATAGAAAAGCTATTACTTAGTCTAGGTTAGCTTCGATGTAAGCTGTAGCTTGTGCCAAAGTAGCAATTTTCTCTGCTTCTTCGTCAGGAATTTCGCAATCAAACTCTTCTTCAAGAGCCATTACTAACTCAACTGTGTCTAGAGAGTCTGCGCCCAAATCATCGATGAAAGAAGCATCAGGAGTAACTTGATCTTCTTCAACACCTAGTTGTTCAACAACGATTTTCTTTACGCGCTCTTCAATACTGCTCATGGAATATTCTCCGGTTTTTGTTTAAGTTAAATTAAATGCGGTCATTTTCGCCTTAACCCTCTCAATTTTCAAGCTTTTTATTGCATCTATTTTGAAAAAACGAGAAAAATCAAAGGCTAATTAAATCATGTACATACCGCCATTCACATTTAATGTTTGGCCGGTAATATAACTTCCACCTTCAGACGCTAGGAAAGTTACTGATTTAGCGATATCTTCTGGTGAGCCTAAACGTTTCAAAGGAATTTGTTGAGTTAAAGATTCACGTTGCTCTTCTGACAAAGCTCGAGTCATATCTGTATCGATAAACCCTGGCGCAATCGTATTAACTGTAATATTTTTAGAACCAACTTCTCGTGCGAGAGATTTGCTGAAGCCGATAATCCCAGCTTTCGCAGCTGCATAGTTGGTTTGTCCTGCATTCCCCATCACACCGACAACAGAGGCGATGTTGATGATAGCACCACCTTTTGCCTTCATCATGCCACGAAGACACGCTTTAGACATACGATAAACTGAGTTCAGGTTTGTTTGGATAATATCATCCCACTCTTCATCTTTCATGCGCATCAACAAGTTGTCTCTTGTGATCCCCGCATTATTCACCAAAATGGTTGGGACACCGAACTTCTCGGCTACTTCAGTCAAAACCGAATTAATCATTTCCGGTTGAGTAACGTTCAAACACATACCTGCACCCGCTGCACCCGCCTCTTTCAGATATTCCGAAATAGCGTTTGCACCAGATTCAGAAGTTGCTGTTCCGATAACAGTTGCACCATTTGCTGCTAAGTCCAATGCAATGGCTTTTCCAATCCCTCTGCTTGCACCCGTTACAAAAGCAATCTTTCCAGTTAACATACCCTTTCCTCAGTTCAAATTTGATATCGCAATTTTAATGTATTGAAATTGAAATGAATCAAATTTTTTAATTTTATCTATTCTCTTAAAAATTAAACGTCTTGTTACAGCGCTTCCAATGCTTTGGCAACTGAATCCGCATCGTAAACAGCCATGATTCCCATGCCCTTATCAATACGACGATTCAACCCCATCAAAACTTTGCCTGGCCCTAATTCGAATAGCTTTTCAACACCATTGGCTTTCATCACCTCCACAGTTTTAACCCACTGAACCGGACGATACAACTGCTCAACCAATGCTTGCTTAATAGCTGCAGCATCTGAAAAAGACTGGACACTAGCATTGTGAATAACAGGAACCGATGGCGCGTTAAATTCCATTGCCGCCAAGGTTTCACTCAACGCATCTGCGGCGGGCTTCATCAAAGAACAATGAGAAGGCACACTAACCGCCAATGGAACAACACGCTTTGCCCCAGCTTCTTCAAAAAGAGGCAAAGCAGTATCAACAGCGGCCTTAGCACCTGCAATCACCACTTGACCTGGAGAATTAAAGTTAACTGCTTCAACCACTCCATCAACTTTGGCGCAGATATCAATAATCTGCTGGTCTTCCAAGCCCAATATAGCTGCCATCGCACCTTCACCGGCAGGCACTGCAGCCTGCATCAGGCGACCACGAGTTTCAACCAGCTTTACGCCCTGAGCAATATCTAACACTCCCGCGGCTACCAAAGCCGTATATTCACCCAAAGAGTGCCCCGCCATATAAGCCGGTGCAACGTTTTTGACTGCTTCTAATACACGATAAGTCGCAATCCCTGCCGTCAACATAGCTGGCTGAGTAACATCCGTCTGATTCAACTTTTCTTCCGGACCATCTTGCGTTACTTGCCACAAGTCATAACCAAGCGCATCTGACGCTTCCTCAAATGTTGACTTAACAATTGGGTAGTGAGCAGCCATATCAGCCATCATTCCAATCGATTGGGATCCTTGTCCAGGAAACACAAATGCATATGACATAATGAATTGAACCTTTAAACGTTAAATTAGTTTCGCGCGAATTATATTTGGGATATTAATACTTGATTAGTGCAGAGCCCCAGGTAAACCCACCGCCAAACGCTTCTAACAAAAGTGTTTGCCCACGTTGAATCCTTCCATCTCTGACCGCTTCGTTTAATGCAAGCGGAATGGAAGCACCTGAGGTATTTGCATGTTTGTTGACTGTAATCACCGTTTGGTCATCACTCAGATTTAGCTTTTTCGCTGTTGCTTTAATGATGCGTAGGTTCGCTTGATGCGGAACCAACCAATCCAAATCGGCTTTTGAAATATTATTGGCTTCTAAAGTCTCTTTAGCAATGCTACTTAAAGTATTGACTGCAATCTTAAAGACTTCATTACCCTTCATATGCATCGTGCGCTCGGAAATATCGTCCGTAACAGGCTTCTTAGAAGGCCCAGATGGGACATGAAGCAACTCTTCATATTGACCGTCAGCATAAATATGAGTAGAAAGAATGCCTGGCTCACTGGAGGCTTCAAGCACAACTGCACCAGCGCCATCTCCAAACAACACACAGGTATTACGGTCTTCCCAGTTAGTGATACGAGATAAGGTTTCAGCACCGACTACCAATGCTTTTTTAGACATGCCGGTTTGCATGAACTGATCTGCAACGCTTAATGCATAAACGAACCCAGTACAAACTGCCTGGATATCAAATGCCGGCGCACCATGATTGTTTAAACGTTGCTGAAGTAGCGTTGCGGTGCTAGGAAAGATTTTATCTGGGGTTGTGGTTGCGACAATGATCAAGTCAAGATCAGAAGCTTGAACACCTGCCATTTCCAATGCCTGAATAGAAGCTTCATAGGCTAAATCGCAAGTTGTTTGACCATCGGCAGCAATGCGTCTTTGTTCAATTCCTGTGCGCTCTCTAATCCACTCATCACTGGTATCAACGATCTTCTCCAAATCTGCATTCGTCATTACTTTTTCAGGAAGGTAGCCCCCCGTTCCAATAATACGACTATAGATTCTTTGACTCATTGATACCTGCTTTGGCTTTTTAGCCCGCTGAATTATTATAATTTACGCCTGTTGCTCCGTATTGGCTTGAGAAGCTTTTTCCACAACCGACTGCGTATCCAGAAGTGCTTTCACTTCATGGGCAATCAAATCTGGAACATTCTTAATTACTTCAAGCCGAGCTTCAGCTATGGCATGATAAAAAGAAAACGCATCCGCACCGCCATGACTTTTAATGACAATCTTGCGCAACCCCAAAAATGATGCCCCATTATAACGTCTTGGATCGACTTTTTCTTTAAAAGCTTTAAGTACAGGGTAAGAAATTAGAGCGACCAACTTAGTGAGCAGATTTTTATTGAATGCTTCTTTCAAGTAGAAGGAGATCATTTTGGCAACCCCTTCACTGGCTTTCAATGCAACATTCCCATCAAAACCATCACAGGAGACAATATCAACATCCCCCTTATAGATTTCATCACCTTCCACATAGCCGATATAATTGATTTTACTATTCTTAAGGATTTCATTCGCATCTTTGATACGCTGATGGCCTTTAATCTCTTCCTCACCTATATTCAACAAACCAACTCGTGGGTTAGCGTTGTTATCGACCGCTTTTGCCAAAACAGAGCCCATAATGGCAAATTGCGCCAAACTCTCACCATCCGCACCAACGTTAGCCCCCAAGTCTAAAACATGAACATGTCCCTTCATGGTAGGCATTGAGGTACAAATAGCAGGACGATCAATCCCCGGCAAAGTCTTTAGTACAAACTTAGAAACCGCCATCAAAGCACCAGTATTTCCGGCACTTACACAAGCGTTTGCCTCGTCATCTTTGACAAGATTTAGAGCCAAACGCATTGACGATTGACGCTTATTTCTTAGTGCTTTAGATGGCAACTCATCCATCTCAACAACTTGCTCAGCATGATGGACTTTGATACGACTTGCATCATATTGATGCTTGGCCAGTTCTTTTTCAATCAGCGCTTGCTGACCCACTAGCACAATAGAGATATCTGAAAATTTGGATAGGGCTTTTAAAGAAGCGGGTACGGTTACTGATACACCATGATCGCCACCCATCGCATCTACTGCAATTGAAATACTCAAGATAGGTTCCTAAACACGTTAAGACAATTTAAAACAGGAAGAAATTGGAAAGGAGACCCTGCTGAAAGCAGGGTCTTAAGACGTTAAAGACAATTATTTGTCTTGAATAACTTTTTTACCTTTGTAGTAACCATCAGCAGTCACATGGTGACGACGATGAATTTCACCTGTTGTTTGATCAACAGTCAACGTTGGCGCGCTCAAAGAATCATGAGAACGACGCATTCCACGTCTTGAAGGGGTTTTACGATTTTGCTGAACAGCCATTATAGTTCTCCTAAAATCAATCTAATCCGAATCTTTCTGCAAACTTTTCAAAACTGCAAACGGATTCTCTTTGGGTTCCGTTTCTTCGGAAATCTCATCTTGGATTTCCGGAGGGTTCTCATATGCCATTTCCCTTGTCTCATCAATAGGTGACAATGGCACATTTAATATCACTTCATCTTCAATCAATTCGATCAACGATAACTTGTCTTCAGGAAGCTCATACACTTCAATATCATTTGGCAGGTCATCGGCAAGCGACAGTGACTCTACAAAAACACCCGTAACATCGGATTTAACAGGATAGTCAAACGCCTCTAATGAGCGCTGACATCTTAAGTTCAAAACCGTTTCAAGATGCATATCAAACGCAATCATCTTATGCTCCGGATGCTTATAAAACTGAACATCCACAACAACATCATGATTGGCCTCTACCAAATGCTCTGCCAAGCGGGGAAGTTTCCCCTGATTGACTCTAGCAACAAATCGTTTATGATGTTGTGCAGAGTAAATCGGATCAATCAAATCTGGAAGCTTGTCAAACATGGCGCGAATCATACTCTTATTGAATCGCAAAGTCAAAATTAATATCACATATTTTTTTAATTGCGAATTTGCGTTAAATTTCAATTAAAACAACAACTAAACAGCCATAACACCATGAGCATGCAACCACTATCCGAACTACCATCCATCATCCTTGCGTCCACTTCGATTTTTCGCAAACAATTACTTGAGAAACTCGGCTTGCCTTTTACAACGGCAAAACCGGACATTGATGAAACCCCACTCGCACAGGAGTCGGTTGAAGAAATGGTCAACCGCCTTTCTTTGGCAAAAGCGAATGAAGTAGCAAGCACAGTGCAAAATGCCATCATTATTGCCTCAGATCAAAGTGCCGTTTTTAAAGAAAAACCAATCGGCAAGCCCCATAATTATGAGAATGCATTCAGCCAACTAAAAGGATTTAGCGGTCAATCCATAGATTTTTTAACTGGGTTAGTGGTAATTGATCAAGTTCACCAAAAAACTTATCAGTCACTGGATACCACCAAGGTCTTTTTCAGGAAGCTAACTGATAACGATATACACAACTATTTGATGCTGGAACAGCCATTTGAATGTGCAGGTAGTTTTAAATCCGAAGGACTCGGCATTACCCTGTTTGAAAAAATCGAATCATCTGACCCCAACGCATTGATTGGTTTACCGCTGATTCAACTCACCACCCACCTCAAAGCCAGTGGCATTCAACTCCCCTACCTAAAAACTTAATCAGAATAAGGGATAATACGATGCTTAAGCCAGTCCGACATGGTAAATAAATCATCAAAATAAGATACTGGCTCATAAGTCATCAACACCTCCAAGTCATGAACACCATGACTTAATGCAATGACATCCATATTAATATTTTTTGCCATCTGCATATCAAACTCCGTATCACCCACCATGACAGCATCATTTGCTGACAAACCAAACTCATCAATAATTTGTTGCAACATTAAAGGACTCGGCTTTGACTCTGCCTCAACTGGTGTTCTGGTCATATCAAAATAACCTTCAAATCCGACTTCAGCCAAAACCTGATTCAAGCCTCTTCGACTTTTACCTGTCGCAATCGCCACCTTCACACCGGATTGCTTCAACATCGACAAAAGGGCTTCAGCACCTTCAAAGGGTCTCATATCAACGTTTGCATGATTCAAGAAGTATTCGGTATAACCTTGTGCCATCATCTCGATTCCCGACTCATCTGCATCCGGATAAAGCGTATAGATAGCCTTATCCAAACTCAAACCTATAATACGTTTAGATTCGTCATAAGATAAAACCGGGTAACCCGAATGCTTTGCCGCATATTGAATCGAAGCGACAATTCTCGCCTCAGAATCCATTAACGTTCCATCCCAATCAAAAATGACACATTGATACTTTTTCTTATTCATTCAAAACCTTTCATTCAGATGATTGATACCGCATCAACATCGTTTGATGATAAATATTCAATAATAGACTGAAAATCTTGATGAAGCGGGGCCTCCACTTTCATCAAACCCTCATCCCCTTTTCCAGGATGCTTAAATGACAAAAACTGCGCATGCAGAGCCAAACGTTTCATACCAAGCTTCGAAAAACTCTTATTAACTTGCTTGTCTCCATATTTGTCATCCCCAACGATTGGGCAACCTTGAGATTGCGCATGCACACGTATTTGATGTGTCCGCCCCGTTTTTAAACGCACCCTAACCAGGTCAACTTCCTTAAAATGTTGCTCAACCTTAAAATAGCTGATTGATGGTTTGCCTGACGGATCAACCACCACCATTCTTTCACCCGACTGCAGTGTATTCTTCAACAAGGGTAGATCAATTTTTTGCTTTCCTTTTGGCCAATGCGCGGACAACAATGCCAAATACTCTTTCACCATTTTGTCTTCACGAATCTGCTCGTGAAGCGCTTTTAAAATAGAAGCTTTTTTGGCCAAAAGAATACAACCGGATGTTTCCCGATCCAAGCGATGAACCAACTCTACACGCTTTGCCAAAGGTCTTAACTCACGCACCACTTCAATCAAACCGAATTGCACACCACTACCGCCATGCACAGCCACACCGGAAGGTTTGTTAATCACCATCAAATCTGCATCTTCGTACAAGATAGACTGTTCAATGCGCTCCAATTGCGATGCAGGAATTTTGACTTCCATTTTTTCTGCAGTCTTAATTGGTGGAATACGAATCAAATCCCCTTCTTGAATACGAGTGGTTTGCTTGACCCTCCCCTTATTAACACGGACTTCACCCTTTCTAATAATGCGGTAAATAAGTGTTTTTGGAACATCGCGATACTGCCGCATCAGAAAGTTATCAATTCTTTGACCCGCATCTTCCGAGGTTGCAGTAATAAACTTTACAGGCATGTTTTTTCTCTTAAAAACAGAATTTGCGCTAGTTTACAAGATAATAACGATAGATGCATTGCATCACTGAAAAATGAGTGATATATTTAGCGCGAACTTAGAAATCTAACGTAATATAGAATTATGTTGTAAATCTAAGTAATTACAGAATTTTTTAACAGTTTTAAAGCTCCGGTTTTAAAACAATTTTAAGTACCACGAGAAACAGGCAAACAGACAAAAAATAGAAGAAGTTATAGATTGCAACCGCCAACAAGCGATGAACGTAAGACGATACTATAACCATACGGGATGATTTTCTCACATTGAGTGAAAATACCGAGTAACAAAATAAAAACAGATGTTTCTTTCAAGATTTACTGACGAAACATCCGGTTTGGCTAAGAGCTTTTATGGCACAAAAATAAAAGCTCGAAAACAACGCGAGAGACTTTTACTTGCCCCTCACAGCAGACACTGTGTTGTAACGTTTGAAAAGAAATTAAGAAGTAAAAGATTCATTGAGGCTCACCCGTGCTGAACATGCATAGGGTTATGAAGCGCTCAAACTGCCAATAGCTCCGCAAAGAAGCCTACTCATTTTCCGTTTTTCATTTTTGACATGTTTTGATTCGTTTCTCTTTAACATAATAAAAGAGAATCGCATGAAAAGAATGCTGATTAACGCGACGCAACCCGAAGAGGTTCGCATTGCATTAGTCGATGGGCAGAAACTCTATGATTTAGACGTTGAAACCCCTCACCATCAAAAGAAAAAAGCCAATATCTACAAAGGCACAATTACTCGAATCGAACCTAGCTTAGAAGCTGCTTTCGTCGACTATGGTTCCGAAAGACATGGCTTTCTTCCTTTCAAAGAAGTCGCAGAAGAATATTATCCAGAAAACTACTCCGGCGACAAACTGACCATCAAAGACGTTCTTAAAGAAGGTCAAGAGATTATCGTTCAGGTCCAAAAAGAAGAACGTGGTAATAAAGGCGCAGCCCTTTCTACCCAAATCACGCTTGCTGGCCCATACGTTGTCATGATGCCGAACAACCCGAAAGCTGGTGGGATTTCACGCCGCATTGAGGGAGATGACCGTTCAGACACTCGTGATGCACTTCGAGACATCGACATTCCAGATGGAATGGGATTAATCATTCGTACGGCAGGTGTTGGAAAATCCACTGAAGAGTTGCAATGGGGCATCAACTATCTTGTCCAGCTTTGGGACGCCATCCAAAATGCTTCTAAAGAAAAATCTGCGCCCTTCTTGATTCATCAAGAGTCAGACATCGTCATTTTGGCAATTCGTGATTATTTGCGCCAAGACATCGGTGAAATCATTATCGACGACATGGACACTTTCCATAAAGCTCGTGATTTTATCCAACACGTCATGCCGCATCAGGTTTACAAAGTAAAACCTTATCAAGACAGTATTCCGCTATTTACTCGTTTCCAAGTTGAATCACAAATTGAATCAGCTTATATGCGAGAAGTGAAGCTACCTTCCGGCGGTGAAATCGTTATTGATATCACAGAAGCGATGACCTCTATCGATATCAACTCAAGCCGCTCTACCAAAGGTGGTGACATTGAAGAAACGGCATACCACACGAACTTGGAAGCCGCTTGTGAGATTGCTCGCCAACTACGCCTAAGAGACATTGGTGGTCTGGTTGTTATCGACTTCATCGACATGCACTCAAGCCGTCACCAACGTGACATTGAAAACAAAATGCGCGAAGCCGTTAAATCTGACCGTGCTCGTGTTCAGATTGGCAAAATCTCTCGCTTTGGCTTACTTGAAATGTCTCGCCAGCGTCTACGTCCATCAATTGAAGAATCAACTCAAATGGTCTGTCCTCGCTGTAAAGGTGTTGGGGTTATCCGTGGTGTTGAATCTTTAGCACTATCCATTCTTCGTTTAATCGAAGAAGAGGCGATGAAAGAAAACACTCGTCGCATCACAGTTCAACTACCTGTGGATGTAGCTACCTTCTTGCTAAATGAGAAGCGTCATCAGATTATACATATCGAAGATCACCATAAATTACACATTCTGATTATTCCGAATGAGCATCTGGAAACACCTCATTACCAAATGGAACGCACTCGCCACGGCGAAGAAGTTTCAACTGATTCCAGCTATAAGATCAAAGAAGTGATTACACATCAGCATATGGATGAAATCATTGAGCCGCCTCGAATTATCAAAGAAGAGCCGGCTATTAAAAACATGCAACCAAGCGCACCTCCTCCGCCACCGCAAAAGGCTGAAGAAGCTAAGCCTGGATTATTCAGCCGTTTATGGCAAGCATTGTTTGCAGCTCCTGAAGAAAAAGAGGAAGAAACTGCTAAGCCTAAGCGTCGTCAAAACAACCGCAACGAGAATGGCAGAAATCGCAACAACAACCGTAATCGTAACAACAGACGTCGCCCAACAGCTTCTGAGCGTTCTGATACCGAAACTCCAGCATTAGAAGTTGCTGACAACAATGACGCTACTTCGGAGCAAGCAGAACAGTCTACTGGAAAACGTAGAGATGGACGTCGTAATGGCAGAAACCGTTCTCGCCGTCGCAAATCAGAAAATGAAGGTCAGAACGACAATCAAAACAATGCAGTAGACAGTGAAAGCTTAGACTCAGATGTTCAAACCGGTTCAACAGAACAAAATACGACATCTAGTGCTGAGCAAACTCGCGGTAAGAAATCTGCCGTACCGTCTGAAGAAAATGCAAATGAAAAACCGGCTCCAAGACGAGGTCGCCGTAACCAGAAGAAGGTCACGGAAGAACAACCTCAGGACGAAAACAGCCTGACTACAGAACTTGACTCAAGTGATAACGAGGATGATTCATCTTCAGATCGTCGTCCAAGACGCCGCAGCCGTTATAGCACAAGAAGCTACAATGGCAGACGCCGCAAACCTGAAGGGGCAGAATCTTTATCGATTCACTCGCCAGCTCCAGGTTCTGATACTGACGCAGAAGCTTCAAATCCTACGGATACTGCAACAGAAAAAACCTCTGAAGCAGCAGAAGCAAAGTAAAAATTAAGCCTGAAGTTTTACTTCACAAAAAAAGCGCCTAACAGGCGCTTTTTTTTATCTCTCAAATGTTACGAAACTTAGTCATCCAGCATTAAACTGTTCCATATTCTTGTCACTTCTTTTCTTTCATCCTGAAACTCCGAAGCCGGAACAATAGCTTTTACATTTTGCAGTGCAAGACGATGATATGCTTTTCGGTAAGTTCGATAAGCATCTTCAAGCAATTGAACATCACCGTCATCCAACACCTTGGCTGTTCTTACGGCTTCAAGAAGACGAACATTATCTGACCAAACCGTTAGCTCTTCATGTTGACAGGCAAAACCAAGCACAAGGTATTGCACCATAAACTCAACATCAACAATTCCCCCTCTACCTTGCTTGAGATCAAAAGTTTCATCTGATGATTTATCCAGCGACTGTTGCATCTTTTGACGCATATCAACCACTTCTTTTTTGAGCTCACCCAAATCTCTTGGCTTGGCAATAAATGCTCGTTTGAATGCCTCGAACTCTTGTTTCGCCTGTTGAGATCCGACAACGGGTCGAACACGAACCAATGCCTGATGCTCCCAAACCCAAGCTTTCGATTCTTCATAAGTCATGAAGTTTTCAAATGAAGTCACCAACAAACCACTTGCACCGTTTGGTCGCAAACGAGTATCCACTTCATACAGTGTGCCGGTAGGCATCATGGTCGTCATAATGGAAATAATCTTTTGTCCCATGCGGATAAAGTAGACATTATTTTCCAACCCTCTTTCTCCATCGGACTTATCTGACGAATTCAGTCCATAATAGAGAAAGACCATATCCAAATCCGAGCCATAACCCAGTTCAATACCACCGAGCTTACCATAACCCAAAATCAAAAACGGCATACCCTGTGTTGAGTCATAACCACCAGGAAAACCATTACGTTTTTGCATATGTCGCCATGCATACTCTGTGACAACCTCTACAGCAGCTTCGGCAATCCACGTCAGGTAGTCACTGACTTTCATCACAGGCACCTGCCCTGTTACATCGGCCGCTGCAACACGAAATACTTTTTCATGACGCCACTGACGCATTTGATTCATGAACATTTCTTCATCATCTTGCGACTGTTCCAACAGGTGATAAGCCTCTTTTTTCAGCTCTTCCAACTCTAATGGCTCATAAAGTACTCTTGGGTCGAGCAATTGATCCAACAAGGCTGGGTAACGTGACAACATCTCCGTCATCCACTCGCTTAAAGAACAAAGCTTCAATAGGTTATCGATAACCCCGACGTTCTCTTTCAAAAGCACGAAGTAGACGCTGCGCTTCATAATGCTTTCCACCACTTTCAGCACTCTTTCCAAGGTAATTTTTGGATTATCAACCAACTTCAAGCCATTTAGAATTCTTGGTAGGACTTTCTGAAAACGTTGCAAGGACTCGCTGCTTGCATGAATATAGGATCGCTCTTTTTTGAACTGCTCTAAAATGTGCGTAAGACTTTCTTCCAATGATGAGTTATCAGATTGCTGATTATCATCACGACTACTGACACCTCCCATTGTCCCTTCAGCGTCAACATCCTGATCGGCAAACAATAGATCAAACTCCTGCTGAACGAAACTCAATTGTTCTTCAAGTGCACTCATGAATTCAGCATAAGTTGTATAACCCGTGGCCTCAGCCAAGGCTAATTGCTGTAACTCCTCCTGAGGAAGATCATGTGTTTGCTGGTCATTCCATTCTTGAAGACGGTTTTCCGCCTTGCGTAAAAACAGATAAGCCTGCTTCAGACCCTGCGCAGTAGCACTGTCGATAAACTGGTTGTTAGTCAGTTGATTCAGCATGGGCAGAAGCTCTCTACCCTGCAAATCTAAGTTTTTTCCACCGTGCACCAGCTGAAAAGCTTGCACAATAAATTCGACCTCTCGAATACCGCCCCGCCCCAGTTTGATATTTTGCTGCTTATCTTTCTTTTGAACTTCGGCGTTAATCATCGCTTTGAGTTCTCTAAGCGACTCTATTGCCGTGAAATCAACATACTTACGGAAAACAAATGGTCGCAGGATATCAAACAACTCTTTCCCTTTTGCCTGATCTCCTGCAATGATTCTTGCTTTAACCAAAGCATAGCGCTCCCACGCCCGCCCGTGGATTTCGTAATAGTTTTCCAGCTCGTTAAAGCTAACCGCCAAAGGCCCGGAATCCCCAAAAGGTCTAAGACGCATATCAACTCTATAGACCATTCCTAAATCGGTGTATTCGGTCAGTGATTTATTCAACGCCTGCCCTAGGCGGATAAAAAATTGGTCATTTGACGTCTCTTTACCTCTTTCATTAATGGCTTGTCCTTTCTCCGGGTAGGCAAAAATCAAGTCAATATCTGATGAGAAATTCAACTCTCTTCCACCCAGTTTTCCCATGCCGATAACCAACATCTTTTGAGGTTCGCCAGAGAACTGACCGATAGGCGTTCCATATCGCTTACAAGCATCTTCATAGTGCCAATCCAAAGTGCCAGAGACCAGTCCGTCAGCCAAGGAAGACAAGTCCCTCAAAGTTTCTTCTACCGACGCCAAACCTGCGAGATCCCTGATCGCAATACGCAGCATTTCTTGTAGGCGATGTTGTCTCAACTGCTGATTCAACTCAATCAAATCTTCACAAGTAACAAGACTTTGGTGCAACTTACTGACAAGAGCACCTTCTCCATAAGAAGATTCAAAATCCACTAGATCTATCCACTCAGGAAATCGCGCTAAAGTCCGCTCAACAAAAAGGCTCCAACTTTTAACTTGGTTAATCATTTCCTGTTTGTTTTGAGCATTCGGCATACTTCTTCCTCTTAAAAATGAAACCGGCAGGTACCCCAACCTGGTAGATTTTGGCTGTTTTTATTAAATATGATAGATATAAAGCTTAGTCTTTCTGGAGTCGTTTAACTCCCAAACTTCAGATGGTTCAACATCAGGCACGGCAAAACTATTAGAGACAAAAACTGATCCGCTCACCATTTCATTGGAAAGCTTTTGCCATAACTTCTCCATCGGCTCCGGTGATAAGAAAGCATAAACAACATCATAGTATTCAACTTTTGTTTTCCAAAGATCCATTGCGTAGATATGCCCACCACGGAGCAATGTGAATAGTCTTGCCACCAAATAAGGAATTGGAGCGGTTTCCACGCCATCAGAGCGTTGCACATTAGGTAACTGGGACATATAAACAACATTCCCACCTAGACCTGCTCCCAAATCGAGGAACCTAACGTTTCGACGTCTTTTGACAAGCTTCTTCAGTGCTTCTCTTGTGGTGTTATTGGTTAAGTAAAGTGGCACACGTTCCTTGATTGCATTAAAGAATACCAGCCACAGTACAACAAAAATGCCTAGCGCCAGCCAAGGATTCACTTTATAAGTTAATCCCAAGTAGAGCCCTATAGGCAAAGCTATTTGAATGATACGCCACCAACAGGGCAAACCGATGCGACAGCTAATGAATGCAGCCAGTACACCTTGCAATATCACCAATACCCACAAAGGGTATGGAGGCGTAACAATATAGCTCGCCAATAAAACCAAACCAGCCAAGACAATCAGGGCGATTCCTTGCGCTATTAATGCCACGACGATCTTCGGAAAGCGGCTAAAAAAAGTTTTCATTCAGAATGCACCATAAAAAATAAAATTGCACCAAACGGTTCAAATAACTTTCTAAAATAAAGTCAAAAATTAATATATCTTGTTGTTATAAAAGGGTTTTTAGCACATGGCACAGCCAGAGCTATCTAGGACAACGAAATACTCTTTTTTTATTCATTACAAATCAGAGGTTAGTATGAAACTAGTAGTAGCAATTATCAAACCTTTTAAGCTTGATGATGTTCGCGAATCTCTGCACGAAATTGATGTGCACGGGATGACTGTAACAGAAGCCAAAGGTTTTGGACGCCAGAAAGGTCACACGGAAATCTATCGTGGGGCGGAATATGCCATCGAATTTCTTCCAAAAGTTCGTCTTGAAATCGCAGTTGCTGATGACAAGGTGGACAGCGTGATTGAAGCAATCGGAAATGCAGCCAGAACCGGAAAAATCGGTGACGGAAAAATTTTCGTAAGCCCATTAGAAAACGCAGTACGTATTCGTACTGAAGAAACCGGGGATGTTGCCCTTTAAATAGTTCTTTTAATCATTAACGAAGTGGAATCAAAGCAGGATACTCATTCACACAATGATTTCTCTTCAAAGTTGATAACAAACTATTTGAAATTTAGTCATAAGGAAATTTAGGTATGGAACAATTAATTCAAACAAATTATGCACTAGATACCTTTTACTTTTTGGTAACTGGTGCATTAGTTATGTGGATGGCAGCAGGTTTTGCCATGCTCGAAGCCGGTCTTGTTCGCGCTAAGAACACGACTGAAATCTTAGCGAAGAACGTTGGTCTTTTCGCTATCGCTTGTATTATGTACATGCTTGTTGGTTACAACATCATGTATCCTAGTGATGCTATCAATAGCTTCATTCCTGGTATCAGCTTCTTGTTGAGCCCGGATCACACTGTTGCTGACGTGTTGAAAGGTGGTGATGGTGCGCCTTACTACTCAGGTATGTCAGACTTCTTCTTCCAAGTTGTGTTCGTTGCAACTGCAATGTCTGTAGTATCTGGTGCTGTAGCTGAGCGTATGAAGCTTATGTCTTTCTTCGTTTTCGCTATCGTTTTCACCGCGTTCATCTACCCAATGCAAGGTTATTGGAAATGGGGTGGTGGTTTCCTAGATGGTTTAGGATTCCTTGACTTCGCTGGTTCTGGTATCGTTCACATGGCTGGTGGTGCAGCAGCTCTTGCAGGTGTTCTACTACTAGGTGCTCGTAAAGGTAAATACACTCCTGAAGGTGAATCAAAAGCTATCCCTGGTGCAAACCTACCTCTAGCAACTCTAGGTACATTCATCCTATGGTTGGGTTGGTTCGGTTTCAACGGTGGTTCAGAGCTTAAAGTATCTAACGTTGATGAAGCAAACGCAGTAGCAATGGTATTCGTTAACACGCTAATGGCTGCGGCTGGTGGTGTTATCGGTTCACTTATCGCTTCTAAGTTGAAGTTCGGTAAAGCTGACTTGACTATGATGTTGAACGGTGCATTGGCTGGTTTGGTTGCAATCACTGCAGAACCTCTAACGCCAACTGCTCTAGAAGCAACTTTGATCGGTCTTGTTGGTGGTATCATCGTAGTATTCGCAATCATCATCATGGACACTAAGTTCAAAATCGACGATCCAGTCGGTGCGATCTCTGTTCACGGTATCGTAGGTATCTTCGGTCTAATCGCTGTTACCTTCACAAACAAAGATGCAACTATCGTAGCTCAGCTAACTGGTATTGCAGTGATCTTCGCTTGGGTATTCATTACAAGCTTGATCGTCTGGTCTATCATCAAAGCAGTTATGGGCATCCGCGTCTCTGAAGAAGAAGAGTTCGAAGGTGTTGACCAAACTGAATGTGGTATGGAAGCATACCCAGAGTTCACTAAGTAATCTTAGAAAACTCAACACAAAAAACCCCGGCCTTCCGGGGTTTTTTTATGCCTATCATTCAACATTAACCCATTGAGTCAAAAGACAATTTTCATTCTTTGCCGATTAAGCGTAAAATAGAAATATAAAGTACGCAATCGGAGGAAGTTAGCCATGTCTATTGATTCCATATCCAATTACAACGCAACCACCTATGCAAGCCTTCAACAAAGCCTAGCATCAGGCAGTCGTATCAATACCTCAGCAGATGACGCCGCTGGAAAAGCTGTTGTGACAGCGCTGACGACACAAATCGGTCAACAAGACATTGCCACTCGTAATGCCAATGATGGTATTTCGGCTCTGCAAATTGCTGACAGTACCGGAGAGAATATTGGCAACCAGCTCCTTCGCTTAGGAGAACTGGCAACACAAGCTCAAAACGGCACTTACAGCGATGCCCAACGTCAGACATTAAACCAAGAGTTCCAACAAGGCTTACAGGCAATCAATCAATATGTAGGGCAAGCCAGCTTTAATGGCATAAATCTACTGGATGGTTCTCAGAATACACTTAGTATTGGGCTGGGTGACTCAACCAACGCCCTAACCTTTCCAAACCTGACAACCAATGCACAAGGTTTAAACGGCTTGGACATTACATCCACAGCAAATGCCAGTAATGCCTACTCATCCATCACGACTGCATTAGAAAACCTATCAACCAGCCGTAGCCAGCTTGGTGCACAACAAAACGGATTGGCAAGCACCGTTGAAAACCTAGCAACCCAAAACGTCAATGCACAAAGTAGTCGAAGCCAGATTAACGACACAGACTATGCAAAGGCGCTGACGCAATTAAGCAAGCAGCAGGTTCTTGAGCAAAGTAGTATCGCCATGCAGGCGCAAAGCAATCAAAATCGTTCAAACGTATTACAGTTGCTTCAATCTTAGCCCAAGCCACTTATGCCTTACCCTCAAACATTGGGTAAGGCACGCTCATCAACTTTCGTTCTCTTTAGCCAAAAACGCCTCAAACGATAGTTCAGCTTTTACCCAGCATCCAACCCTAAACTTTCACCAGCATAAATGCTATAATCCGACCTATTTTTAGAAACAAAATCGTTTTATTTTAAAGGCAACAATGGAAAAGCATTTCGACCCCGCATCAATTGAAAAAAAATGGTACTCAAATTGGGAAGATAAAGGTTTCTTTAAACCTCAAGAAAGTACAACTGGTCAGAACTACAGCATTATGATCCCTCCGCCGAATGTCACCGGTAGCCTACACATGGGTCATGCATTCCAAGATACCATTATGGACACTCTCATTCGCTACAACCGAATGAAAGGCCACTCCACGCTTTGGCAGCCAGGTACTGACCACGCAGGGATTGCAACGCAAATGGTCGTTGAGCGCCAATTAGCTGCTAAAGGCCTTAGTCGCCATGATGTTGGTCGAGATGCTTTTATTGACAAAATTTGGGAATGGAAAGCGGAATCCGGTGGAACCATCACCAAACAGCTTCGTCGTCTGGGCGCATCACCAGACTGGAGCCGTGAACGCTTCACGATGGATGACGGCCTTTCGAATGCCGTTAAAGAAGTTTTTGTTCGCCTTTACGAAGAAGGATTAATCTATCGTGGCAAACGCCTTGTAAACTGGGATCCAGTTCTCCACACCGCCGTTTCTGATTTGGAAGTCATTTCTGAAGAAGAACAAGGCAACCTATGGCACATGCGCTACCCACTCACAGACGGTTCAGGTCATTTGGTGGTTGCTACTACCCGCCCTGAAACACTATTCGGTGACCAAGCAGTTGCTGTTCACCCTGAAGACGAACGTTACAAGAATCTTATAGGCAAGACCGTTACCCTTCCTTTGGTGGGGCGCGAAATTCCAATTATCGCTGACGATTACGTCGATATGGAGTTCGGTACAGGTTGCGTAAAAATCACCCCTGCCCATGACTTCAACGACTATGAGATGGGGAAACGTCATAACCTGCCAATGCTGAACGTCATGACGATTGACGCTAACATGAACGAAGGAGTTCCAGAGAAATACCAAGGATTAGAGCGTTACGAAGCACGTCGTCTAGCGGTTGCAGACCTTGAAGCTCTTGGGTTAATTGAAGACATTAAGCCTCACAAACTAATGGTTCCTCGCGGTGATCGCTCTCATGCAGTTATCGAACCTTACCTGACTGATCAGTGGTATGTTGCCGTGGAGCAATTAGCAAAACCAGCTATTGACGCGGTTAAAAACGGCGATATCGAATTTGTACCTAAGAACTGGGAAAACACCTACTTCGAGTGGATGAACAACATCCAAGACTGGTGTATCTCTCGCCAAATCTGGTGGGGACATCGTATTCCCGCTTGGTATGACGAAGCTGGAAATGTCTATGTTGGTCGCACAGAAGAAGAAGTCCGCCAACAAAATGGTTTAGACAGCTCTACAGCATTGTCTCAAGATGAAGACGTGCTAGACACTTGGTTCAGCTCAGCGCTATGGACATTCTCTACACTTGGCTGGCCGGAACAAACACCTGAGTTGGAAAAATTCCATCCGACTTCGGTTTTGGTCACTGGTTTTGACATTATCTTCTTCTGGGTTGCCAGAATGATTATGATGACCTTAAAGTTCACTGGACAAGTTCCTTTCAAACAAGTTTATGTACACGGTCTGGTTCGAGATGGTGAAGGTCAAAAAATGTCCAAATCCAAAGGTAACGTCCTAGACCCGATTGACCTGATTGACGGTATTGACTTGGAAAGCCTGGTTTCTAAGCGTACTTACGGCATGATGCAACCAGAAAAAGCGGCGAAAATCGAAAAAGCCACTCGCAAACAGTTTGCTGACGGTATTGATGCCTATGGAACAGATGCGCTTCGATTCACTTTCGCCTCTCTAGCCTCAACAGGTCGTGATATTCGTTTCGATTTAAACCGCTGCGAAGGTTACCGCAACTTCTGTAATAAATTATGGAATGCAGCGCGTTATGTATTGATGAACACTGAAGGCTATGACACAGGTGTGGACGAAAAAGCTGCATACGAATTATCTCTGGCCGACAAATGGATTGTCTCCCGTTTGCAAGAAGTGGAAGCTGAAGTTGCCAAACATATTGAATCTTACCGTTTCGACCTTGCTTCAACCGCGCTTTATGAGTTCACCTGGAATGAGTACTGTGACTGGTATCTGGAGTTATCCAAGCCTATCCTAAATAGTGACGACAGCTCAGATGAAGCTAAGCGTGGCACTCGCCGCACCTTGGTTCGCGTGCTTGAAACTCTGCTTCGCATGCTACACCCTATCATTCCATTTATCACTGAAGAAATTTGGCAGACCGTTGCTCCACTTGCCGCGAAAGATGGCCAAACCATCATGCTGCAACCTTATCCATTAAGTGACAATAGCAAAATTGACACGGCTGCTGTGGCAGAGCTGGAATGGGTAAAACAATTCATCATGGGTGTTCGTCGTATTCGTTCTGAAATGAACATCGCACCAAGCAAACAGTTACCGGTAATCTTGACCAAGCTAAGCGCAACGGATGAACTATGGTTGGAAAATAACCACCTTTACCTGTCAACACTTGCGAAATTGGAATCAATCACGGTATTATCTGACTCTGAGGAGGCGCCAGAATCAGCTGTTGCATTGGTTGGAGAAATGAACATTCTTATTCCAATGGCAGGTTTGATTGACAAAGAAGCCGAGCTAGAGCGTCTAAACAAGGAAATCAATCGCCTAGAGAGCGATATTCAACGCATGGAAGGAAAACTGTCCAACGACAGTTTTGTTGCCAAAGCGCCTGAAGCAGTTGTTGCCAAAGAAAGACAAAAGCTGGATGAGCACAAAACTGCATTAAAAAACTTGAAGGATCAACATGAAAAAATCAGTCAAATCTAACCTGCAAATCATTTCATCCTTAATGCTTGTCGGTGGCTTGACCATCGGTCAAACAGCTGTAGCAGAGGATTCAGGGCAACCTCAATCCGATTACACGCATTATGTGACCGATTCTGTACAAATTCCGCTTAGAACCCAACCTGGTTATAAATACAAAATTTTAAGGTTGTTGAAATCGGGCACACCAGTAACCATTTTAGAAGTGAATGATGACGGCTGGACAAAACTGTCCTACCACTATAAAGATGAAGATATTGTTGGTTGGATGCCTTCAAGCGTGCTGTTAAACCAACCTATCGCTCGCGTTAGATTGGCTCAGCAAATTGATAAGACCTCTCGTATCGAGAAAAAACTTAACCAAGCACTTCAAGAGAAATCTACTCTGGACTCTCGTTTCAACGACGTCAGCAACGAGTTAAAGAAAACCAAAGAAGATAACTTCAAGTTACAAAAGCAATTGGCTGAGATTAAGTCTATTTCCGGCAAGAGCATTGAATTGAATGAACAAAACCAGCAGTTCAGCCAGGAAATTGAGAAAATCAAATCTGACAATGCCATTCTGAAAGAACAAATCAGCCAAGCGGGTGATGTTGTGCAACGTCAATGGTTCCTGACAGGTGGTGGTGTACTACTTCTTGGTTTATTGATTGGTCGCTTTTTCAGAGTGCCAAACAGACGTACCAAATGGGATTCACTATAACTTGAACGCCCTGTACGGAAATAAAAAACGCGCCAAATGGCGCGTTTTTTTTAGTCAAGCAAAATTTTAATCGCTAGTGATCAAATCAATGCTTTAATGCGGACCAACCAGCTTTTGAATCAAGTCTTTTGACTCAACATATCCTGGAATCAACTCACCATCATCCAACAGGATATTCGGAGTGCCATTCACGCCAAACAACTCAGCAAGCTTCATATCGTTCATTACAGGGTTCGCACAAGTCTTCATATCTACTGCTACACCCATCATCACCTTGTCCAAAGCCTTTCTTCTGTCTGAAGAACACCAAACCGCCACTGCCTTCTTATAAGAACCAGAACCGACGCCCGCACGTGGGAAAGACAAATAACGCACCTTGATACCTGCTGCCGTCAGCTTAGGAATGTCATCATGAAGTTTTTTACAATACGGGCAGTCAATGTCAGAGAAAACCGTAATCGTACGCTTGGTAGCGCCTTTCGCTGGATAAACAATCATCTTCGATTCATCTAAGCTGTCCAGAATACTTTTTCTCTGTTTGTTCTCTGCTGCCGTTGTTAGGTTCTTGCGTGTTTTCAGGTCAATCAAGTCACCTGAAAAAACATAACGCGCTTTGTCATCCATCAACAATACTCGTGTCCCTAAAACCACTTGATACAGACCCGGAATAACACTCGGGGTAATCTTGGCCTCAGCCGCATTTGGCGTAATATCTTTCAAGGTATTTCGGATCGTTTGCTCATCGGCCTGTGCCATCGCCATAAAAGCTGTCGACAACACCATCGCCAAAAGCGATTTCTTCAAAAATTGTTTTTTCATAACACCTAATCTTTTTTAAAAACCATTGATAGAATTTTAACGGTTTCCACCTTAATTAGCACCTCGAAAACCTTAAAGAAAGCTGACTAGTACCGAGAAATCGTGATTATCCGCGAGGATGATGCTTGTGATGAAGTGCTTGCAGACGTTGCTTGGCAACGTGCGTATAAATTTGAGTCGTTGACAGATCAGAGTGCCCCAAGAGCAGCTGAACAGTTCTCAAGTCTGCCCCATGATTGATTAAATGCGTTGCAAAGGCATGGCGGAGGCCATGCGGCGATAACTGAACGCGTATATCCGCCTCAAAAGCCAAATTTTTGATTCTATGCCATAGCGTTTGGCGAGTCATAGGACGACCTAAGCGTGAGACAAACAACGTATCAACCCAACGCTTGGCAGCCAATTGCGGTCTTGAGCTTTCAATATAAACCTTTAGCGCATCTATCGCCAGCTCTCCTATCGGCACAATTCGTTCCTTATTCCCTTTCCCCACAACGCGTACCAAACCCGCCGAAAGATTGAGCTGTTCATAAGGCAGCGTCACTACCTCGGAAACCCTTAACCCAGAGGCATACATCAACTCCAAAATCGCCTTGTCACGCAACCCTAATGGCGTAGTTAAATCCGGTGCCGCAAGCAAGTCTTCAACCTGTTTTTCGGAAATGACTTTGGGAATCGAACGAGGAATGGAAGGTGACTTCAGTTTGGCCGTAGGATCAACACTAATGACATGTTGAGCCAACAAATACTGTGCAAAACGTTTGAGAGAGGAGATCAACCTAGCAATGGATTTGGCACTCTTACCTTGCTCAAATTGCTGATAGATAAAATCTTCCAACTGCTGATTGGAGACTGTTTTGAAATCCGAGAACTCAACCCCAACCTGGCAGATTTTTAAATCTCTGCGGTAAGCGGCAAGCGTGTTTTCGCTCAACCCTTCGTTGAACCTGAGAAACTGTAGAAAAGATTTTAATTGAGATTGGAATACTGTGTCGGATGCCATAGCGATGAGTTTACACTGCTACAAACAAAAAAGGCACTCAAATGAGTGCCTTTCATGAAAAGTCTTATTTAACTTTTTCTTTGATTCTTGCTGCTCTACCAGATAGGTTACGTAGGTAGTAAAGCTTAGCACGACGAACCGCACCACGACGCTTAACTTCAACAGAATCAACCAATGGGCTGTAAGTTTGGAAAGTACGCTCAACACCTACACCATGAGAAATCTTACGAACAGTGAATGAAGAGTTCAAACCACGGTTTTTCTTAGCGATAACAACACCTTCATAAGCCTGAAGACGTTCGTTAGTACCTTCTTTTACTTTTACTTGAACAACAACAGTATCACCAGCTGAAAAATCTGGAAGTTGCTTGCTCATTTGCTCTTCTTCAATACGCGCAATAATTGGGTTTTTCATTTTTATGCTCTCTTAATCTATCAAAGTCTTTTGCTATAACTTTGAAATGCATTTTATCCAACAATACACAGACAAGCTGTCAGAGGTTGAATCCAAATTGTCATGCAGTTACTTAGCTTGTTGAGCCAAGTAAGCTGCATATAGGTCCGGACGCTTCTGCGCCGTCCTTTCGAGTTTCTGCTCCATTCGCCATGCATCAATTTTTGCATGATTTCCCTGTTGCAGCACCTCCGGCACTTTCATGCCGTTGACCTCTACAGGTCTTGTGTAATGCGGACAATCCAATAAACCATCCGAAAACGAATCTTGCTCAGCTGACTGGTTATGGCCTAAAGCCCCCGGTAGCAAACGAATCAAACCATCCATCAACATCATGGCGGGTAACTCCCCTCCACTGACGACAAAATCCCCTACGCAAATCTCTTCATCCACTTCAGATAAGATGAAACGCTCATCCAATCCTTCATAACGCCCACAAACCAGAGTGAGGTTCGGCTTTTCAACCAAAGTCTGTAACTTTGCCTGAGTCAGCGGCGTTCCTTGTGGAGAAAGATAAACCACATAAGGTTTCTCTCCGATGGTGGTTTCAATCGCATCGACTGAATCCTTAAGAGGTTGATATTTCATCAACATCCCAGGACCACCACCATATGGTCTATCGTCTACCGTTTGATGGACATCCGTCGTAAACTGCCGCGGATTCCAACTATGGAAGCTATACAGGCCTTGTTGTAACGCTCTGCTTGAAACCCCCGAAGCATTGATTGCTTCAAACATTTCAGGGAAAAGCGTAATGACATCAAAGCGCATAACTCGCTCCATAAATAGGATGCTTATTCTTCGATATCATCCCAGTCAACTTGGATATGTTTGTTTTCAACATCCACATCCAAAATAAACGTACCTTCGACAAATGGAATCAATATGGAATGACCATCCTTTTCTACTCTAAGAACATCATGTGCGCCTGTTTCGATCAATGCGGTCACAACACCTAGGTCGTTATCTTCTTGATCCGTTACAGAACAACCAATCAGTTCTCTCCAGTAGTAGCCATCTTCCGCTTCAGGAAGTTGCTCTGGATTGATTGCGATTTCACACCCCATGTATAGGCGCGCTTCATCACGATCATCTATTCCTTCCAGTTTGGCAACAATTCCTTTGCCACCCTGAATTTCTTGCCCATCTTCTAAATCGAAGGTTCGCCACTCACCCTTAACTTTAACCAGCCAAGGTGAATAGCTCAAAATATTGTCGCGAGGCTCGGTATGGGAAAAAATCTTCAACCAACCTTTTACGCCGAAAATACCACTGATTTTACCCAGAATAAGTTTTTCGCCGTCAGCCACGCTCATACCAAAAGTTCTAAGGGTTAATTACTTAGCGTCTTTGATCAATTTTGCAACTCTTGGGCTCATTTGAGCGCCTTGAGACACCCAGTGCTCAACTCTCGCAGTATCAAGACGAAGCATTTCTTCTGCACCTTTAGCCGTTGGGTTATAGAAACCAACTTGCTCGATGAAACGACCAGTTGCTTTGTTGCGTTGATCCGCAACCATTACACGATAATAAGGGTTCTTTTTTGCACCACCGCGTGCTAAACGAATAACGACCATGACTTTCTCCTATCTTGATCTGCGAAGGTAGGAAATCCTACCTACAATTTCTTCTGTTTTTATGCATCTAACTCATTGATACATAAAAGCTATGTGTATTCCTTTTCGGAAAGCGGGGATTATAAATACTTTCCCAATTAAAATCAAACACTTTGAATAAAACAACGCTTAATTATGTGCTTTTATTCACAACCTGTAAATGCTGCCGCAAAATGACGTATAAATGTGCAGGCTTTGCTAGAATAGAGCAAGGTCTTTGAGGAATAAGTTATGGCACATATTTTAGCGGTCGACGACTCTAATGTCACCCGATCGCTCATTCGGTTAACTTTGGAAACGCTAGACAATATAAAGGTCGATACCGCAAACAATGTCGAGCTTGGTCTCAAGCTGTGCCAGCAAAACCAGTACGATATTTTAATCCTTGATTACATGATGCCTGATAAAACTGGGTTAGACATGATCGACACTTTAAATGAACAACATCTACAAACAAATGTTCCCATTTTTATCTTATCTTCCGAAACCGATCACTCAACAAAAGAAATGGCACAAAGCAGACAAGTAAGGGCTTGGCTAAAAAAACCTTTCCGCCCTCAAATGCTTTTAGAACTGATTACAGAAACTTTGAAAGAAGTAAAAGCAAAACGCAATCACTCAAACTAATCTTTATCCAACTCTGGCAAACTCACGTCCGCTTCATCAACAAGGTGCTTAGGAAGGTCTTTCTTGGTTTTACCTGCCAGATCCTTAAGCATTTGAGCTTGGTTAATCAAATTCCCTTTCCCGCTCACCATCCGTTTTTTAGCTTGATCGTAACTGGAAAGCGCACTTTCCAACTGACTTCCCACCTTTTCAAAACTCTCAACAAAACCAACAAACTTGTCATAAACATCTGCTGCTTTTTTGATCAGGCTTGAAGTATTTTCCGAGCGCCTTTCATAACGCCAAAGCTGTTCAATGGTCTTCAAAGTGGTAAACAAGGTAGTCGGCGTCACCACCGCGATATTCTTCTCAAATGCCGATTCAAACAACGCAGGGTTCTGCTCAATCGCCATTAAATACGCCCCCTCGATTGGAATGAACATCAAAACAAAGTCCGGGGCATTTAAAGACTCAATATGATCGTAACGTTTGATGCTAAGTGCTTCGATATGCTTTTGCAGACTCACCAAATGAGCCTTGACCTGCTCAACTCGGGTTTTATCATCTTCAGCATTCAGAGCTGATTCATAGGCATTCAATGAAACTTTTGAATCGATAATAATGTGTTTATCATCCGGCAAATTCACAATCACATCCGGGCGCAGACGCTTGTTATCGTCTGAATAAAGGGACTTCTCCCTTTCGTACTCAATGCCTAGTCTCAAACCCGAGCTTTCCAGCATCTTTTCCAAAATCATCTCACCCCAGTTTCCTTGAAGCTTGTTATCCCCTTTCAAAGCCTGAGTTAAGCTTTTGGCTTCATTCGACATGGTTTGGTTAAGCTCTTTCAACTGCTTGAGCTGCTCCACCAACGTAGCACGCCCTTCAATATCTGCCTTATGCGTTTGGTCGATCTTGTTCTTAAACTCTGTCAGACTTTGTTGCAGTGGGTTCAATACTGCGCCTAAAGCCTCTTTGTTCTGAGTATTTATTTGTGCTTGTTTTTCTTCAAATATCTGCGTTGATAACAGTTTGA
Source organism: Hydrogenovibrio marinus (assembly GCF_013340845.1). NCBI lineage: Bacteria > Pseudomonadati > Pseudomonadota > Gammaproteobacteria > Thiotrichales > Piscirickettsiaceae > Hydrogenovibrio > Hydrogenovibrio marinus. The sequence continues at coordinate 1,750,808 of NZ_AP020335.1, forward strand.
ACTCTTGTGTCAAAGCTTGCTTTGCATTCTCAAGCAATGCCAACTTTTCCTCAAAACTCGCTCTGTCAGATTTCTGCTGCGTTTCCAAGCGTGTGATTTGTGAAACATAGTCCTTTTCATCTTCAGTCATTTTTTCGAGCTTCGCCTGCAACACACTTAGACTGTTCTCTGCCGTCATTGCAACCTGCTCAATCTGCGCATAGCGACTGCTGAGGGTTTGATACTCTTGCTGTAACTGCTCTACCTTGTCTTTTTCCTGTTTTAAAGCCCGTGTAGCGGTATAACCAACATACAGCCCGCCCGCCGCAATAATCGCTAATACAGGTAAAAGATATGCACTCTCAATGCCAAACATATTTATTTCGTCAACTCCGTTAAACGCTGCAAGTTTTCAATTTGCGAACTCAAATCCATTTGCTGTTCATTTGATGAAGCCGGTGAAACTTCCCTGACCGAGCTCAACTTGATCTTCTCTTGCTTTTGTTTCGGTGTAATCAAGTAGCTTTTTACTTTTTTATCTTTCCCCGGAACATAGGTTTCACCGACCTTAAGATTAATTTCCTTACCTTTGAGCAGCACTTGTGCCGAATGAGGTTCCTGCAAGTTCTGCTTAAGCCGATAGCCGGACTTATCATGCTTAACGTACTTGCCATTTAAACGAAACAGCTGCCCTTCTGGCGTCGTAATAATAGACGAAAGCGTCAATACTGGAGACCCCAACCTGGTAGATTTTGATGGTTTTACGGCAGCTTTTTGCTGAGATGCTGCTGGCTTAACACCTTGCTCCTTGTACAAAAAAGCTTGGCGTTGCTGGTTAATCTGTTCGCGTTGTTGTGGGGTCAGAAACAGCTTTCCAAATGTTTCATCCGCATACACCGGCATTCTCACCAAGACCAGTGCAATGAAAAAGACAACAGACAGCGTACTAATTTTCAATAGCATTTCCTACTAGGGCATTCACGCGCCTAAACCAACTCAGTCCAACTTAAAAGGCGTTGGCTTGGCTTGAAACAAAATCAAAGTACATTTTGCATCAAACAATGAACGATTTGGGGTAAATTTCGGTTTTTGGATAGCCTCATTGTGCGCAGACATTTCACAACCCTTCACCAAAAACAACGGGGTGATGTTTTCTCTGATCTTATCCAATACCGTCAATAAATCCAAATCCGACATCAATCCGATATCAAGGTGCAACTGGGTGAAGTAGAAAATATTCTTATCTAATTGAAGATAGGCAACACTCTTCCTAGTCAGTTGTTGCTCAGCATCAAACTGAAAATTAAATGGTACAAGATTTAGCTGCGCCTTTATTTTCAACAATTCATCCGTCCACTTCACCCGATCTTGCTGATAGACCAACCCTTCATTCAAAAACTCTTGATACTTATCGCCATACGTCTTAAACAATTGCTCTTGAGTTCTTAAAAATTGCACTTGTTTTAGCAGGTTTCTCAAGTGATGTTCTGTTATTTGGTTATCTCGTTCCAGACTTTCCTGATAGTTCAACAATCCAAACGCCAGCCCGCCGAATGTCAATAAAAGCACCAACAAGATCAACGCCGGCTTTTGCACATATTGTCGAATAAAGCTGTCTGCCCAGTTAAGCCTCACTTGCCACCTCCAATCACCAACTTCACCTCAAAGGGAAGTACATTAATGGCTTCATCTGAAGCACTGGAAATGACGAGAGATTTTTTCAAACTGCGATCCAAGGGCTCTTTGGTTAAAGTGACACTTTCAACATTTGGCTTAGATCGAAAATCTTGCACTAAGTCATCAACCCATTTCACAGGCATTTCATAAGCCTCATGAAAAGGATAAACCCACCCTTTCAACGTCACCGAAATAGAGGAAGAATCAAATGTATCCAGTTTTTGCCACGCGACGGACGACAACGCAATATGATTGTGACGACTCAACACCTGAGATAACGCCGCCATATCAAAACCAGCAATACCTCTAAGCTTAAGCTTCAACAGTGATTCTGAAAAGTTCACCGATGCTTTAATGTCTTCTGCGTCATATTGGAGATCAACCGAACGTTGCAACCGGCTCTTTTCTTCATTCAACTGCTGAATCTTTACATCCATCAACTGGCGTTTATGACTCAACATATAGTTATCGACACCCAAAGTTAAAAGATAATAACTTGCCAACAGGAACAAGAAAATCGATAAGCTCAATAACCATTTCTGCAACCTTGAAAACAACAGAATCTTGTTCACGAAATGGTTTTTATAAAAGGTCTGTAGGTTTGATTTATGCAAATATGCCGTGAGGAAGTCCAGCGTATTGTACAAGGAGTCGTCCCAACGACGAGTATTGGTAATCGTATAAAGATCGGAAGCGACTACGAAAAAGGCTTCCGGACTCCAATTGCTTAAGGCAACTTTTTCCAAATACTCTGTCGCCACTTCCCCTTCATCATGACCATGGGAATTGATATAGATAAAGCTCACTTCAGAATTAAGAGGAATGAGCTTCTGGTTGTAAAGATATTTGACGGCGATCTGTGTCTCGTGGATCAACCCCGAGTTGATGGCATGGTCACTTTCCAATTCATCATCTAACTCTATATGACGACTGATGTTCAGTCGTCCGAAGTTAAAAAATATCTGGCGGAAATTCACTCTGGATTCTCGAAACACCAGCATCATGGGTCTCTCCAAATCCTTCTTCGATAAACTCAATGCTGGCGCAAGCTTGTTGAGGAAAAAGTTTTCCAGCAGAAAGGAATAGGAGTAAATCGCCTTAACGGAAATCTGCGCCTCTTCAAATAAGTTAAACAAGGCTTCAAGCTGAGTGTTGCTGAACACACTGGAAATCATCAAAGCCTGCTCATCACGCCCTTCATCCGTTTGACGATAGTGAGCGAACCAGCTAAGACGAACCAATATAGCACCCTCAGAGCGCGTTTTTTCTTCTAATCGCTTTTCGTAAGCTTGTTTTTCCCAAGGAAACAACTTCGCAACCCAGTGCATTTGATGGGAGTCGTCTACGAAATCTAATATGACAGCAACGCTTTTCTCCGAAGGTAGCCCGCCAACAGCCGTTTCAATTCGATCCCAATCACTCCAAGAAAATTTGGTTTCAGACAATTTATGTTGCATTGCACTGTTCACGTCAATCAACACTACGCCCGATTCATTGAGGTATAACAGTTTATCCATCATTGTACCTTGGAAATGGTGTCATAAATTGGTCCCAACACGGCCATCATTACCCAACCGACCATCAATGCCATTACAATCGTCAAAGCTGGTTCTACCGCTGGTTCAATCTTTTCAATGGTTTCTTTTGCTTCATTATCGTAAAACTCGCTGACATTTCTTAGCGCCTGATCCATATTACCGCTAAGCTCGCCAACCTTGACCATTCGAATCGCCATTGATGGAAAAACCTCAGCTTCTGTAAAGGCTTCATTGATTGGCAAACCGTCTTCAATCAAACGAATGGCTCTTTCCACCTTTTGTTCGAGGTAGGCATTGTTGGCGACATTCACTGACATACGCAAACTATTGGTAAAACTCATTCCTGCCTCATACATGATGGCAAGTGAATTGGCGATTCTGGCAATCTTCAACTTATAAAGCACAGGACCAATCACTTTGACTCTAAAAATGGATGCATCCAATTTCACTCTAAAACGTTTTGATTTTTTCAGTAGATACTTGATACCGAACCACACCGCAAAAGGGAACAACAAGATCAAGATAATATTTTCTCGAACAAAATCCGAAGTCACAACAAGCGCTTTAGTCGCAAAGCCCAACTCACCGCCCATCTCTTTAACGAATTTCATCACTTCGGGCACCACAAAAACCATCGTCAACAATACAACGGCTATAACAACTGTTCCGACAATGGAAGGGTAAATCATGACTTTTTTGGCTTTCGAACTTAAGCTTTCTTCCCATTTCAGCATCTGTTCCAGATTCTCTAAAATAGTTTCCAACTGCCCTGTCTGTTCTCCGATCGCAACGAGGGAAACATACACCTTGCCGAACTCTTTTTCATAACCTGACAAAGCACTGGAAAAACTCTCTCCTCCTTCCATTGCTTCATAGATGGAAGACAGCATTTCTTTAACCGCATCATTCTCATAGGACTGTCTCAGGTCATCAATGATATCCATTAAAGACACTCCAGCCTTGAGCAGTTGCCGAAATTGCATGGTGATGGTGATAACATCTCTTCGCAATATACGTTTACTGCCGACTCTAGAAAAAAATCCCGGAGAGCGCTCTTGATAAGAAATTAACTCAACCTTCGCCAGCTTTAAACGCTGCTCCAAATCCTGAGCATTTGCAGCCTGCATCTCTCCATTGACACGCTTACCAAAGCGATTGACACCGTTATAACGATACTCCAGCATGGCTAAATCAGCTCCGTCAAATCAACCACGCGGCTAATTTCATCTAATGTTGTATCCCCTGAACGAACCCATTTCAAAGCATTTTGCAATATGGGACGAAACCCTTGGGAAATTGCCATTTCTAAAATCTGATGTTGCGAAGCTCGTTGCAAAATCAACTCATCCAACTCATCGGTAAATCTCAAGGTTTCGGTAATGGCAATCCTCCCCTTGTAGCCAATGTCATTACAGTGCTTACAACCTTGCGCGTGATAAAGGGTGATATCTTCTTCTGCTTTAATCCCCAAGATTTCTTTCTCAAAAGGTTCAGGTTTGTAAGGAGCCTTACAATTTGGACAAAGCCTACGCACTAAGCGCTGTGCGAGAATACCAATGATATTACCGGAAAGTATTGAAGGCTGAACGCCGATATCAAATAATCTTGGAATAGAGCCAATCGCAGAGTTGGTATGCAAAGTTGCGAAAACTTGATGCCCTGTCATGGCGGCTCTTAGCGCCATTTCAGCCGTTTCACCATCTCGAACCTCACCAATCAGAATAATATCTGGGTCTTGCCTCAACAGGGCTCTAACACCCGCAGCGAACGTCATCCCAATATCTTCATTAATAGATGTCTGGCGAATCATCGACATTGGGTACTCAACAGGATCTTCCAACGTCATGATATTTACACCTTCGTGATTGAGCTCATTCAACATCGAATAAAGCGTGGTGGTTTTCCCTGAACCCGTCGGCCCCGTCACCAAAAGGATACCCGTAGGACGAGACATCATCAGTTTCAAATCCTGATAACTGCCAGCATCTAAGCCAAGTTGTTCTAAAGGAACAATGCCTTTTTCCCGGTCCAAAATCCTCAATACAAAATTTTCACCATCTGTACCAGGCAGAGAAGACACCCTGAAATCAATTTTCCGTCCATGGACAATCAAGTCCATATGGCCATCTTGCGGCATTCTCTGATCGGTCAAGTCCAATTTGGCCATGACCTTCAAGCGCACTACCAAGCTTGACCATATTGATTTGTGGAAAAGCCGAATCGTCGCCAACACACCATCAATACGATAACGAACGCGTATATAATGTTGCTCCGGCTCGAAATGGATGTCAGAAGCCCCATTCTTAACCGCATCAGTCAAAATGGCATCGACCAACCTCACCATTGGCTGAGAGTATTCATCTTTTTCCGCTACGGAATAAAGGTCTACCTGACCGGTTTCCAACTCTCTAAGTATGCCGTCAATCGACAGTTCATAACCGTAATAATGATCTATTGCATGCTGAATATCGGTTTCTGAAACCAATACCGGTTCAATGCGAATATCTTTTTTTATGTGGCGCTTTAGTTTGTCCAACAACAAGATGTCATCGGGGCTCGCCATCGCAATTTTCAACCGATCGTCAGTTACACTAATCGGCATTACCAAATGACTTCTTGCAAAAGATTCCGAGACCAATGTTAATGCGTGGGAGTCTGGTACTACACCCTTCAAGGTCATGGAACTGTATCCGACAACCTCGCCTAAGATTTCTCTTGAGTCCTCTTCCGAAAGGAAGCCAAGTGATACCAAGATTTCCCCCAGCTTTTTCCCTGTCAGCTTTTGTTCAGTCAACGCAATACGAAGCTGATCAGCGGTAATCACCCCTTCTAAAACGAGCTTGTCACCTAAACGCACCACTTGAGCCAAAGCTACTGCTCCCTACTGAGAAATTGATTGAGGACTACCAAACGTCGTTTAATGCTATTGGTATCAAATTCGGGTGAACTGACAGACGATTTCGCTAGCGCTTCATCATAGTATTGTTTCGCGAGCCGATACTCACCAAGCTGGTCTAAGCTAACAGCCAAATTCAACACATAAATCGGTTGAGCTGAATTATGTTGATAAGCTTTAAAGTAATAGGATTGTGCTGTTACCCAGTCTTTTCTTTTGGCATAAGCGTTACCCAGTGCAAAGGTAGCTTCAGAATCATTTGGGCTTGCCTCTGCCAAACTTTTGAGCTCATCAATGGTTCGTTGATTACTATTTTCCAAAGATTGAATACTCAAAATCGCTTTTTGCGCCAACTGATTCCTCGGTTCCAATGCCAATACTTTTTGGTAATAAGCTACCGCCTTATTTTGTTCTCCCAGTTGCACCGCAACCGCTCCCAAACCAAAAAGAGCAGGAAGACTGCTTGAATCCTCTTCATAAGCTTGCTGGTAATAACGTCTCGCCGATTGCCAATCAGAACGCTGATATGCTTTGAATGCCATAGAGACAGCACTCTCCAGCTCTCGGCTGACGATTGTCATTTTAGGCGTGATTTGTTTAGGGAACTTTTGAGCAACTAACTCAGCTTTCTTGTGACCAGTTTGTTTTTGAGGTTTTAAAGGTGTCTTGTCAACTTTAGCCTCAACGGTCTTATTCGCCATTTTGCTTTCAATTGCTTTGCTTAAAACTGTCTCTGACTGTGTGACATCCGTTTGTTTTATATCCTGTTGATATGATGATAACGGGGTCTTTGGCTGCAATTCAGCATGAGAAAGCATTGCTGGTTCAACAACCCTAGGTTTGCTCAAAATCTGATAGCGCTGCAAATCTTCATCTATCACTGAGGATTGTTGATCAAAGTAGAGCATTGCATAATAGGCTAGTCCTAACAGCGCAAGAATGCCGCTGAAAAAATAGAGCCGCCATTTGCTTGGAAGGTGAGTTTTCTTACTGATTAAATGAGGTAAAATTAATCTGGTTTTCTTCTGCTGACTCTCAGTAGAACCGTAGCGCTGGTAACCGGGAATCTGCTCAAGACTCCAATCATGTTCATAGTGATTACTTGCTGATGCCGAAATTTCTTCCGAACCAATAATCTTAACTGAAGCTTCCAACTCATCATCATTATTTTGAGGTGAACTTTCAGAGTGCATAGTCTCCCAAGAATCTGGGATAATTTCTACAGACTCCTTGACAGGATCTTCTTCAGGAGCGCTGTCATCAAAAATAGTATTGCTTATATCGGCGGTACGTGAAGTATTATCGGCTTCAAACTCAGATACCGCTAAGCGCGTTTCCAAATCATCTGAAATTGTCGACTTGGACTGAACAGAATCCTGTAGTCGAAATGCTAACCCATCGTTCAGTATTTCTTGACTAGGACTATCTAGATGAGCTGCATTTTCAGACACAAGCATTTCTTCTGAAAGGGAGACTTCAAAGCCCTCTGCAACCTCCAAAGGAGTTGCGGCGTGAGTAACGTCAACATGACTCACTTCCTGTGAAGCCATTGTGTCTTGCTCGACCTGACTATTGTCAATTTTCTGTGGTTGTTCTACTACCTCGAAATTAAACTTTAACGCCAATGGTTCATCAAACTCAGTGTCATTAGCCATATCTGCCGTTGCAGACAAGGAATCCGAAACAGAGGTCTCAACACTTTCTTGGCTTGGAGACATCATAACTATCGGTTCAACAGTTTCGTGATGTGTCGATTGCCCAGCCTGCTTCTTTTTCTCTTCGGCAGCTTTCTTTAAAGCTTCAAGCAAAACACTCATTTAACTCGACTTCGTCTTAAGAAACTTTCTGACTGATTTCAGGTCGCCATTATCAATATCAGGATTATTCACAATAATGGGACGGATAAAGATAATGAGTTCTGTCTTCTTCACCGTATCATCTCGGTAGGTAAACAAATCCCCTAACCACGGAATTGAGCTTAAAAATGGCACTCCCTGTTTTTGATTATCGTGCGTATCTTGAATCAAGCCACCGATAATCGCTGTTTGTTTATCTCTAAGCTTCAGAACCGAGTCCATTTCTCGCTCCTGAACGACAGGAATTTCGCTTTTTACATTTTGCTTGGCAAGTTCAGGGTTCGGATCATTTACATAGCCTACAATTCTTGAAAGTGTTGGGCGCACATTAATCGAAATCTTGCCATCATCTGAAATAAACGGAGTCATGTTCATCATAAAGCCCACTGGAACAGTGTGCACAGTCGTTTCAAAAGTCGTACTCTGTAGGCCATTACTGATTTGCGAATCTACTTCAACCGTGAAATACACTTGGTTTTTAACCACTTTCAACATAGCTGACTGGTTGTTCATCGCCATAATCTTCGGACTGGAAAGCACCTTGGTATTACCAAACTGTTGCAACATCTTCAAATCAAACATTCCATTGGACAACGAGAGATTAAAGAAAGGTGCATTAGACAGATTCAATCCCAACAATTTCTGTGATGCGGAATTGCTGCCACTCACTGCCGACCAGTCGACACCCGCCTGATATTGATCGTTCAACTCAACTTCAACGACCGTAGCTTCAATCAACACTTGTTTGGAAGTGCGATGCATCACTTTATCCAGATAATGTGAGATCCTTTGTTGACGATTTCTCGTGGTGTAAACTGATACAAGCCCAGCTTCCTTATTAACAACAACATTGTCCGTATTCTTAACTTTAATATCAGTCACAGAATCAGTGTCTCCACCCGAAGCACTTGTATTTTTAGTCAACGAACCGCCATCTATTCCAGCGGAGGATTCAGCGTTATGATTGCTATTGCGAACCCGAACGTTTTTGGTAACTTCGGATCCCAACTGAGCCATTGAAGAAATATTACTCACCAATGCCCCCCAAAAATCGTTGGTCGTCTCTACATTCATACGAAACTCACTGGCTTTCGCATCACCAGAATCAGAACCGTTACCAATATCTCCTACTGACATTTTCATCACGGTAGAGTCTTTGACCTGTTTTCTTACATTGACGTAGTCCACACGATAGGTGTGCCAGTATGGAGTATCTGGTCGGATACTAATGGTTCCATTCGACAACTCATAAACAGCCCCCACCTGCTCGGTAATTCTTTTTAGAATTTCGTCCAAAGGTTGATTAAGCGCATTGATCGTAACCTCTCCTTTTACTTCCGAAGATAAATCAAGTTGTTTCTTGGCATCCACTGATAAGTTATAGAGCAGGTCATTCACGGGAACCTTTACCGCAGACACACTGTAAAGCTTTTTGACGACACCAGTATCTGGGTTGATGTTAATAGCCTGTACGCCCACCAAGCTAGGAATTGGCGCGTCCATTTGGGCACTTCCGTCACTCTTCAGCGTTGGTCTCGTGGTCAAATGCCCTTCAAGATTAAAATCTTTGGATAATGGTGGCGCAACCGGATCCCGCTTTACGGTTTGTGACGTACTGCATGACTGCAACCCAAAAAATAGAATGGATAGTGCAAAAATTTTCGTTTTCATAGTGCAGCCTTTAACTGTTGAACAGTTAGTACGCGTGAAGCCAGCTGTGGCATTTCATTGGAGAATTGTTCTTGTAGCGTCTTAACCGCTTCTTGTGAGAGGTTGCTAACATCAAAGAATGTCAAGGTTTCAAAAAGATTTTTAGCAGGATTAAGGTTCAACAACACATACACTTTAGATTGTTGGGCTTGAGAGATTTTTGACGTGACTTCTTTATACATAGACTGAAAATCATGAATATGGTCTCGTGACAACAGAAGCAATTCACCACTATTGGGTAACTGCTGGAGATACTGAAATGCCGACATGTTTAATCGGTATAGCACTTTGATGGTTTTGATGTTCGTATCAGTCTTCTCGGACAGCTCTTTGATTGATAAAGTGTTTGACGTAATTGGCATTTGACTGGCATTTTTCGGAATGACAACCATTCCTTGCCCTTTCTGCCATACGAAAGCCATCACACTTAATGAAATCAGCAAACCACCAAAAACAACCGCGTATCTTGGCCAGATACCTTTGCCTTTATTAGAGGTCGATGATGAATAACCTAATGCTTTAAGATGCTTTTTCTTAACTTGCATATCGCCATCACTAAACGCCGCCATCAAAAGCTTATCGGCTAGCAAATTGATCGCTCTTGGAAAGCCCCCTGATATCTTCCATACTTGCTTCGCAAGCTTGCTGGTAAAGACATCTTGATCCAGTCGCCCGGCAACGCGCATTCGATAGTTCAGATACATGAACACTTCATTAGCATTGAATGGAGGAAGCGTTAACTCCGCTGCAATACGATCTTTTAGAGGCTTGACTCGCACATCATTAAGCGTGACATCCAACTCGGGCTGACCAAACAAAACCATTTGTAAGAGTTTATCGGTTTCGGTTTCCAAGTTACCGAGCAAGCGCACCTCTTCTAATGCATCTAAGGTCATTGACTGAGCTTCATCGACCAACATGACAACTCGTTTACCTTGTGCATAAGCTTCAATCAAACGTGCCTGCAAACGTCTAACAAGATCATGCTTTGTATCCGTTGAATCATAAGGAATTTGTAATTCACTACAAATGAACTTCAAGAAGTCGATTGGAGATAAATTAGGGGAAGAGATATAGATATTTTGGTAGTGCTTGGGAAGCTTTTCGACCAGCATGCGTAACATCATTGTTTTGCCGACGCCGACTTCACCCACTACCTTTACAATGCCATCCCCCCTGAGAATCGAGTACAACAAGGCTTCAACCATTTCTTCTCTGGATGCTTGCTTGTAAAAATATGACAAATCTGGGGAAATTTTAAAGGGAAGTTCTTTTAAACCGAAAAAAGATCGATACATGCGCTCATTTACATATAGGTATCAGGCCTTGGAAATTAAACCCGGCCCAAAATAATTATAATTTTATACGTCAATTTACCCTAAAGTGAGGGTGCTTTCAATCCTTCTTTGTGAGCAATTAAATTAACTTCATAAACACTAGACACAAAAAAACCGCCCGTAGGCGGCTTTCGCAAAGCATTGATAAGAGATTAGTTCTTCTCTTGGTCAACGATTTTGTTAGCAGCGATCCAAGGCATCATCGAACGTAGTTTGTTACCAACTACTTCGATACCGTGTTCTGCATTCAAACGACGCATTGCTGTCATTGAAGGATAGTTTGATTGACCTTCCAAGATGAATTTCTTAGCGTATTCACCAGTTTGGATGTCTTTCAACGCAGCACGCATTGCAGCACGAGACTCGTCGTTAATAACGCGAGGACCAGTCACATACTCACCATACTCAGCATTGTTAGAGATAGAGTAGTTCATGTTCGCGATACCACCTTCGAACATCAAGTCAACGATTAGCTTCAACTCGTGCAAACATTCGAAATATGCCATTTCAGGCGCGTAACCAGCTTCAACTAAAGTGTCAAAACCTGCTTTAACAAGCTCAACCGCACCACCACAAAGAACCGCTTGTTCTCCGAACAAGTCAGTTTCACATTCGTCACGGAAAGTTGTTTCGATGATACCAGTACGACCACCACCAACACCGCTAGCGTAAGAAAGCGCGATGTCTTTTGCACGGCCAGAAGCGTCTTGCTCTACAGCGATCAAGTCAGGAATACCACCACCACGAACGAATTCAGAACGTACAGTGTGACCTGGTGCTTTAGGCGCAATCATGATAACGTCCAAATCTTTACGAGGCTCGATTTGGTTGTAGATGATAGCGAAACCGTGAGCAAATGCTAGAACAGCACCTTGCTTGATGTTTGGTTCAATTTCTTCTTTGTACAACTTAGATTGGAATTCGTCAGGCGTCAAAATCATAACCAAGTCAGCGTTTGCAACAGCTGTTGCAACGTCAGCAGTTTTTAAACCGTAACCTTCTGCTTTCTTGATAGATGAAGAACCTGCACGCAAACCAACAGTTACGTCAACACCAGAATCTTTCAAGTTCGCCGCATGCGCGTGACCTTGAGAACCGAAACCGATAATCGCAACTTTCATGCCTTGGATAATGGACAAATCACAATCTTTATCGTAATAAACTTGCATTGTTTTTCCTTAACTTACTCAATTGTTAAAATTTATAAATGTAATGATTTTTCACCACGCATCAGACCAACGACGCCGGAACGAACTGTCTCGACAATCACACCTTGATCCAACGCTTCGATAAACGCGTCTAGTTTTTGGCTTTCACCAACCAACTGAACCGAATAAATATTGGCTGTAACATCCACAATGGTGCCACGGAAAATATCCGCCAAGCGTTTTACTTCTTCACGCATTGCACCTGTTGCTTTGACTTTCACCAACATCAACTCCCTTTCAATATGAGAGCCTTCGGTGATATCGACAACCTTGATAACGTCGACCAAGCGATTCAAATGCTTGACGATTTGTTCAATCTGGTAGTCGTTACCGTATGAAACCAACGTTAAACGCGAAATGGTTTCATCTTCTGTGGGTGCGACAGTCAAAGTCTGGATGTTGTATCCACGAGCAGAAAACAACCCGGCAACACGAGATAGTGCACCAGATTCATTTTCCATTAACATCGAAATAATATGCTTCATCTTATCACCCCTACACCAAGATCATTTCATCTAGCCCAGCACCAGCAGGAACCATCGGATAAACGTTTTCCTGTTGATCGGTGATAATATCGACAAATACAAATTTATCTTTGTTCTTATCTGAGAATACTTCTTCCAATTGCGCTCTCATGGTTTCAGGGTTATCAATGCGAACACCGACATGCCCGTAAGCTTCTGTCAGCTTCACAAAATCAGGCAATGAATCCATATAAGACATTGAATAACGTCTGTCATAGAAGAATTCCTGCCATTGCCGAACCATTCCCAAAAAGCCATTATTCAAACAGATGACCTTGATAGGCAAACCATACTGCATACAAGTGGACATTTCTTGGATGTTCATTTGAATTGAACCTTCACCCGTCACACAAATAACAGTGTCATCAGGAAACGCAGCCTGCACACCCATTGCCGCAGGCAAACCGAATCCCATTGTTCCCAGACCACCGGAATTAATCCAACGTCTTGGTTTATTGAAACGGTAATACTGCGCGGCAAACATTTGGTGCTGACCGACATCAGAAGTAACGTAGGCATCACCATTCGTCACTTCCCATACGGCTTGCATAGCTGCTTGTGGTTTGATCTTGTTACCAATTTGCTCATAACGCAAACAATCCGTCGAGCGCCAAGTGTTGATTTGCTCCCACCAAGATGCCAATGCTTCAGCATTAGCTTCTACAGGGTGCTTGCTCAACAAGTTCAGCATTTCGCTTAGCACTTGTTTAACAGGGCCAACAATTGGAATATCTACGGCAACATTTTTTGAAATAGAAGCCGGATCGATATCAATATGAATAACTTTAGCATCCGGGCAAAACTTCTCAAGATTGCCCGTTACTCGGTCATCAAAACGCGCGCCAATCGCAATAATCAAATCAGAGTTATGCATGGCCAAATTCGCTTCATAAGTACCATGCATTCCCAACATTCCGACAAATTGAGAATCATCTGCTGGGAAAGACCCCAACCCCATCAAGGTATTGGTTACAGGGAAGTTCAACTTACGAGCTAACTCCGTCAACTCATAGGAAGCATCCCCCAAAACGACGCCGCCACCGGTGTATAAAATCGGTCTTTCAGCCGACATCATCATCTCGATGGCTTTTTTAATCTGTCCACTATGGCCTTTCGTCACAGGTACGTAGGAGCGCAAACTAACTTCTTGTGGATATTCATAGTTGCTTTTGGCGTTTTGTACATCTTTCGGGATGTCAACGACAACAGGGCCAGGTCGGCCTGTCGTGGCGATGTAAAAAGCTTTTTTGAGCGTCATCGCAAGATCATTAACATCCTTGACCAAGAAGTTGTGTTTGACGATCGGTCTTGTAATCCCAACCGTGTCGATTTCCTGGAATGCATCCAGACCAATCAACGCAGTCGGCACCTGCCCGGTAATAACAACCAACGGAATCGAGTCCATAAATGCCGTCGCGATTCCCGTAACGGTATTGGTTGCTCCCGGACCTGAAGTCACAAGCGTCACTCCTGGCTTACCTGTAGAACGAGCGAAGCCATCCGCAGCATGTACGGCAGCTTGTTCGTGACGCACCAAAACGTGTTTCAGTTTTTTAGCGTCAGTATCAAGAGCATCATAGATAGGCAATGCCGCACCACCAGGATACCCCCAAATATACTCTACTCCCTCATCTTCTAGGTAATGCACTAGAATCTGAGCACCAGTTAATTCCACAACAACGGTCCTCCATATAAAAGTATTCCGACCTGACTTTTAAGTGCTTGTTTTGCAAAGCAAGCCGAATACTTTCAACTAAAAAAATTTTCGAACGAATTCTTACAAAAATTTGTGTAAGAAAAGTAAGCGATTATATAACAAAACCTTATGACAGGGAACGGCAAATTGGACAGGAATGTGCTTAACCAAGCATTTTTTAATGCTCAGTTCAAAATTCCTGATTCCAATCCTTACCAGAAGTGAAAAATAGCCAAATAGATTTCCGTAGTCAAGAAAGCTATTTTCTCTTGATTATGAGGTTATTCAGCGCCACGCGCCTCTTCGATAAACATATGTTTTCGATAATGTTTTAACTCATCAATCGATTCATAAATGTCATCCAACGCTAAGTGAGCCCCTTTCTTTTTGTGCGATGAGTAAACTTGAGGAATCCATCGTCTAGCAAGCTCTTTCAGCGTTGAAACATCTAAGTTTCGATAATGGAAGAAACTTTCCAGTTCAGGCATCTGTTCAATCATAAAGCGACGATCCTGACAGATACTGTTTCCACACATCGGTGACTTTCCTTTTGGTAACCAGTCTTTAAGAAACTCCATCGTCATTTGCTCTGCTTGCGCCATGGAAATCTTGCTGTCCTGTACACGCTTGGTCAAACCTGAGTTTCCATGGTGGGTAGTGCACCATTCATCCATACCGTCTAAATAGCGTTGTTCAGTTTGAATGGCAATTACAGGGCCTTCTGCCAACACCCTGAGTTCAGCATCCGTGACAACCGAGGCAATCTCCAGAATTTGATCGGTTTTATGATCCAACCCCGTCATTTCTAAATCTATCCATATCAGATTGCTTTCAGACTTCATGATCTACCATCCACTTTTGAATCCCTATTTTCTTCACGCTCACAGGGCTTTTAAACTAAAATAAGTCAAATATTAAACGCTATTGTACTTTCTCTCAAGGAAGCATTAGCCTTATAAAACGAAATCTCCAGTTAATCTGAAGGTTATCTTGAAAAAAATTTTCTTATCACTATAAGAAAATAGTCTTTAAAACTAAACAATTAAACAATCATTATGACCACTTGGATAACAATCACTTTTCTACTCACACTTTCTTTGAATTTTTTAATTGAGCTTTGGCTAAACGTTAAAAATCAGTTTTATATCTCTTCACATAGCTCAACCGTGCCCGAAGAATTCAACGAAGTCGTTAACCTTGAAGCGCATCAAAAAGCGGCCAACTACTCAAGAGCCAAGTTACAACTTAGTCGATTCATCTTGTTTTTTGATGCTGCGGTGCTACTTTTCATGACATTGGGTGGAGGATTCCAAGAAATATACAACTACTGGCTTGGAACGGGGCTTTCTCCAATTTGGCGTGATACGGCCTTCTTACTTTCCACCTTCTGGTTCTTGTCTTTGCTTCACTTACCTTTTAGCTGGATTTCAACTTTTAAAATCGAACAGGAATTCGGGTTCAATAAAATGACACCGATGAAGTTTGTGAGCGATCTTCTGAAACAATGGGCGTTAATGCTGGCGCTAGGTATTCCACTTATTTGGGTTATCTTAAAAATTATGACCGCCTACTTTAATGAAGCATGGTGGCTATATACTTGGATTATCTGGATTGCTTTCAACCTTACCCTTATGTGGGCATACCCTAAATGGATTGCGCCTATTTTCAACAAATTCACGCCTCTTGAAGAAGGTGAAATGAAACAGAGAATAGAAGCGTTGTTACAAAAAACAGGTTTTGAATCCAACGGAATTTTTGTCATGGATGGTTCATCTCGCTCCGGGCATGGCAACGCTTACTTCACTGGTTTTGGTAAAAATAAACGCATCGTATTTTTCGATACTTTATTAGAAAAACTATCACCCGATGAAGTTGAAGCCGTACTTGCCCATGAACTTGGACACTTCAAACACGGTCACATCAAAAAAATGATGGCAGAATCCTTCATCCTTAGCCTTGTTGGTTTGGCATTACTTGGCTGGCTTGTACAGCAATCTGTTTTCTATACCGGATTAGGCATGACCTCACAAACACCTGCTGCTGCACTGCTGTTATTTGCGACCGTGGTACCGACTCTATTCTTCTTTTTAGGACCTATCAGTGCCATCAAAAGTCGTAAAAACGAATTTGAAGCCGATGCTTTTGCTGCCCAACATGTAGGGGCGGAACACCTGATTTCCGCTCTATTGAAAATGTACCGTGACAACGCCAGCAGCTTGACACCTGACCCCAGCTATTCGGCTTATCACGATAGCCACCCACCGGCTAAAATCCGTATCGATCACTTGAAGTCTTTACAAAAATAAAAACCATAAACTCTACACAACAGGAATTTGAACGCGATGCAAAACGATATCCCATTAAAAGATCAATCTTGTGAAAACATTGCACCGGGCAGCAAAGCGCTGATTATCCCTACTATTGAGAGCCTGGTTGCTCAAATGAGTGGCTGGGAAGTTCCTTTGAACTACATCACGCTGGAAAAAACCTTTAAGTTCAAGAACTATCATCAAACGGTTTCTTTTGTAAACGCCGTCACCTGGATTGCGCATAAAGAAGACCATCACCCTGAGATTTGCTTTGGCTACAATGAATGTAAAATTGTACTGACAACTCACACGGTAAAAGGTCTCAGCCAAAACGACTTCATCGTTGCCGCAAAGATTGACGCCCTATTGGATTAATTCTTTTGTCAAAACGCAAACTGACCAAACAGCAACAAAAGCGAGTCAAAGAAAAACGACTTGAGCCTTTAACTGACTCGCAAGCTGCCAGTTCTAAATCAACCCAAAATGAAAATAATGTGTTACTTGGGGTTCCAGAACAGGGATTGGTCATCACAAATTTTGGTAAACGCATATTAGTGGAAGCCAATAACGGCAGTCTGGTCAATTGTGCAGTTCGTCAACACCTTGGCAAATTAGTTGCCGGTGACATTGTGACTTGGCAAACCGACATTGAAGAAAATACGGGGGTTGTAACCTCTCTTACCCCAAGAAAGCAAGAGCTCAGTCGTCCCGGCTTTCGTGGCCAAACACGAATGGTGGCATCCAACATTGATTTATTGGTAATTGTCGCGCCCATCACGCCAGGCATTCACCCTGACATGATTGACCGGTATCTGGTGGTTGCTCATCAACTTCAACTTCCTACAATTCTCGTCATCAATAAAACTGACTTGATTCAATCAGATGAACAATGGGAGATGATTGCTGAAACCCTAATTCCTTATGATGAGTTGAATATAGAAATCTACCCGGTTTCAAGCGAAACGCAAGACGGGCTAGAAGATTTAAGAGAGGCGTTAATCGCCAAAAACAGCGTTTTTGTTGGGCCGTCTGGCGCAGGTAAGTCTTCATTAATCAAAGCACTGATTCCAGACATAGAAATCAAGGTGAACAACCTGTCCGAGTCAACCGGGCTAGGTAAGCACACAACCACCAACAGTATCTTGTATCACTTGCCGCCAGTGCATGGTGAAGAGAATGCCGGTAACATCATCGACTCTCCAGGCGTCAGGCTCTTTAGCCCTGCACCCTGTGAGTTACATGAATTGGAACAGGCTTACCCGGATTTCCAACCCTTTCTAGGCAAATGCAAATTCAACAACTGTACCCATCAGAACGAACCGCAATGCGCCATTCGTGATGCTGTAGAAAATGGCGGCATTCACTACAGTCGATACCACAGCTTCCAGCGATTATTGGAAGAGTTTTCCAATAGCGACAATCAAGGTCGATAAACTCCATTAAAGCCGCCTTCAAAAGGTTTTATAGCCCTAAAAGTTATTCGAGTTCGCCACCAAAATTGAAATTCCATAGAAAGCAAACATCACTCCCAAAAGCCCTAAAATCGAGCCTATCAGCACTATTCCAAAGTTAAATTTTTTGCCTTGAATACGAAGAACCAGCCAAGTTATCAACGATAAAACCAAAGCCAGCACCAAAAACCTAAAAACCATCATCTTGCCTCCCCTTCCCTTATGGGTATAATCAAGTTTTTCATAATATTCTTGCATGCTAATACAAGAATACGCTTGATAAAAACTATTATTGATATTTTAAAACAAAGGGTTCACATAATGATTCGACCTGGTGAATTTACCTGGCTTAAAGGCGGGATTGCACTAGCACTTGTTGCCGCGATTGCGACCATTCTGGTCAAACCAATTGGCGTCTCCACTCAATTCGTTGTTACCGACACTATTATTTGGAAAACATTCGACAAAGACATTGTCCAAGTGACTGAAAAAGATGGCAAACAACATTATTCAAGTCCCAACGACTATATCAATAAAGCGAGAGGTAGCTACGCTCATAGCGCAAGCAATCCTATCAATTACAGCTTCGTCTTTGTATTGTCTATGATGCTTGGCGCAATGTTGTCATCGATTTTTGGTGGTCCAAAAGCAACCAAAGAAGAAAAACAAGTTCCTGAAGCCTTTCAAAAGCGCTATGGCTTCAACCCGAAAAAACGTTACCTGTTTGCTTTTATCGGCGGCGTATTTACCCTCTTCGGCGCGCGTATGGCTGGCGGCTGTACCTCCG
Organism: Hydrogenovibrio marinus; assembly: GCF_013340845.1. NCBI lineage: Bacteria > Pseudomonadati > Pseudomonadota > Gammaproteobacteria > Thiotrichales > Piscirickettsiaceae > Hydrogenovibrio > Hydrogenovibrio marinus. The sequence goes on from NZ_AP020335.1 coordinate 1,769,776, forward strand.
GCCACATGATTAGCGGAATGCTACAAACCGCTGTCAGTGGTTATGTATTTGCATTCGGCGTTTTCTTGGTAGCGATTCCTACCGCATTGCTGGTTTACGGCATGAAGAAAAAAGCTTAAGGAGAGGCAGCAATGGAAATTTTACTAGCTATCATTCTAGGTGCTGCTTTTGGTGCGGTACTTCAGCGCATCGGAGCAACTAACCCGAACCATATTATCGACATGTTAAAACTGACTGATATGAAACTGGCCAAAACCATTTTTATGGCAATCGGTCTTGCTTCTATTATCGTATTCACAGTTAACGCGATTTCACCACAAACTGTTCATTTTAGTGTTAAAGCGGCCTACTTGGGTGTATTAGTCGGTGGGATGATTTTCGGTATCGGTTTTGCCGTAGGTGGACTCTGTCCTGGTACTTCTTTGTCTTCGGCAGCAGAAGGACGTAAAGACGCGGTGTTTTTCATTATCGGTGGACTACTAGGTTCATGGCTATTTGCCATCGCTTATGAACACATCAAAACCACAGACATTTATCGTACCAGTTTGGGCGGTAAGTCTGCATTGGCTGAAGGCGTTTTTCGCCATGGACATGAATACAATGCCATCTTCGGTTTCATGTCTGGAACAGTGACCGCGGTGGTAATCGGCATTATCTTCATCATTATTGCCGCCAAACTACCTAACGCACTACGTAAAGAAGACTAGTCTTCAATCCCCACTAAACCCGTGCTGGTTCAAGCATGGGTTTAGCACAAACCCTCGCGACTCCCTCTTTCACCTTATATTAAAGATTGCTTAATACTTCAATCTTGACTAGAATCCCGTTTTCGTATGTAATTACGGTCAGGGTAAAACCCGAATACTTTTTAAGTGCTTAGGAGAGTACAATTATGAAAAAACTATTGGTTGCTTTAGCTACTACTGGTGTAGTAATGTTCGGCGCCACTGCACAAGCGGCTGGTAACGCTGCTGCTGGCGAAGGTACTTTTGGTACTTGTGCTGGTTGTCACGGTGCAGACGCTCACGGTGGTGTAGGTCCAAAATTGGCTGGTTTGAAAGCTGATGAAATCGTTAAATTGCTTCACAAATACAAAGCTGGTGAGCAAATGGGTCCTATGACTTCTATGATGGCTCCAATGGCTGCTGGTCTTTCTGATGCAGACATCGAGAACGTAGCTGCTTACATCGCAACTCTAAAATAATATCGTTATTTTAGATGCTACGAGAAAGCCGCTTTTTAGCGGCTTTTTTATTACCTGAAATTTAGGAACTATATGCTTCAAAAACTTGCGCACCCATTCATCTCATACAGTCTTGTCATCGGTCAATTGGCCTGTATTTTCGCACTGCTTGAGTTAGAACCTTGGTTCAGCGCGAACCTATGGCTATTGCTGCAATTCATGGGCGTTGGTTTAGGACTTTGGGCCGTCACAACCATGCATTTAGGACGATTCAATATCGTTCCAGATCCTATGCCTGATGCTCAACTGGTGATGAAAGGCCCTTATCGCTGGATTCGCCACCCCATGTATTCGTCGCTACTCTACTTCTTCTTCCCAATTGCCGTGCAAAGCCAGAACCCAATTACTTGGTTATGCTACGGTTTGTTACTTGTAGACCTTGTGCTCAAACTTCACTACGAAGAAAGGCTTCTCAAACAAAAGTTTACGAACTATCCTGACTATCAAACCAAGAGCAAAAAGTTGATACCCTACCTTTTTTAGTTTTGCTTGTTTTTCACGCCTGACACAAACTCAACAAGCTTTCAAAAACCCTATAAACATGCGAAAATAGCCGCTTTATTTTTGTAGCATTTGACCAAAATAAGTGAGATAAATCATGAGCAAACCTATTTTATTTAGTGGAATCCAGCCCTCAGGCGATTTAATGATCGGTAATTACATCGGTTCCATTAAAAACTGGGTAAAAATGCAAGATGATTACAACTGCCTTTTCTCTTTGGTCAACATGCATGCCATTACAGTTGAGCAAGACCCCGCCGTCTTGTCAAAACGTACATTGGACTTTGTCGCACTTTACTTGGCCTCAGGTATTGACCCAAACAAAAGCACGGTCTTTATTCAGTCTCACGTACCTGAACATGCCGAACTGGCTTGGGTTTTGAACTGCTCAACCTACATGGGTGAACTGAACCGCATGACGCAGTTTAAAGACAAATCTCAAAAACACGCCCAAAACATCAATGTCGGATTGTTCGACTACCCGGTATTGATGGCGGCAGACATCCTACTTTACCAAACAGAAATGGTTCCAGTCGGTGCAGACCAAAAGCAGCATTTAGAGTTAACGCGTGATTTGGCTGTGCGTTATAACAACCGTTTTGAAAAAGAAATCTTCAAGATTCCTGAGCCATTTATTCCACCTGCAACTTCCGGTGGTCGTATTATGAGCTTGCAAGACCCAACCTCTAAAATGTCTAAATCGGATGAAAACAAAAATAATTTCATCGCGCTGTTAGACGACCCGAAAACCATCGTTAAAAAGTTCAAGAAAGCGCAAACGGACTCTGGAACAGAAATCACCTATGACGTGGAAAACAAACCGGGTGTATCAAACCTGCTGACAATCTATTCAGTTATCAGTGGAAAAACCATTGATGAAGTCATTCAGCACTTTGACGGCAAAATGTACGGTCATTTGAAGGTAGAGTTAGGTGAGTTGGTCGCAGAATACCTAAAACCTATTCAAGATGAGTTCTATCACTTACGCAATCACGAAGACGAACTGAGAAATATCCTGCGCAAAGGTGCGGAACAAGCGCGTGAACAAGCACAGCAAACGTTGAAAGCTGTTCATGAAGCCATCGGCTTCGTATTACCGTAACGACTCGCTAATACCTTAAAATCTACCAGGTTGGGGCATGATGGTTCATCACCTAACAAAATATTAGGAGAAGATAAGTATGGGTTGGTCTGCTTGGGCTTTAGACCATATCTGGTTAGTCGCCGGCGGGAGTTTGGCGATTAGTATCGCGCTCCATTTCGTCATCGTTTGGTTGTTCAAACGCTCCGGAGTGAGATCTCCTACCTCAAATAAATAAAAAGCGGGCAATGCCCGCTTTTTTAATGTCTATCAGAAGCCTTACTTACCAAGTGATACATGGTAATGCGGGTCTTCAGACACATTCACTTCAATCAGTTCTTGTGCATCTGACAACAACTCCTGACACTCTGGGCTCAGGTGCTTCAATACCAATTTTTTATTGGCTTCTTGGTAACGTTTCGTCAGGCTATCTATCGCCTCAACCCCTGTGTGGTCATAAACACGAGAGTGCTGGAAGTCGATTTGTACGCACTCAGGATCGTTATTCACATCAAACATCTCAACAAAGTTTTGTGCTGATGCAAAGAATAGCGGGCCATGCACTTTATAGATTTTTGCAGTTTTACCGTCTTTTTCGACAATAGAACTTTCTAGCATGATTCGTTGCGCATGTTGCCAAGCGAATACCAATGCCGACACAACCACTCCGGCAATCACTGCAACGGCCAAATCGAAAATCACCGTCAAAGCCGTTACCAATAACATGATGAACGCATCGGCTTTGCTCATACCACGCATGATATTCCAACTTGACCAGTTGAAAGTTGCAATCACCACAAAGAACATCAAACCAACCAATGCGCCAATCGGCACATCTTCAATCAACGGCGACGCCACCAGCACGATAATCAACAAGCCTAAAGCCGCAGAGATACCAGACAAGCGTCCAATGCCACCTGAGTTGACGTTGATCATAGACTGACCAATCAAAGCACAACCGCCCATTGTACCAACCGCACCAGACACACAGTTTGCCGCACCTAAAGCAATGGCTTCTTTATTCCCTTTACCTCGTGTTTGCGTAATGTCATCAATCAATGTCATTGTCAGTAGAGACTCGGTTGTCCCGACAATGGTTAAAATAATGGCATAAGGCAAGATGATCCAAAGTGTGTTAAGGCTAAAGAAATCTGCAGGAAGCAATCCCCACCAACTTGCACCTTGAAAACCACCCTCGATACCATCACCAAAAATCAGAGACTCTATCGTACCCTGCACCGATGCTCTATCCCCCACAGTCACCGCATGAATATCAAACAGCATCACCGCAGCAGACACTAGAATAATCGCCGCTAACGCTGATGGGATCGCTTTGGTAAAACGTGGAAGGATATAAATAATTGCCATGGTCGCAGCGATAATGGCGCCCATCATATAAAGGTCATTACCCGTCAACCAGTTTCCTGACGCGTCCTTAAACTGGGTGAATTGCGCCATGAGAATGACCAAAGCCAAACCATTTACAAACCCGAGCATAACCGGACTGGGCACCATGCGGATAAAGCGCCCCCACTTCATCACCCCGATAATGATTTGAAAAATCCCCATCAGGATAACCGCTGCAAACAGATAATGTGCACCATGCTCCATGACCAAATGCATCATGACTACCGCCAGTGAACCGGCTGCGGCAGAAATCATCCCAGGACGCCCACCAAAAATAGACGTAATGAAACCAACGATAATCGCTGCAAAAAGCCCTACCAAAGGATGCACACCTGCAACAAAAGCAAATGCAACGGCTTCTGGCACCAAGGCCAAGGAAACGGTTATCCCGGATAAGGTGTCGGCTTTATACTTACGCCAGTCAAAGCCATTCGCGACTGCATCACTCATTAAAGTCATCCTTTTTTAAATTTTATTGGCTGCAAATTCTAACAGAAAGCAGGTAGACTAGCGAATCAAGAGGGAAATAAGCCTGTAAATTCGATAGGTGAAGAGATTTTTTATGGAATACATCAATGAGATTGCAATCGGCGCCGTAGTAGTACTGTTAGGCGCACATTTTGGTCTGCACTTATACTTCAAGGCCGCCAAGAAAAAGCAGGATAAACAGCGTGCCGCAAAACGAGCTGCTGAATCGAAAGAGACCCAAGCGGACAAATCAGAGTAATCTCCCCAACCTGGCAAATTTTGATCGCCCAAAAACAAAAAAGGCAAATCAATTGATTTGCCTTGAAGATGCTTTACAGCGTGTGAAGATTACAAATAAGAACAGCAGTAATCCGCAACGGTCTTCACTTTAATACCAAACTTAGAGTTTGCCGGCACTTCAAAAGTTTCACCTACTGGAATCGCCTTCCACTCAGTTTCGCCCGGCAACAGTACTTCAACATCACCTGCCAACATTTCCATGATTTCAGCCGCTTCAGTACCGAATTCATAATCACCAGGCATCATAATACCCAGCGTTTTTTGACTCCCATCGGGAAATAAAACTGTGCGACTAGTGACTTTTCCATCATAGTAAATATTGGCTGCTTTGACCGCTGTCACATTTTCAAATTGAGACATTGCTTTTCCTTTTTAAATTGAAACATAAAGTAATGAAAGCGAACTTCTTTGGAAGTACGACAAATTGCACGCATTATAACGAAACTACTACCCGCCCATTAACTTTTACAATGTAGCTATTTAGCAACGGCTTAAGCGGTCTTGTGTTCATACCTTAAGAGCTGTGTATTGAGCCACAACATCTTTAGCTTACAAGAATGATATCAGCACAAATTCAATTACAACTTCCTAGCCTGTTCCAACGATAATGTATTGATGAAAGCGTCACCTTAGCCAAAACTAAGGTGACGACACAAACTAATCATTTTCTAAGGTTTGCTTCATACTTTTATACTCATCTTCATTGATTTCACCTCTGGCAAACCTTTTTTCCAATATTTCCAACGCACTGTCTTTTGGTCGACTATTTTGCACAGAATTGTTTCTAATCAAAGGAACCAGGAATAAAACCACTACTAAAATGATCAATAAAAACCATAGCCACATGAATCCACCTCCGTAATATCCATGCATATTCATAAAATCCCACATATCCATTCTCCTTTTTAATTAAAACCAAATACGTAAACCGGCAACAGCACTTAACTCTGAAGCTTTTCCATTTTCTGCCTTAATGTAATCAGCCGTTTTGCCGTAAGCTTCATTCCATTTAACGCCAATGTATGGGGCAAACTTGCGACGTATTTCATATCTCAGCCTTAAACCAACTTCGGAAGATGAAATTCCTGAACCTTGTCCGATTTTTTCATCATTATTGGTGTATGCATTCAACTTGATACTTGGCACAAGAATCAGCCTTTGTGTAATCAGCGCATCATAAGATGCATCAAATCTGGCACCTACATTATGGTCATTAGCCATTAGCGCTGCTCTAACTTCAAAGAAGTACGGTGCAAGACCTTGAACACCAATTACTCCCCAGCCTTGAGAAGCACTTTGATTCTGGTCATATCCAGCACCTGCTTGAATATCCCATAATCTGGAAATTGGACGGCTATATAACAGCTGGTTTTCTGATTCAGTCGTACCTGAAGTACTTTGACCTTCTGTATTCAGATACACTTTATTCCAGTTGGTACCAATCCATGCTTGTGCATCCCAAGACATAGGGGTTTGCTGCTGTGTGGATGCTTCAAGTTGATCAATCCACAATGACGGAATCACCGGATCATACTCTCCACTGGCACAGGCCAACGTTGGGGCTGTTAACATTAAAAACAATGGCAATTTAATTTTTTGAGTAAAACGTTTCATTTTAATTTCTCCTATGATGTGTCAGTCCTTTCTAAAAGTTACGCAGGTGTTTTGCGAACTTCGACTTTTCTAAACATACCCATCATGTGGTAAAGCATGTGGCAGTGATATGCCCAGTCCCCCTCAGCATCCATCGTCACGCGATAGCTGATTTTGGAACCAGGTTGAACAATCACGGTGTGTTTTCTTGGAATGTGATTTTCATCACCAGTCTCCAAGTCACTCCACATACCATGCAAGTGCATAGGATGGTTCATCATAGTGTCATTAATAAACGTAATACGTACTCGTTCTCCATATTCGAAACGCAGCGGTTCAGCATCAGGGTATGGAATGCCGTTAATCGACCACATGTACCGCTCCATATTTCCTGTAAGATGAAGCACAAGTTCTTTGGTCGGTTTTGGTTCACGCATGGTTGGGAATCTGTTTTTCAGATCCGCATAAGTCAACACTTTACGCCCGTTATTTCGAAGACCAACTCCCGGGTCGTCTAGTCGATACTTCGGATCTTGAGCACGCATTTCAATTTGAGGCCCATCCTTGGCAGGAACATGTATTTGAGGCAAATCAGGGTTCATATCCATAGGAATAACGACATTATCCATTCCCATGCCGCCGCCAGACATTCCAGATTGTGCTCCCATATTCATGGAAGTACTTGAGCCTTTGTTCGAGTTCATATTCATACCATTCATACTTGAACTTGAGTTCATATTTGAATTATTAATGCCAGAACTCATATTCATACCGTTCATATTCGAGCCTGAATGCATATTTGAATTGTTATTTCCTGAATCCATATTCATGCCATTCATGCTTGAAGCAGCATTCATATCCATAGTCGAATTATTAGAACCTGAACTCATATCCATTCCCGACATATTCATAGACATCCCCATATCCGCCATACTTAGTATTGGCAAAGGATCCATTTCTGGTGCTTCAGCAAGGATTTTGGGATCGGTTGTAATGGAGCCTAAAGCGTAACCAGAACGATCTATCGCTTGTGCAAAAATTGCATATGCAGGTTGTTTTCCATCTGGTTCAACAATAATGTCGTAGGTTTCAGCAACACCAATACGGAACTCATCAACCGTCACAGGCTGAACTAAATGACCATCTGCGGCAATCACCGTCATTTTCAAACCGGGAATTCTGACATCAAAGAAGGTCATAGAAGAACTGTTGACCACTCTCAAACGGATTTTCTTATTCGGTTGCGTAACGACTCTCCAATGGGCATTTGGAGACAGTCCGTTCATTAAGAAGGTGTAATCTGCACCAGTAACATCAGATAAGTCACGGTCACTCATGACCATGTCATTCCACATCTTGCGCTTGTTCCAAGCATTGAAAAAGCCATACTTCTTAACCTCAGAAAAGAAGTCACCAACCGTTCTTTGGTTATAGTTGTAGTAATCGCCCATCTTTTTGAGGTTGGTATAGATAGTTTCAGGATCGGTATCTGACCAGTCTGTCAACTGGACAACATAATCATGATCATATTCCACGGGATCCGGCATCTTTGGCAGGATCACTATTACGCCATATAGACCTGTTTGCTCTTGGAATCTTGAATGGCTGTGATACCAGTAGGTTCCATGTTGTTTGACGGTAAATTTATACTCAAAGGTTTCACCTGGCTTTATCCCAGGGTAGCTTAAGCCGGGTACACCATCCATGCCCGTTGGCACAACCATGCCATGCCAATGAATAGACGTATCAACATCCATTTCATTCTTTACACGAATGGTTACTTCATCTCCTTCACGCCAAACAAGTGTTGGGGCAGGTAATGAACCATTAACCAATGTTGCTTTTGAAGGCGTTCCGGTGATATTGACTGTTTTTTCTGCAATGGTTAAATCAAACTCCGTACCCATCAGCGCTGGGCGCCCAGGCCCCATCTCAGAGGATTTAGGGGGGGTGTAAGACCTCATTAATCCCATAGCCATATTTCCGGCTTGAGCTAAAGGTATGTGTGTTGCAATTGCAGCAGTCAAACTGCTTAAAGCAAAGCCTTTTACAAATTGTCTGCGATTCATTTCTGAATTAGGTTGTGAGTTAGTTTTCATCATTGAACTCCTGACTGACTTACTGGTCAAATAATTTCTACAAAAGATATTTCTAGTGTATTTGGAGCGAAACTAACGAATGTTTTGAAATTGATCGAAAAGCGATCAATAACGAATATAAGGCCTGAATAACTGGAAAGATATTAAGTAATTAAACTACCAGTTTTAAAAAAGAACATATATCAAATTTAACATTCGTTAAATTGATATCGTATTAGGGGGAGGAAGTTCAGGTTGAACCGTTGTTGTTGTTAATGGAACAACAAAAATCACGTTTGAATCGATTTGAAGAGGCTGCAAATTGACTTTAAATGTATCTACTAAATTAAAAACAGGTGCCGCATGAATAGATGCACATAAAAGATTATGACAACTAGTCGTATTACATTGATCACAAGAAAGCATTTGTGGATTACTAACGCACTGACCAGCCTGATAAGCTTTCACCTTAAAGCCATTCATGACTGCAGAATCTAAGTGCATTACATGATGCATAACTTTCATCTCAATCTGCTCCGACGGAGTGAACACCGGCGCTCCTACAGCTCCCCACGCGGCTGAAGCCAAGGTTTGAACAAGAAATAAGATTAGAAAAAGTTTTTTAAACATCAAGCCACATCGTCGTACGTAATATCTTCTAATTAACGAGTCTACTCTTTTTTCAAACTGAAAAAAAGATAAGTTTAAAGTTGAAGTATGACGAAATACTTAATTACAGCTAACCACTATCTGCTTTAAAAAGCTATTTTCTTCATCATTTTAAAAAAAAAAAAAAGCAATTGACTTGTTAATACAAATCATTATCATATTCATTAAGTTAATTATTAGGTAATGGTAATAATATGAAGCCGCTTGCACACATACAAACACTCTTTTCTATTTTTTTGATTTTAGCATTTCCACCTTTGGCATCAGCTGCACCGATATCGCAAATGGTTATGACAATAAAAAACCACCAGTTTTCGCCATCTGAAATAAAAATCCAACCCGGTCAAAAAGTTCTTCTAATTATTAAAAATGAAGATCACACGCCTGAAGAGTTTGAAAGTTATAGCTTAAACCGCGAAAAGCTAATTAATGGGAATAGCACAGCAAAAGTATACATTGGTCCACTTGAGCCAGGCTCTTACAAGTTTTTTGGGGAATTTTTTCCAAAAACGGCTAAAGGTACAATTCTAGTTAAATAAGGAAAAACGCATGTTTGAAACCGCCATTATTGTTTTCAGAGAAGTATTAGAGGCCGCTATCGTAATCGGAATTATCGCTGCTGCAACGAAAACAATTCCCAACAAAAGTAAGTGGTTAGTATCTGGAATTTTACTCGGAATTTCCGGGGCTGTTCTTATTGCATATTTAGGCAACGAACTGAGCCAACTTGCCAATGGTATAGGACAAGAATTATTCAACGCTTCTATCATGAGCATTGCTGTTGCTATGCTTGGATGGCAAACAGTTTGGATGTCAACTCACGGTGCAGAACTAGCACAATCCGCCAAAGAAACAGGCATGGCTATCCGAGATGGAAAAAAAGCATTATCGGTTTTATTAATTATTGTTGGGGTTGCTATTTTGAGAGAAGGGTCAGAAGTCACCGTTTTCCTATATGGCATCTCAGCTTCGGGAATCGGCTCCTTATCGATGCTCATGGGAGGTGTAATAGGTATTCTTCTTGGCATCCTTATTGGATACATCATCTACTCTGGTTTATTGCGCTTGCCGGTTCAGTTCTTCTTTAAAGTCACAACTATTTTAATCGCATTTTTGGCTGCGGGCATGTCATCACAAGTAGCCAAATATCTAGTTCAAGCCGACAAAATTCCAAGTTTGGCTACCCCTTTATGGGACCTATCAACTTTATTGTCCAATCAATCAATATTAGGCAAATTTTTAGAAGCGTTGTTTGGCTATAGCGCAAGACCAGATGGCATTCAAGTTGTATTTTACCTTGTAACTCTGCTCACTATTTTTCTTTCAATTAAATGGATAAAAAAAACAAACCAACCAAACAAGGAAGTCATGTGAAAAAACTTTTAAAATCTATCCCATTGTATTTTTGTTTAGGAACAATGCATTCCAGTCTTGCACATGCGGGAGCTGCCGATTATATCTATACACCAACGGTCGAAAATGGTGAGTTCGAAATTGACTTTAAATATGGTTTTAGTGGCAAAAGCAAAGCTGTACAGGATTACAGTCAGAACGTGACTAGTCTTGGGTTTGGTTATGGTGCCAGTGAAAGATGGTTTACCGAGCTATACCTAAAATCTGAAAAAGAAAATGGAAAACCTGGACTTAATATTCTGGAGTTCGAAAACAAGTTTCAATTAACTGAAACTGGACGCTACCCGGTAGATGTCGGCCTTATTACCGAATTAGAGCTCCCTTCAAATGGAAAGGAACCATCCGAATTTAAAGTAGGCCCCTTGTTTCAGACAAATTCAGGGAAAATGCAATATAACTTTAACGTCCTATTTGAAGCTAAAATCGGAGGAAGCACACCCTCTTCAAATATAGTCGCGGGACAATATCAACTGCAGGCCAAATATCGCTTACAAAAAAGCTTCGAATTCGGCGTGCAAAGTTTTGGTGAAGTTGGAGCGTGGGATAATTGGTCACCTGCATCTGAACAAGAACACAAAATTGGACCTGCCATTTTTGGAAAAATTGGACATTTAAAGTACAACGCTGCATATCTTTTTGGACTAACCCGATCTACCTCAAACGGTACTGCTAGATTGCAGGTTGAGTACGAGTTCTAAGGATCATAACTTCCCTTGCTTATTGCCAACAAGCAAGGGTGGTTAGATAGTTACCAATCCCTTTTGACTCAGAATTAATTTCGGATATGATTTTCGCCAATAAATTCAATTTGATAGCCATCTGGGTCTTCAATAAAGGCAATAATAGTTGTACCTGCATTCATTGGTCCAGCTTCGCGAATCACTTTACCGCCCGCAGCTTTAACCGCCTCGGTGGTTTTGTAAACATCTGGCACCTCAATTGCAATATGCCCATAGCCGGCACCTAAATCGTATGACTCCACACCCCAATTATAGGTTAGCTCCAATACGGTGTTTTCGTCCTCATTGCCATAACCTAAAAATGCCAGCGTAAACTCTCCCGCAGGGTAATCATTTTGACGCAACAACTTCATACCCAACACTTGAGTGTAAAAGTCGATGGATTTTTGTAAATCGCCTACTCTTAACATCGTATGCAACAATCTCATAACAATCTCCTTGGTGTGATTAATGACTAGATTGTACCCATTTCTGAGTGATAAAAAGTGCAAAAGAAATAGAAATAGCACTGATGGAAAATGCCAAACTCGCACCACCGGCTTGCCAAGCATAACCCGCAACCAGCATCCCTATGCCGCCGCCAAAACCGTGACTGACTGAAGCGTAAATAGCCTGACCTCTGCTTTGATTGACACCGTGAAAGTGCTCATCAATCAAATGAATCGCAGCAGCATGAAACAGGCCGTAGCTTGCTGCATGGAAAGTTTGCGCCAAAATCAATAGACTAAGCCAGTCCGCTACGTAAGGAATCATCATCCAACGAATAAACGTTAATAACAAACTAATCAACAACAATAGCTTGACGCTGAAAGAACGAAACAGCCTCGGCATAAAGAAAAACACGCCAATTTCCGCAATGACACCAACTGACCAAAGCCAAGCAATCGCAGTTTGGCTATAACCGTGTTGTTGCAAAAATATGCTATAAAAACTGTAGTAAGCACCATGTGAGAACTGCGCCAATATAGTCACTAACAATAAGCTGATAACCCATGGTCGCTTAATAATCGAGAGAAAACTCAAAGGCGTTTCTGTAGTCTTTTCTGTTGGAGTAGATTCAAAATCTTGCACCCAAAACATTGTCAAAAAAACAATTATCGAAGTCCCCCATAACACCACAGGATAAATTTGATAGGCATGCGTCGTAAATACTTGTAATTGCCAACCAACACCTAACACGGCAGCAATAAACCCTATCGACCCCCATAAGCGTATTTGTCCATAACGCTCTTTGAGTCCTGCAAGGTTTGAAAACGTATAGGATTCAAACAAGGGCAAAGCGGCATGAAAGAAAAAACTGAAAAAGAAAACCGTTAGCAACAAGCCGGAAAAGCTCTGAAAGAACAAAAAACCCGTTGCCGACACTAGCGTAAGAAAGCCGGTCCAACGCAACCAATAAACGGTTTTTCCGGTTTTATCTGCCAGCCAACCTAATAAATTAGGCGCAATCACTTTGGTTCCGACAAATACCGCCATCAACTGCCCAATTTGGATCGCGTCCATCCCTAAGGATTGATAGTACAAGCTGATATACGGAATCACAGCACCAAATAAGGTGAAGTAAAAGAAATAGAATCCCGACAGTTTAGGATAGGCTTGTTTATAGGCGGCTTGCGGCATGAGCTAAAACCTTAAAAACAGACAAAGGAAGGCAAATCAAATAGCCGACAATTTTTAGAAATTTGCCGGCTTGAGTTTCAGTTGATTTCTAGATGGCTTCAGCGCTCTGCGTTGGCTAAATCCATAACCGGCGGCACCACATCGCCATTTTGAGCGCGGTTACGCATGAAATGATCCATCAACACCAATGCGACTTTTGCTTCGGCAATAGGCGTAGCACGGATTCCCACGCAAGGGTCATGGCGACCTTTAGTCACCATTTCAATTGCTTCGCCATCACGGTTGATGCTCTTGCCCGGCGTCATAATGCTCGAAGTCGGCTTTAATGCGATGTGAGCAACGATATCTTGTCCGGTTGATATCCCACCCAAAATCCCACCAGAGTGGTTGGACAAGAAACCTTCCGGTGACATCTCATCTCTGTGCTCAGTGCCACGCTGAGCCGCAACGGAAAAACCATCTCCAATCTCAACACCTTTCACAGCATTAATGCTCATTAAAGCATGTGCCAAATCGGCATCCAAACGATCAAAAACAGGCTCACCCAATCCTACTGGGACATTTCTGGCAACAATCGTAATTTTCGCACCCACAGAGTCTTTTTGTTTCAGCAGGTTGTCCATATATTCACGGATTTCTTCGCGTTTCTCAGGGCTTGGGCAAAAGTATTCGTTGTCATTATCAAACGGCCAAGTGACATTCTCGACTTTAATGGGACCTAGCTGTGACAAATAGCCTTTGATTTCGATCCCCAAGCGTTCTTTCAGATACTTTTTCGCAATCGCTCCGGCAGCAACACGCATCGCCGTTTCACGCGCAGATGAACGCCCGCCACCTCGGTAATCGCGGATGCCGTACTTTTGCGTGTAGGTGTAGTCAGCATGAGAAGGACGGAAAGTTTCCGCCACTTTGGCATAATCTTTTGAACGTTGGTCAGTATTGTGGATGATCAATCCAATCGGCGTACCGGTCGTTTTACCTTCAAACACACCCGACAAAATTTGAACTTTGTCATCTTCACGGCGCGCAGTAGCATGCTTTGAAGTACCTGGTTTACGACGATCCAACTCAATTTGAATATCTTCTTCCGTCAGTTCCATGCCTGGAGGACAACCATCGATAATCGCACCCAATGCGATACCGTGACTTTCTCCAAAAGTGGTTACACGAAAATTTTGTCCTAATGTATTACCCGACATGAAACTCAAAATCCTTACTTTTTTATTTCAACACCCAGTATTTAGCCTGAGTACTTCAACTTGCCTAATCTTTGTTGAGCATTATACTAAAGCCCTTGGATTTCGTCGAAATTCATTGCTATATAAGATTTAAGGGACATTACACAAACAACTATCCCTACAGAGATTCAATATGATTGCATGGCCGCACCCAAACCCTTTTATTCTGGAACACCAAGTCAAACCCGAAGAATTGGATTTCCTCAAACACGTCAATAACAAGGTGTACCTGGCTTGGATGGAACATATCGCTTGGCAGCACAGTTTATCTGTCGGTATCGACTACGACCAACAGAAAGAACAAGGCAAGATTATGGTGGTGAAGCAACACGAGCTGAATTACCTCGCCCCCTGCTTTCTTGACGACAAACTTGTGATGGGTACTTGGATAGGCGAGCGCATCGGCTGTTGCCAACGCAAACGCCATTATGAAATCTATCGCGAAACGGATGGGAAAAAAATCTTTTCAGGCCATACTATTTGGGTCTGCATGGATCTGCACACCCAAAAAGCCTGTAAAATCCCAGACCTGTTTATCGACGCTTACAATCAATAAGTATCAAAAATCTGCCAGGTTGGGTAACTCAACTGAGCTTTAGCTGTGATGAGGATGCTCAACCGCACGGACAAGTTTATTGACGATACGTCTCACCATCGGTGCCACAAATAGCACGATAGGAAACGCAATCACAAACGCTGTCCACCAAGCGTGAAACCAAACCTTCAAAAAGTTCTCAGGCAAGCCTACGTTCATATAGCTGATCACGCCTGACATCAGAAACGACATGAAAAGCGCCATAAAAAATGCAAACAAAATATGTTGGTGTCTTGGGTGAAACATAACACTCCTAACTCATAAATTTTTATTCATGGGCGTTGACCGGATTGCCAGCCCCATACTTGTTACTATAACTTTAGAAATCGGCACAAGCCCATCACCCTAAGGTGCAGGAATGGTGTATTGTGCATGAATCCGTTCGATTTGGTACAGCACTTCGTCATCCAAGGTGATATTGATGGAGTCAATATTCTCTTTCAACTGTTCCATGGAGGTTGCTCCGATGATGTTCGCCGACAGGAATGGACGTGAGTTCACAAACGCCAGTGCCAATTGAGTCGGGGTCAAACCATTGCCTTTTGCCAACGCCGCGTAAAGCTCTGTGGCTCTGACAGCATTTGCTCCCATATAGCGATCATAGTTAGGGAACAATGCCAAACGCGAGCCTTCTGGCTTAGCACCGTTCAGATACTTTCCGGACAATGCGCCAAACCCAAGCGGTGAGTAAGCCAACAACCCAATGCCTTCATGGCGAGAAACCTCTGCTAAACCGACTTCGTAGCTGCGGTTCAACAAGCTATATGGATTTTGCACGGTGACGATTTTCTGCAAGCCTTTCGCTTCGGCAATCTGCAAAAACTTCATCGCCCCCCAAGCCGTTTCATTCGACAACCCGATTTGACGGATTTTGCCTTGCTTGACGAACTCAGTCAGCACTTCCAATGTTTCTTCAAAAGACGTTAAATTCTGAGGTTCATCTACCCACTCATAATTCAATTTACCAAAGTAGTTGGTTGGTCTTTCCGGCCAATGCAATTGATACAAATCCAAATAATCGGTTTGTAAACGCTTAAGGGATGCTTCCAACGCTTGAGTGATCTGCTCTCGATTAAAACGCCCTTGCCCATCACGAATGTGTGACGCTGGTCCCATTGGCCCGGCGATTTTAGAGGCCAGCACCACATCGTCGCGTCGACCGTTCTTGGCAAACCAATTACCAATCATGATTTCGGTTGCGCCGTAAGTTTCGGCACGTGGTGGTACGGAATACAGCTCTGCTGTATCCCAGAAGTTCACGCCTTGATTCAGCGCATAATCCATTTGCTCAAAGGCCTCTGACTGAGTGTTTTGTTCACCCCAAGTCATGGTACCTAAACAAATACGACTGACTTGAATATCGGTATTTCCAAGACTGTTGTATATCATCTGAATTCCTTTTGAATCGGTTCGTAAAGTCGAAGTCTGGTTAAGTAAGCAAGTCGCTAGCGGTTGTTTACTCAATAACTTAATAGAAAGGACTTACTTAGAAGCTTCGTCCATGACTTTCGGTTCTTTTTCTCGCCATTGTCTCATCAAACCATGAATGTAAATAATCAACGCAAAGAAGACCGCTGAGATACCACCCAAAATCAACAGGGTTCCGTTCTCGTCTGGTGTCGTGTCCAAAAGAATCAATTTTCGAATCACCACCACAAAAGCGATTTCCAAGAAGGTTAAGGCGTAATCAAAGCTGTTTCTGATGAACAAAGCATTGACGATTGCCAGCACGATCAGGGTGAAAAGTGCATCGGTCAACAGAACCTTCATTGACGGAAAGTTCAAAGCACCTTGATGCATCAAGAAATCAAACAACTTGTTGGAAATACTGAACAAGCACGCCGCCAAATAAACAATCATAAACACAACCAAAACAACTCTCAGCATCTTCACTAGATTGATGAGCCTTTTATCCAGATCATAATCTAGGATTTGAGAGATTTTTTTGGATAAATGATTTGAAGTCGACATAAAACATCACGCCTTTACGAGAAAATAGAAAAAATTAACGAGTCATGACAATCCAAGTTACACCCCAACCTGGTAGATTTTTATCGCTTGTCTGCGTTTGGTGCTTTGCGCACTCTTTTTGAATTTCAGTCGGTAAGAATAGCACTAAATCCTACAATTTAGGCAGCTGATTTAATCCCATTTTGAAATGACTGAAGGCTTGTTGCAGCACTCTAGGCGGAACGGCTAGGTTCATTCGCATGAAACAGGTTCCGGCATTGGGCTTGTCGGTTTTTACATCAAACGATTCGCCATCGTTCAATCCCAACTTTGCATCGTTGATAATCCAGTTTTTCAAAGCGGCATGGTCCGAACATAAGGTCGAAAAATCCAACCAGACAAGATAGGATGCCTCCGGGCGCATAACCGTCACTTGTGGAAAATGCGTTTGAAAAAAGTCGACCGTCTTGTCGATATTCTGTTGCAGGAACTGGTTTAACTCCTGCACATAGCGTCTGCCCTTCTCGCTGTATGCGGCTTCAAGCGCAACGGTAGCAAATAAGTTCAACCCTTTTACACTCACCGACTGACTCACCTTCAAATACGCCGCTTTCAATTTGGGGTTGGCAATGATGGCATAGCCTATTTGCAACCCGCCAAGATTAAAGGTTTTGCCTGGCGAACTCAAGGTAATCGTTTGTTGTCGAATGGCATCCGAAATCGTCGCCAGAGGGATATGTTTGCCGGAAAAAATCATGTCAGAGTGAATCTCATCGGAAACGATTGTCACTTTGTGCGTCACACAAATCTCAGCCAACTTTTTCAGCTCATTTTCTGTCCACACTCTACCGGACGGATTTTGCGGATGGCAAAACAAAATCAGCTGAACCTTGTTCTCAACAATTTTACTTTCCAACAAATCAAAGTCGATTTCATAACGTCCGTTTTTTAGCACCAAAGGCGCAGTCACCAGCTTTCTGCCATTCAACTCTGGCGCAGTCAAAAAAGGTGGGTAAACCGGCGGCATCGCCAAAACAGCTTCTCCCGCTTTGGTAAAGGCTTGCACTGCCATGAAAAAGCCATTGGCAACATTATGGGTGAAAACGATTTCTTCGGACTTCACCTCATATTCATGAAACGCTTGCCAATCGATAATGGCTTGGTAAACCGCTTCAGACATATGGGTATAACCCAAAATCGGATGCTCAAGACGCGTCTTGATGGCTTGCATGATAAAGTTCGGCGTCGGTAAATCCATATCCGCCACCCACATAGGAAGAATATCCTCCCGGCCGAACAATGCCTTTCGCAACGCATACTTTTCTGCGTCTGTGTCCTCACGGGGAAACACTCTATTAAAATCTGCCATAATCCATTAGCCTTGTTTAAATCCCTTCAACACCCTAACGTTTTTTCCATAAAGTGACTTGAGACAACGTATGTTGGTATTTACGCTGTGTCTCTCGAATCACGAACGGAATATCGAAAGGTTCACGAATCATTGTAAACTCATCTTGCAATAAGGCGGTAATGCCTTCTAATGTGGTGACGTTTTCACCGCTCTGTTCATCTTTATATCCACCCAACCAATTGGCCTTTTCGGTAAACGCTTCCAACCAGGTATAAGGTGAAGCCAGCATCAACAACCCACCCTCATTCAGTCGATGCGCCAAATCCTTCAAGAACTTGGTCGGATCATACAAACGATCAATCAGATTCACCGCCACAATCATGTCATAGCCGGTGAAAATCGGTTTCAGGTTACTTGCATCTTGCTGCAAAAACTCACACTTATGAGCGACATCCGCCAAACCATATTCGGCGAGGGTTTTCTTCTTGAAGTCGACAATCTCACCTTCTATCGGCAAGGTGTATAACACCGACCCGGTTGTTTTGAGCTGGTTGGCAATCTGGATAAATCTCGCAGAAAAATCCAATCCCATTACCTGCTCAAAACCTAACGCCAACTCAAAACTGGCCCGCCCAACGGAACAACCAACTTCCAAAACAGACAAATCGTTGCGACCTGCAAAATCCTGGTCTTTCCGAATCGCTTCTATAGCAGTACGCGCATAGCGTTGGGCAAAGTTCTCTACATCGAAATAACTTTCACCATAATGGAATTCACAATATTGCGCCACCGCAGCATCGGTTTCATAAGTGGAAAACTGCGTTTGCACCTCATGGTCTGACTCGATATAACGGAATCCGGCGTGCTGGAAAAAATGGCGGCGGAAGGCATAGCGAGAATATCCGTTGATTTCATTTCCGGTCGATATCCAGCAACCACCTTTAAAAATGTTGTGATTGTTATCAAAAGTCGGCGTGGTGAAATCATCATACAACGGGTGCACCTTGAAGCCTTCAAAAGGATAAATTGGCGTTTGCGTCCATTGCCAAACATTGCCGATAACATCGAAAAAATCTCCCGTCTGGTTCCAATTCACCGGCATGGAAGACGCAAAACGTTCCAGGTTGATATTGGCAAGGCCGGGATGTTTGTCATGATGCACTAAGGCATCGGTATGATCTCTCAAACGTAGATACTCATCTTCACTTGGCAAGCGGATAGCTTTGCCCGTCTCATGAGATTTCCAGCGACAAAAAGCATCCGCTTCCAGATAATTGACTTCTACCGGCCAGTCCCAAGGCATCTGGATTTCTTCTGTCATGCAGCGCAACCACCATGCATCGCCCTTTTTCACCCAAAAAGTCGGATGTTTGTCCGGCGTAAACTGGCGCCAACGGTTACCTTCCTCATCCCAGTAAACTGGGTTGTCGTAGCCTCCTGCTTCAACAAACGCCAAATACTCTTTGTTGGAACACAAAAATGCTGCCGCCTTGAATTCTGTCACCTCGGCTTTGTGCGTGCCATACTCATTGTCCCAGCCATAAAATTCTGCGGGATCCTTATGGTCGATAGCTACTTCGCCTGCTGGAACCGGAAAAAGAACATTTTCAGGTGCTTCGTCACTCTCACGACAAATCGTGAACAATGGATGTGGCTTCACTTGCTCTAAAGGCAGCTGGCGAATCAACACAGATGAGGTTTCTAAATGAATGCGCTCATGTTCGATGCCCATGATCACTGGCCACATCGGACTTTGCCAATCAATCGGCAGATGAAATTCCATGGTATCGATCAAATGATTAACCGCATCTCTGACCTGCTGGCGATACTCGCGCACCGCACCGACACTCGGCCAGTCATAATGCTCGTCATTAAGGTCGTCCCACGACATTTCATCCACACCAATTGCGCACATAGATTCAATTTTTGAATTGATGCGATTCGGCAGTAATTTCGCCAACACCAGCTTATTGGTAAAAAAAGTGGCAGTATGACCAAAATAGAAAATCAGTGGGTGGCGTAGCGAACAAGGACGCAGATAAAAGGCATCCTCCGACACAAGCGTTTCAAACAGGGTTTCATAGAGCGTGTAAGTTTGGTTAAAATACGCTTTAATCTCAACGCGCTTCTCCTCTACTTCCCCACTGTTCAAAACGACATTGTGCGACACGATACTTTCCAAACCCTGCATTTCTTCCCTCTTCACTCACTTAATTCCGATTGCGTATCCAACTGTTTACATAGATAAGGAGACGCCTGTGACTTTCTCTTGCTCTAGTTCTGGATGACAGGTCGTCAATCTTGACGGATCAATACCGTCCTTTTCCACCAACCAATCTTTCACCAGTCTTTGTCTGGATTTTGCCAAATCATATAACTGTTGATTCAGCTCTACTTGTGCCTCAGCACTGAGCGGTTGTTGCCCTGCCTGTTTTTGTTGTTGAGGCAGGCCGTTGTCTTCATTATCCGTTTTGTTTGCGTCATTTACTCTTATCGCCTCGGTCAAAAGATCAACATCCTGCTGGGTGTAATAGCCACAAACCTTCAAGGTAATTTGCTTCTTCTCTTTCAGCAATTTGCCCATCTTGTCGAGATACTCTGTCATCCCAGCAGAAAGCTCATTTTTTCCGGCGACAAACGATACGGATTGGAATTGGATCTTATTGGCTTGGTTATAGGCGTAACTGGTCGCCATTGCAATTGCGCCATAAGGTTGCAATGCCAAAGTTAATGCTAGCTTGGTTCCACCCGTCAATGCGTTTCTCAATGCAATATTGATGGCACTGGTGGCATCAAACCCCGGATCAGATAAATCGCCATTAACCGGCAAATCCAAATCTATGTTGTCTCGACTGTCGCGCAACATGTTCAAACCAAACTTCAATGCAGTCGCGCTCATTAAACCACTCGCTTCATTAGCTGTTTTTTCAACGGCATTCTCAGTGCCCTGAGCTTTCGGCTGTGTTTGGTCACTGTCATCTGCTTCCATGTCAAAGCCTACTAGCAAGACATGGTTTTTCGAGGTCAACATGTCATCCTTAACCTTAACATCGGATGTCAGGTTCAAAGATCCACTCTGAATTCGGTAACCCAAATCCCGTTTAATCAAAGGCGAGAAGGAGTACAAATCCATGTCATGAATATGCGTTGTTACATCCATATTCACTTTTTTCGTCAATGGTTTTGCCTTGCCCTTGATGTCGACTTTAGTATATTTATCAATGGTCGCAAGCAATCTGATTGGCGTATTTCTATTTGGGTGGTGATAACTCAGCTTACCGATAGATAAGGTACGAATATCGATGTTTTTATGCATCGCAGGTTGAGTGGCATGCGTCAGCAACTCAACGCGGTTATAACCTTTGAAATCCAAGCCATCAAACATCAACTGCAATGAGGATGGCTTCGCTTTTTTATCTGTTTTTGAGTGCGTCGTAGTTTGTTTCTTCGCCGGTGTTTTCTGATCTATTGGCAAAGAAGCCATCAAAGCATCAAACTGATGAATGTGCTTGTTCTCATCGAAATCCAAATTAACTTTCAGGCTGTTGACATCCATCTTTCCAACATTGATTTTATTAGTTCCTACAAGGTTAAAGTGTTTCAGGTTAAAACTTTTCAACTGAGCCAACGGCAAATGTTCTTGCTTAGTCTTACCGTGCTTAAACTGCGCAACAGTGACTTCATCCAAACTAAAATCTTTCACGGACACCGACAAAGGCAATGCAAAGCCAACTTGCGAATCCAAGCTATCGAAGCTCGACATCAACAGGTCTTTTCGAGTATTCGTCAATGTCCACTTGTCCAAGGCAACCTTACCTTGAGTTTTCACTTTCAACTTTTGCTTTGATTCAGAAGGAATATCAAGATCGGTATTCCCCTGCCAAGATAATGTCTTTCCATAAAGCACTAAGGCTTTTTGAGACAGGTTAATGCCTGCCAATTGCAACGTGCCGTCCACATTCAAAGCCGTCTTTGTATCTTTTTGCGTCTCGACATGACCTTTCCATTGCAGGTCATCAAACGACAACTGGTTGCCCTTCTGTTTTAATGCAGTGTGCTGGATGGTAAGACTTTCATTCGCCTTGACTTGTAAGGACTGGTCTTTATGCAACACGTTTCTTGTGCCTTCCAAAGTTAGGCCACCGACTTTCAGTGACACATCAGAAGTGTTTAGACCAGCGTTTTGTATAGACAACTTAGCATCGTTTTGCAGCTTCAGTTCACCGGAAAGTAAAGAGACATCCGACTCGCCATTAAAGGTAATTTTACCAACATCCGCCTGCAAGTCCTTTGTTTGAACGATGCCGTTTTCTAACTTCAAGTCACTGTTGACCTTGGCTTGCACGTCACCATATTTATTGAAAGCTGAAACATTAATCTTGCCGCCGACCTTCGCTGCCAATTGCTCGACTTCAGGGGGTAAAAACTTCTCATAGGCTTGCAACAGCAGGTTATTGATTTCAACCTGCCCCACCAGCTTTTGTGTCTCTGAAAAGGCATTGACCTTCATGTGCCCTTTGAAACCGCCATATTCTTTGCCCTTACCGACCTCAAGCTTGAAGGTCATGTCAGCTGGCATAGATGGCTCCCAGTTCTGTAGGTGGTTCAATGCAACTTCTTCAAAACGGACATCTTTATCAATGTTCGGGGCAATGACGCTCACCACGGTATTTTTCAGCACCAGACTATTAATACCCAATTTCCAGGTCAACCCGCCGTCTGCTGGCTCTTCCTTAGGTGTTTCCTTATTCAAAGGAATGATAATCCCGGCAACATCCAGAAATTTCTTAGGTTGAAAGTCGACATGGACGTGAGTTTTCAGCAGAATGAGTTTATCGACCACCAAGTGCTTTTCAAATAACGACGGCCAGTCAAAGTCGAAGAAAAATTCACCCAGTTTCAAAGGCTCTTTTCCTGCCTTTTTCAACAGCATGTTTTCGACTTTGAAGCGCCCGGTGAATAAATTGAAAGACACATCTTCGATATGGACTTCTTCCAACCCTTGCTTGAGCAGGGCTTGTTTCATACCCCACTTAATGCCATAAGGTAAAACGGTTAGGAAAATGCCAAAAAACAGTAACGTAATGATGAAAACACGCATCTTTAACGAAAAAGACTGCCAATATTCGAAGGCTTTCAAGGATTTTTCACTAAGGGGTTTCAAGCGAGACTTAAAACGTGATTTCAGGTCCATACACTTCCTGCTACTAAACATCTTTCTACTTTGACAAGACTTTAACTATCGGGAAATGCTGCAGATAAGTCAAGTAAAGTTCTATGACAAAACCGTGATTATTGCCATATCACAGCAATTTTTGGGGTAACTTTTGTGTCAAACTTGATGGAAGGCTTTGTCGGTAAAATACCGTAGAAACAAAAAAGCGCCTCAAGGCCTTGCCTTAAAGCGCTTTAACGACTTAGATGTAATTGCTGTTAGTAATATTGATAGTAACGGTGATCCTGACTATCGTTTTTAGGATTGCTCCAAGATTTCAACAACGAGCGAGCTTCCAAATCCTGAACAGGACGAGCATTCGCCCCCATTAATTCGTTCATCTTTTCAAGTTGCTCCGCCGACGCTTCGATTGGTTGTTTGAACACCATCCAATAAACCCCTTCCGTACAAGGCGGTGTGGTTAAAGAGCCGCTGTATTTAAAGAATTTTTTACTTTCAGGGAAAAAGACATTTGGATTAAATTCAATGCCATTAAAAATTTCCTGTTTACCGACTTTTTTAGGCAAGTGGTTCAGGATAGTTTGCAACGCATCGTTCTCTTTACCCTCTCTGAACAAAATACCAATTACCAGATAATGCCCACGACCATCTCGGTGAACCAAATGCAACTCCATCGGATAATTGAAACCGTTCAACTGATGTTCTGAGGGGGTATGAAAATGATACTGCAACAGCTCATAACGCTGATTTTTGATTTTGATATAGCTACCCAAAGGCACGTTGGCTTGCAGCGTGTGGCCGTTGTTGATGACTTTAAGAACCGTATCACGGTAGTGCACATCAAAGCCCGGTAGTGAAGTGGTGCCAACGGCATCATCTGCCATCAAGTTAATTGGTGACTGATTTTTGCCGGTTTTACAGGTTGCATAATCAGGCGACAAGTCTCCCCAATGGTCGGGGCCTTCTTCTCCCGAATAAGACCAATGTGGGTTATGCACAACGGGTTTTGGTTTAGGTGCTTCTTCTTTTTTGGCTTCCGCGGCAGGTGCCTTACCTTGAGCCGGCGCAGCGCCTTCGGGAGCTGCCTCCTTGTGCTGTTTTTTCATTTCCGCGCCCAAGTCAATCAATGGGGCATTGCTATGTTGAACAGCGGCAGACCAACCTTGTGGTGCCACCAAACATACGCCAAACGAAATGAATGCTATCAACAACCTTTTTAACGCTTTCATAAAAGTTTTCCTAACGTCTTGACTGTTTCGGCCCCGCTATTAAACATAGCCTTTGATGTCAAAAAACAGACAGTTTCCTTCTTGAATTATTCGATTTTACAGGTCTTTCGACCCAGGATTTGCTCATCCTTTACTGAATAGTCAGCTTAAAGCAAATAATCAACCAACTTTTAAAATTAAACGTTTATAGCAGAGAAAAGACACTCGTCTAAGAATGGAACTATGCTATTAAACCGAGCTGAGCGGTGTTCGACATTAAATCAACGCTGCAGCGGCATCAAACACTTCTTGAAAAACATCCAGCTCCGACTTCTGAAGGGCAAACACCCCTTCCCCGCCGTTGTCGAACTCAAACCAATAAAAAGGCACTTCAGGATAAACCTGCTCCATGTAGTACTGTGATACACCGACCTCGACAATCAAGGTACCATCTTCATTCAAGTGCTGAGAAGCTTGAGCGAGAATCTTGCGAACCAAATCCAAACCGTCCTCTCCTGCCGCCAGCCCTAAAGCCGGTTCACACTGAAACTCTTCCGGCAAGGCCTCCATCTCGATTTGGTCAACATAAGGCGGGTTAGAAACAATCAAGTCATATTTACGCCCTTCCAATGCTGAAAACAGATCTGACTGAATGGCAACAGCAGAATCTTCTAGGCCATACAAAGCAATATTCTTCTCCGCAACCGCCAAGGCATCCGTGGAAATGTCCACCAAATCAACCGTGGCATTAGGGCAGGCTTGCAAACTGGCAATACCGATACATCCTGATCCCGTGCACATATCCAAAATGCGCTCAACGTTTTCCGGCTCAACCCAAGGACGATATTCTTTTTGAATCAACTCGGCAATCGGCGAGCGTGGCACCAAGGTTGACTCGTTGACAATAAAACGCAATCCGGCAAACCAGGCTTCACCTGTTAAGTAAGCAGAGGGTTTTCGGGTTTCGACACGTTGGCGGAACAACTCGGTGACCTGTTGTTTTTCCGCTTGCGTCAATCTCGCCAACAAGTAAGACTCAGGCAATTCCCAAGGCAATTTCAATGCAAAGAATACCAATACCTTGGCATCGTCAAATGCATTGTCCGTGCCATGACCAAAAAACAAATCTGCCTTCTGAAACAGCGTACCGCCCCAACGGATAAAGTCTCTGACCGTTTCCAAGCCATCATATTGATAATTGAAGTTACTCATAAATATCGCCTTTGTATTCAGAGTCTAAACTAAGACTTACGTACAGCATGTTTTGGACGGAATCCTTTGATGAAATCATCATTGGTTTCCAGATAAGGACCATCAATCAAATCAATGCAATATGGCACGGCAGGAAAAACCGCTTCCAAACACTCACTAATCGCTGAAGGTTTACCCGGTAAATTGATAATCAGGCAGCTACCACGAGTACCGGCAATCTGACGAGATAAAATCGCTGTCGGCACATATTGCAAAGACACCGCGCGCATCTGCTCGGCAAAACCATCCAAAATCTTATCGCAGACCGCTTCGGTCGCCTCAGGCGTGACATCACGTTTCGCAGGCCCAGTTCCTCCAGTCGTGACCACCAGACAACACCCCTCATCATCCACCAACGCTTTCAGGGTTGATTCGATAATCGGCTGCTCATCTTCAATCAAGCGTACCACCGGCTCCCACTCAGAGGTAAGCGCCTCCGTCATCCACTCACGCATGGCTGGCCCACCTAAATCTTCATATTCTCCACGACTGGCCCGGTCGGAAACCGTGACAAATCCTATTTTTATTTTTTGCATTTTTTACTTCTCAATTCTTGAAAACCGCTAAAACAATCCCCATATGATAACTCAAATAGACCTCAAAATATTAGCAACCATGAGCGACACATGAGCGAAAAAACAGAATTAGACCCTATCACCGAAACTCTTGAGAATGAAATCTCGGATCAAACGCCAGCCGATCACGAAGCGGAGAATCAGGCTCAATCCGACGATCATCAAGAAATCGAATTCGTTGCGTTTGAAGATCATATCGACGACTACGTCGAAGATTCGTTGCAAGCAAACGAAATAGAAGATACTGATGCAGACGAAAACTTGATTCTCGAACACGGTGAATTGATCACTGACGAAGATGACGATGTCAAAATGGCAGAAGTCGAAGATGCCGTCAAAAAAGTCACGCAAGGCTTTGCCAACCTGATTAAAGTCAACAGCAGCAAGCCGAATCACCTATACCTGCTTCCAGTGAAAGAACGTCCATTCTTCCCTGGGCAAACCCTCCCTGTCTTGCTGAACAAAGACCTTTGGGAAAAAACTATCAAACGCGTTATCGATGCCAAACAACGTTACATCGGTATTATTTTTGTCGATAGCGACGAGCACAACAAAGCCAAGCCAGAAGAATTTGCCAAAACGGGAACGCTGGTGCGTATCCACGACCCGAAAGTGCGTGAAGACTACATTCAACTGGTTGCCGAAGGGATTTGTCGCTTCCAAATCAGCGATTGGCTGTCTTCTGAAGAGCCTTACCATGCCAGCGTAGTCTATCCAAAAGATATCGTCAAAGGCAACGAAACCGAATTGAAAGCCTATGGCTTGGCAATTATGAACGCCTTTAAAGAGTTGCTACCGCTGAACCCGCTTTACAGCGAAGAATTGAAATACTTCCTCAACCGCTACAGCGTGACCGACTCTGCACAATTGGCGGATTTCGCCGCAAGTATGACGTCTGCCAGCAATGACAAGTTACAAGACATCCTCGACACCTTGGATTTGGTTGAGCGTATGGAAAAAGTGCAAACCCTTTTCAGACACGAAATCGAAGTCACTAAATTGCAGTTCAATATTCGTGAGCGTGTGGAAGAAAACATCAGCGACCAACAGCGCGATTTCTTCCTGCGCCAACAATTGAAAGAAATCCAAAAAGAACTGGGCATGGTCAAAGATGACCGCGATGCTGATGCAGACTTGTTCCTCGACCGTATCGAAAAGCTTTCATTAAGTGAAGAAGCGGAAACCAAAGCGGAAGAAGAACTGAATAAAATCACCACGCTTGATCCACAATCGGCCGAGTATGGTGTCTCTCGCAACTGGCTAGATTGGCTGACGCAGTTGCCTTGGGGACAACACTCCAAAGACATTCTCGACCTGAAACGTGCCCAGAAGATTTTGGATAAAGGGCATGATGGCTTGGACGATGTTAAAGACCGTATTCTCGAGTTCTTGGCAGTTGGCGCGTTGAAAGGTGAAGTATCCGGTTCTATTATCTGTCTGGTTGGGCCTCCAGGTGTGGGTAAAACCTCTATCGGTCGCTCTATTGCCGACACCCTTGGGCGTAAATTCTATCGTTTCTCGGTGGGTGGTATGCGTGACGAGGCAGAAATCAAAGGACACAGACGTACCTACATCGGCGCTATGCCGGGTAAATTCATCCAAGCCTTGAAAGACTGCGGCACCGCAAACCCGGTCATCATGCTTGATGAAATCGACAAAATTGGTTCTTCCTACCAAGGCGACCCTGCGTCTGCTTTACTGGAAGTGCTTGACCCTGAACAAAACCACGAGTTCATGGATCATTATATGGATGTACGCTTTGATTTATCCAAAGCCGTGTTCATCTGTACCGCCAACACGCTCGACACTATTCCCGGGCCGTTACTTGACCGTATGGAAGTGATTCGCCTGTCCGGCTATATCACTGAAGAGAAAATGCAAATCGCCAAACATCACTTGTGGCCTGCACTACTTGAAGAAGCAGGTATGAACAAGAAACAGGTGCAAATCACCTTGCCTGCCATCCGCCACGTCATCGACGGCTATGCGCGTGAAGCAGGTGTTCGTAACCTAAAAAAACAACTGGCAAAAATTGTCCGTAAACTGGCGATTCGTTTCGTCAGAGAGGATGTTAAAAGTGCGACGATTCATGTGCAAGATTTGGAAGACATGCTAGGTCAACCACGCTTTACCGAGGAAAAAACCAACTTGCAGATCGGTACCGTGACTGGACTTGCCTGGACATCCATGGGCGGCGCAACCCTTACCATTGAGGCTAGCCGAGTGCACACGCACAACCGCGGGTTTAAGCTCTCCGGTCAGTTGGGTGAAGTCATGCAGGAATCCGCAGGCATTGCTTACAGCTATATTTCATCCTCCTTGGAAAAATACAAAGCCGACCCTGAGTTTTTTGACAAAGCTTTCGTCCACTTGCATGTACCAGATGGCGCTACACCAAAAGATGGTCCAAGTGCCGGTGTCACCATGGCAACCGCACTCTTGTCCTTAGCGCGTAACGAACCTATCAAAACGCCTTTGGCGATGACAGGTGAGCTGAGTTTGACGGGGCTAGTGTTACCAGTCGGCGGGATTCGCGAGAAAGTCATTGCGGCCAAACGTATCGGCATCAAAACCTTGATACTGCCGGACGAAAACCGCAAAGACTTCAACGAATTGCCAGATTACTTGAAAGAAGGTGTGGAGATTCACTTCGCAAAACACTTCGATGACGTGGCAAAACTGACATTCAATATCCGCAGCAAGTCAAAGGCATTGAAAGACTACCTTGATCGCCAAGTAACCAACATCAACGAAGCGTGATGTCACATTAAAAATCTGCCAGGTTGGGTTCCGCCTTCCTCCCCAACCTGGTAGATTTTTCCCTTTCATTTCCGCAAATCACTTCTCAAGATATATTTCGTTCCCATTCTTTGCTATGCTAATGGCACGATTCTTTGAAGGGATGGTTATGAAGTCGAAAAGTCTGTACATTGCTTCTCGTGAGCGTCATGCCGGAAGCTTGGCTATTTCTTTCGGGTTGATGACTTTGCTTCACCAAAAATTCGAAAAAGTGGCTTTTTTCCGCCCGGTGGTGGAAGAAACACAGGATGCGGACTGCCTCTTCATGCAATCCGTCTTCGACCTCCCGCAATCAATGGATGAAATGGTTGGTTTCACGCTTGATAAAGTGATTCGACTATTGAGCGAAGGCCATAAACACGAGCTTTACGAAAAGCTCATCGCTCAGTACCAAAAGCTATTGCAACAATACGATTTTGTTTTGGTACAAGGCATGGAGTTGAGCCGAATGGCTTCCACCATCG
This sequence comes from Hydrogenovibrio marinus, assembly GCF_013340845.1. Classification (NCBI taxonomy): domain Bacteria; kingdom Pseudomonadati; phylum Pseudomonadota; class Gammaproteobacteria; order Thiotrichales; family Piscirickettsiaceae; genus Hydrogenovibrio; species Hydrogenovibrio marinus. The sequence goes on from NZ_AP020335.1 coordinate 1,799,496, forward strand.
ACTTCGACCTGAACCTGAACCTCTCGAAACATTTCAACGCCCCTTTCGTGCCGGTACTTAACGGTAAAGATAAAACCCTACAAGATGTCGAAAGCGACATAGAAATGGAAATCCAAGCCGCTCATGATGAGGGCATCACCCCGTTTGCCGTATTCGCAAACCAAGTGAAACGCTCTGAAGATGCCGAGGCGAAAAAGATTTTCAGTTGCGACAGCCCGAAGCTCATCACCAAAAATGGTGAAGATTCGTTAATCTTCTATTTACCTTACCTGCCGGATTTGGACACGCCGACCGTCAAAGAAACTTACGAGGCATTGAATGGTCGTTTATTGCTCAACGACAAAGTGCCTTTGACTCGTCTTGTCAAACGCCCGGTGGTTGCCGCGATGACGGCGGAGAATTATTTGAGCCGAGTACAAGAAGGTGATTTGATTATCGTACCCGGTGACCGAACAGATATTTTGACGGTATCGGTCATGAGCCTCTACTCCAGAAGTTTGCCGAACATCTCCGGTATTATGCTGACAGGTGGGTTAATCCCTTCGCCCATCATCATGGCGCTGCTGTCCGGTTATCGTGGCTTGGAAATCCCTTTAATTTCAGTATCGACAGACACTTACCCAACGGCGATGAAAGCACATGAAGTCAGAGCCAGACTCTATGCGGATAATGAACAAAAAAATCATTTGGTACTGAGTCTATTCGACCAATATGTTCATAAAGATTGTCTACTGGAGAAATTCGTACAACCGACAGCAGATGTCACCACGCCAATGATGTTCGAGTACCGCCTATTTGAAAAAGCGAAGCAATCGCTACAGGCCATCGTGCTACCGGAAGCCAATGACGCGCGCATACTCAAAGCCTGTGAGATTTTACTTCAGCGCAAAGTTGTGCGCCCGGTGTTGCTTGGTAAGGCGGAAGAAATCCATTACCACTGCAACCTGTTGGGTATCAATCTGGACGGCGTGGAAATCATCGACCATGAAGAAAGTGAATGGAAATCTGAATTCATTCAAACACTTTATGAACTGCGCAAACACAAAGGCATGACCCTTGATTTGGCAAGAGACTCCATCAGCCACGTCAGCTACTTTGCGACAATGATGGTGCACCTCGGCTATGCCGACGGCATGGTTTCCGGAGCGACTCATACTACAGCTGATACAGTACGCCCCGCGCTACAAATCATCAAAACCAAACCCGGCACAACTTTGGTTTCGAGTGTGTTTTTTATGTGCTTTGGTACGCGTGTATTGGTGTATGGCGATTGTGCCGTAAACCAACACCCAGATGCCGACCAACTGGCGGAAATCGCCATCAGTTCAGCAGACACAGCTGCTCGCTTCGACATTGAACCTAAAGTCGCTCTCCTGTCCTATTCTACTGGCGACTCAGGACACGGTGATGAGGTGGACAAAGTTCGCCAAGCCGCCAAAATAGCGAAGCAAAGACGACCTGACCTGACGCTTGAGGGCCCGCTGCAATATGATGCGGCCATTGACCCAGAGGTCGCTCGTCAAAAAATGCCTGACAGCGATGTTGCCGGGCAGGCGACAGTATTTATCTTTCCAGACTTGAACACTGGAAACAACACCTACAAAGCAGTACAACGCGCTTCTGGCGCCATCGCTATCGGCCCGGTATTACAAGGGCTGAACAAACCCGTTAATGATTTAAGTCGTGGTTGCACGGTGGATGACGTTGTCAACACAGTCGCTATCACGGCTATTCAAGCCCAACAAATGCATGCACAACAGGAGATGCCTCATGAAGATACTGGTGCTTAACGCGGGGAGTTCATCTCTCAAATACAGCCTTTATATCGGCACAGATACTCATCTGGCATTGCATGGCAATATCGATAATCTGACCGAAGACCCACAAGAAGAACCGGGCAAGAAAACCCATGAAGAAGCGCTGCTGGAAGTCGAAGCAAAACTGAAATCCGCTGGCTATTGTGAGCACTTGGGAGATTGTGACGTCATCGGGCATCGAGTGGTACAAGGGGGCGAAGCCTTCCATGAAGCGACCATTATTAATGATGAGGTGATTGAAACACTAGAAGAGCTCTGTCAGTTGGCGCCTTTGCACAATCCGATCAACCTGATTCCGATTTACCATATCACTGAGCGCTTCCCCAATCTGACGCAGGTAGCAGTTTTCGACACTTCTTTTCACCTGACAATGCCGGATTATGCCTACCGCTATGCCATTCCGAATGAGTTGTACCACGAGCATCACATCCGCCGTTATGGTTTTCATGGCACGTCTCATTTACATATCGCCAAGCAGCTTGCTGAAATGCTGGAAATGGATTTGGAGGGCGTCAGTTTAATCTCCATGCACCTGGGCAATGGCGCCAGCGCTTGCGCTATCGAATACGGCGAAAGTATCGACACCAGCATGGGGTTTACCCCGCTGGAGGGATTGATTATGGGGACCCGATCTGGCAACTGTGATCCGGCAATTCCGTTGTATTTGATTCGCGAATTAGGTTACACAGCTGATGAAGCCGATTACCTTCTCAACCATGAGAGCGGCTTAAAAGGACTTTGTGGTATCAGTGACATGCGCAGTTTGGTCGATGCCGCTGCATCCGGCCACCATGAGGCAGAAGTGGCTTTGGATATGTTCACCTACCGTCTAAACAAGATTGTGGGCAGTTATCTTGCAGTGATGGATGAGGTCGATGCACTGGTATTCACCGGTGGCATTGGCGAAAATTCCGCATTGGTTCGCGAACGGGTTTTGGATGGGTTCTCAACCCGTTTCGGCATTGAAATCGACTATGCCGCCAACGAAGATGTGGATGGTATTTCCTTAATTACGACTGAAAACAGTGAGATTGCTGTTTGGGTGATTCCGACAGATGAAGAGCTGGAAATCGCTCAACAAGTCATCGAGGCTTTAGTGCCGGATATTGACTGATTAAAAACAATTGGAGTGCTTTAGGTATTGTTGTAGCCCAGCACTTTCACGAACTCGTCGATATGGAATTCATATCGATCTTTTAGCCCCTTGCGGTCATCGAAAATCTCGTGACTGTTGTCTATCAATAGAAAGAAAGACAAGTCCAAATGCCCGGCACTTAAGCTTGGCAAGAGCTGCATCAGATTTTGCACATCCGCTTGAGTTAGAAAAACCTCTGCCTTCAATACCTTGCTCGCCACATCCAACTCACCGCTGCCTAAAATATCTGAACGGCTGTTCTTTACCTGAATCGCCAAATGAAAATTCTGTATTTCATCAAAGCGTTCTTGTGGTGCAAGCACTCGTCCGGAAAACTCCAGAATACGTTCTACTCCAAGTGAATCAAAGGTCTCAAAGAACTCTCCTGCACCCACAACCAATTCAAATCTCAGCATCCTTACCTCCAAAAATCAGTCTATATCGCCCCAAAAAGCTTCATACGCCTGCACATGATAACGCTCACAGCGCATATTTTCGCTCCAATGTGTCATCCCCGCCTTGAGCATGAGATTATCAACAAAAGCATTCTTATCAGGCAACTGCTTCCAAACAGAAGGTAAATAGGTCGCTCGATGTCGTTCGTCTGAAATCACCAAGCCATCTTCAAAAGGCGTCAACTGCGCCAATAGCGCCTCTTTAGAGCTACAGCCTGCAATGATTTCCGGTGCTGTCAAAATAGAAACCTCTATATCAATCTCTTCCGCTTCACCTTCAGTGAGTGGTGGAAACCTTGGGTCTTGAAACGCGGCTTTATAAGCATTGTTGGCAACATCCTGTATCAAAGGCAAATGCGCTTGCAAGCTCCCTATACAGCCCCGAAGCTGTTTATCGATCGTCAAGGTAACAAAGCAGGCGCCTAATTGATTCAGAGCGTCGTCATCACTCATCACTTCTTGAGGCGTCACACCTTTGAGTCCATCCAAAATCGTCTGTTTAACAAGAGAAAACAATTCACTTTCTTGGTCGGTATTCAATTTCATAGTACACCCTTGCTCATCACTGAAATTCGATTATTGCAATTCATACATCGCCCAAGTGCCGTAGCCGACAACGCGATCTTTGGTTCCGGCAGTATCACCGGAGTTGATTAATGCGACTTGCTCAATCATCATCGGGTGATCTCGCATTACCCCGAGAACACCTTGAATGCCTTTATAGCCGCAAGCCATTTCACCATTCAAGACTTGCCAATTTCCTTGGCGAATTGCCTTGGCGGTTTCTCCATCTAGCTTTTGCGCTTCCTCATACGGATGAAAATGGCTCAGGTCACTGCTAATAACGAAATATACGCCCTCTTCATTCCACAAGTTCTGAATGACATCGATCACTTCGGAAGCAGTGACTTGCCCGTTCAGCAATGGCAATACCTTAACGCCTGGTAACAGGCTTTTGATAAAGGGAAAATGGACTTCAAGACTATGCTCTGGCGCATTCGCCATGTCGGAAACACCCACCTGAGGACAAACTTCAAGTAGCTTATCTCTCAACTGAACATCAACTTGCAGATTGCCTAAAGGCGTGGCGACCTCATCCGAGCTGATGGTTGCAACCCCAACAAAGGGCACTCTATGTGCTGGCCCCATAACGACAACGGTTTTGATTTGCGATGAGCTGTCTTGCCATAGTCGATATCCTTTGGCCGCCGCTTCGCCTGAATAGACATAACCGGCATGCGGCACAATCAGCACTCTTGGCAATGGCTTTATGGAAGGCTTAGCGTGCTCCTCTTGTCGAGGCATCCACTGAGAAAAAGCAGACTCAATTGTTTCGGGGTCATCAGGATAAAATGCGCCTGCTACCGCCGTTGGTCTAACATGACTCATCTCTCTACCCTCCTATCAGCTAACTTTGCCGTCCTATGACATCAATTTACTTAGGCCTGAAAAAATATACTACCTATGTTATTGATACCACTTGAATTTTACGTTTCCACCAATATATATACGGATATGTAACTAAGGATTCAAGGTGTAATTATGCAAAATGTGAATTTAGAGGATGCCTCTGTTGTTCCAGTTGGTTTTTGGCATCAACTCGACAATGGTTTAATCCAGTGTGATTTATGTCCAAGAGAATGTCAACTCCATGAAGGTCAACGAGGCTTTTGTTTTGTGCGCGGCCGCCTAAACGACCAGATGTGGCTGACGTCCTATGGGCGTTCCAGCGGGTTTTGTATTGATCCTATCGAGAAAAAACCATTGAATCACTTTCTGCCGGGTTCTGCTGTGCTGTCCTTTGGAACGGCAGGGTGCAACCTAGCCTGTAAGTTTTGTCAAAACTGGGATATGTCTAAAGCCCGAGATATGGACAGACTACTGGATCAGGCTGCTCCAGAGACTTTAGCGCAAGCCGCTAAGCAAAACGGCTGTGCATCCGTGGCCTATACCTACAACGACCCGGTGATTTTTTATGAATACGCTATCGACACGGCTCAAGCCTGTCGCGAGCAAGGTATCAAGAATGTGGCAGTGACCGCAGGCTATATCAACGAGAAACCAAGAGAAACGTTTTTCCAGCATATGGATGCCGCCAATATCGACTTGAAAGCATTCAGCGAACGTTTCTATAAAAAGCTAACGGGATCATCACTTGGCGCGGTGCTGGAAACCATTGAGTACGCTGTGAATGAAGCGGATACCTGGGTAGAGTTGACGACGCTATTAATTCCTGGAGAAAATGATTCGGAAAAAGAAATTGCCGAAATGTCGGAATGGATCTTGGAACACTGCGGACCAAATGTTCCCTTGCACTTCAGTAAATATCATCCTGACTACCGTATGATGAACAACCCGGCGACGCCACAGCAAACGTTGGAAACCGCAAGAGATATTGCCATGAAAACGGGACTGAATTACGTCTATACCGGCAATGTCATTCACCCGGAAGGTCAGGCAACCTATTGCCCACATTGTGGTGAAAAAGTGATTGGTCGTGCTTACTATGAAATTACCGACTGGCATTTGAACAATGGCAGTTGTGACCACTGCGGAACGCCGATTGCCGGGGTATTTGATAGTCACCCTGGAACTTGGGGAAATAAGCGTCAGCCCATCCACTTAAATGGAAAGATCTGACACCCCCAACCTGGCAGATTTTATTCAGTCACTTTTGTCATACGGTGTTGCACATAAAGCAGCAGCAAACCAAAGGCAGTCATGAGAATATCTGTCCAAAACACGGTTCCGGCATTGCCCGGCGCAAAGTTATGGCTAGTCACCCTTTGGTAAACATGCCCGCCTGCCGCGCCCCAGCTAAACAAAGCAGGGGCGATAACGGCAACTGTTCTAAACCGAAGGCTCGATCTGAATGCCAACACACCGGCAACCCCAAACCCTAAGCTCGCAAAACCGACTTCATATTGGAATGGGCTGTTTGCTCAAACAATGAAATTGCTGTTGCAATAAAACCTAAAATCAACATCGTGACGGTAAAGTTTTTCAACGCCAAGCCAATTAACTCATCCATGCTCACCCCCCTTTCTCATTATTTTTATAAATATTTACCCTTGGTGTTCGGATTGTTTGGCGTCAGCGGCTTTTGGCTCGGCTGGTCATCAGGGTCAATACTGGGTGGTTTGGCATTTTGCTTAGCGTAACTGCGCATCATCTTGATAGCCTGTTTAGAACCCAATAAACTGAAGTGCACAACCTTAAATTTGCCATTGCGCAGTGCAACAGCGAACCCAATATTTTTGTTGTGTGTCACCAGACTGTCTATTGAGCGGAATGGCTTGATAATCAACGCATTGGAATCATGCAGGCGACGTCCGCAAATCAAGTCAAATTTGCGCGCGCCTGCATCAGTATTCACCAGGCTGGGAAAAACGTCCGACTTTTTACAGGTAATGCCCAAATCCACAATATAGGCACAAAGCCCTGTCTTGTAGTAACAGAACTGTCCGAAAATACGTTTCTGCTCATTGTTGGTCGCGGCAAAGGCATAGTCCTGCTCTACCGACCATACCCAGTTTTGCGAAATCTGTTCCGCATTGGAAGCACTCGGTAGAAGTCCCAAAAACATGGAAAAAATAGACACTAGATAAAGGATTTTAGTTTTCATTGATTTGTCACTTAAAAACAAACTATTCTCGGTTATCATATTCGAAAAGCAGCCCCCAGTCATCTCGCAAACTTTCCATTACGTTTTACATGGAAATAAAAACTTATCCATTAGAAAACCATGATACTATTTTTTTGAATACCTTAACTGACCACACAATACAACATAAATGGATTTATGACTAAACTGCTTGGGACTTTCTTACTGACGCTTCTCTGCATCATCACCAATGCCCATGCAGCAGAACTTTCTCCTGTTGACATTGGCAAGTCTGCTCATCAGATCGGCTTTCATATCGATTTTTATGAAGACAAGCACCAACAGTTTGATTTTGAGCATATCGCTGATATTCCCCAAGACCTATTCAAGCCCCTAGACAAGGCCATTTGTGCTCGATTATTCACAAATTCAACTTACTACTTCAAGTTTCGCGCTCAAAATGACTCAGACCATGCTGTAAGTCGAGTCATCACTTTCGGCACGCCTTGGCTTGACCATATTAAACTGAAGATTATTTCCCCCAATCGGGAGGCTGCTGTTTATAAAACAGGCAATATCTATCCATACAGCCAGCGCTCTCTGAAAATCACCTACCCAAACATTGAACATCACTTTTCACCTGGCATTTCGACTGTCTATGTACAAGTGAAAACCCGCGACCCATTCATTGTCCCGATTTCCATTCTGACAACAGATGATGTTTATAAATATGGTGCTAACGAACAGGGCATAAAAATGTTCATCTACGGAATCATCGTTGCGATGATTTTGTATCACCTAATTCTTTTCCTGAATATCCGCCTAAAGTACTACGCCTTTTACGTTCTCTATTTGTCATCCTTCTTGATAATGAACATGAGTTACGGTGGCTATACTTTTGAATACTTGCTACAAGACTCACCTGTCATTCAAAACTGGATGCAATCAACCTGGATATTTCTCTTCTCAATTGCCGGACTATTATTTGCCAACGCATTTCTAAACCTTGCCAAATTCGCGCCGAAAACCCAAACAACAACAAACCTCATGATTCTTTTCATGACAGGAACAATGATCTTTTCTGCGTTCTTCGGCTATCACATCCACGTTATTCTTTCGATAGTGCTCAGCGTTTTGTTCAGCTTTTATGTATTTACCATTGGAATATGGTCGCTGGTAAATGGAAACAGAACGGCGCGATTCTTTATATTGGGGACAACTGCAGGCCTGATTGGTACCACCATTACCGCTTTAACGGTAATGTCTGTCTTACCTTATACGCACTTGGGCTATCAAGCCATTGAATTTGGGTTGGCGATTGATTCCATTCTTCTCTCATTCGCATTGGTTGACCGAGTCAAAGCCAATGAACGCGAAAAAAATATTGCCGAACATTTCGCCAACACAGATGCCTTAACTCAGCTACTCAACCGCAGAGCCTATAATCAGATTTGCGAAGAAGAACAAAGCGGAACCCATAAGATTTACCGTGAGAGTTACACGGTCATGATGATTGACATCGATTTTTTCAAAAAAATCAACGACTCCAGTGGCCATGCAGCAGGAGACAGTGTGTTAGATAAAATCGCAAAACTTCTGCAATCTCACATTGAAGGCCATGGCTACCTGTTCCGTATGGGGGGCGAAGAGTTTCTCGCATTATTACCGGATTTCGACCAAAACCTTTCCGAAGAGTTTGCGGAAAAAATTCGAGCGACTGTTGAGCAAACTGAATTTGACATTGAGGATCAGAAATACCACATCACCGTTAGTATCGGTATCTCTACCGGAAATGCTTCGAGCACTATAGATGAAACGACAGCAAATGCTGACCAAGCGCTATACAAAGCGAAACACTCCGGCCGAAATCAGTTGGTGCTTTTCTAAACCCGACACTACCCTACAAATTTGATGTAGGCATAGCCCTGCATCTGTAAGTCGATAATACGGGTGTAGGCATCATAAACAATCTTCACCCCGGGCAAAATGTCTTCCGGTTTCCAACGATGCGCCTTCATGGTGACATGACAGATTTCCACACTCACGCCGTGCTCAATCAGTTCATTAACCACTTTCTCATTCGGGTTTACATCAAACGGATTACCGACAAAGTCCTGATATTTTGGATCTTTCAACAGCCAATAGCCTGCCGCGCCATGCACCACCACGCTGATATGCAATTGCTTCATCGGAATGCCTTGCCCTTTATAAGCCTCCAGCAATCCTCGCACGTAATACAACGCTTGGCCAATGCCCGCTTCCATATTGTTTTGGTTCACATCGTAAACCACTTTGATATCGTGCTTATGCTGCACTTCAAGAATTGTCCGATCAGCAGCCATCACCGGCAGTGAAATGGAAAAGCAAAGTAGAAAGGTAAGCAATCCCTTGTAGAGTGTTCTAGCCATGATATTCCTCCTCTCGCGTCCTTTAAAACAAAAAATATTTCTAGGAAAACAAACGCTTATACGAAAAGGTTAGTCGTTAACCTTCTTAATCATCATACGCCGATTGAGTTCAAAAACATAACCTTCTGGATTTATTTCAGGTATAAAAAAAGCGCCAAACTATCTGAACGATAGCGGCGCTTTTTTTAAGAAAAGAAAATTTTAACGCAGGTTCAACACATCCTGCATGTCATACAATCCTGTCTCTTTCTGAACGACCCACAAGCATGAACGCGCTGCCCCTTTAGCAAAAGTCATACGACTTGATGCTTTATGGGTGATTTCCACACGCTCACCTTCAGTCGCGAACAAAACAGTGTGGTCGCCCACGATGTCACCAGCACGAACCGTAGCAAAACCGATAGTGTTCGGATCGCGTGCGCCAGTGATGCCTTCGCGCCCGTAAACCGCGCACTCTTTCAAGTCACGACCTAGCGTATCCGCAACCACTTCCCCCATACGCAATGCCGTTCCGGAAGGCGCATCAACCTTGTGGCGATGGTGCCCTTCGATAATCTCGATATCGTAGCCTTCGTTCAAGACTTCAGCCGCTTGCTTCAACAGCTTCAAACAAAGGTTCACACCCACACTGAAGTTTGCCGCGAAAATGATTGCAATACGCTCAGTCGCTTCTCGCAAAACCGCCAAGCCAGCGTCGTCAAAACCAGTGGTACCGATAACCATTTTCTTGTTTTGTGTCAAGCAGACCTTAATGTTATGCAGGGTAGCTTCCGGCGTGGTGAAGTCGATAATCACATCAAAGTCGTCAACGACCTGTTCGATTTGGTCAACGACTTTCACACCTAACGTACCGATACCAGCTAACTCACCGGCATCCGCACCGACCAAAGAAGAGCCTGGACGCGCAATCGCAGCAGCCACAGTCAAACCCTCGGTTTGATGCACCGCATCGATCAAGTTTTTACCCATTCGACCCGCTGCGCCGGTAATCGCTACTCTCAATTGCTTGTCCATTCTGCTATCCCTTTATCTTGTTCCTAGTTCCACGGGCCGTCTTTATCTTTTTTTTCGGCATCGTCGTCACCCGTAAAAAAAGATTTTACCGTATCGAAAAATCCATGTTCCTTCGGACTATGCTGTTTGTGGTGCTTGCCCTTCAAACTCGCATCGAACTGCGCCAACAAATCTTTTTGTTCTTGCGTCAACTTCACTGGCGTCTCAATATGGATTTGTACAATCATATCACCGACATGTGAAGAACGAACCGACTTGACACCTTTTCCACCCAACTTGAATCTTTGACCGGATTGCGTACCCGCAGGGATTTTCAAACTGGCTTTGCCGTTCAAGGTTGGTACATCAATCGAACCACCTAGCGCTGCCGTTGCAAACGACAAAGGTAAATCACAGAACAATGTATTGCCATCACGTTGGAAAATCGCATGATCCCTCACACGAATGCGCACGTACAAATCGCCGTGAGGTGCGCCGCGGTCGCCCGCTTCACCTTCACCTTGCAAACGAATACGGTCGCCGTTATCAACACCGGCTGGAATCTTAACATTAAGGGTTTTATGGCTGTGTTTGTAGCCTTCACCGCGACAAGACTTACAAGGAGACTTGATGATTTTCCCTGTACCGTGACAGGTCGGGCAAGAGCGAGATACCGCAAAGAAACCTTGTTGGACGCGTACTTGACCACTACCGTGACAAGTCGGACAGGTTTCTACCTCAGAGCCAGGTTCAGCGCCAGTGCCATCACAAGCTTCGCAGAACTCCTTGGTTGGGATACGGACGTCGACCGTTGTGCCTGCCACCGCTTCCTCAAGGGAAATCTCTAATTCATACTGTAAGTCATTACCCGGTTGAGGCCCGGCTTGACGGAAACCGCCCCCGAAAATATCACCGAAGATATCGCCAAAGTCAGCAAATCCGCCGCCCCCGAAACCGCCAAATCCACCGCCTGCACTGCCATCGACACCGGCATGACCAAACTGGTCATAGGCTTGACGTTTTTGAGGATCGGAAAGAATTTCATAAGCTTCAGAAGCTTCTTTGAACTTATCTTCCGCTTCTGTGTTATCCGGGTTACGGTCTGGGTGATAACGCATCGCCAGTTTGCGATACGCTTTTTTGATTTCGCCATCGGAAGCGGTTTTCACAACTTCCAGAATTTCGTAGTAATCTCTTTTGCTCATAATGTCAGTGATTAGATTTAATTTAAGTTTTTATTCAAAAACTGCCAGGTTGGGGATGCCTGCGTTGGCATTTTTCAAATAAAAACTGGGTTAGATAATTAGCGTTTAAAAATAAAACGGGCAATGTTAAATCGCCCGAATTATACAGAAGTTTCTGCTTTCAAGTTTGAAACCTTAGTTTCGCTCATAAAGAAGCCTCGATTAGCGCGCGAGTTCAAGGCGGAGAAATGTGAGCTTACGATGAGTAAGTGACCATTTCTCGCCTTACCCCTGCGGGCGGCGAGTACTGTGTTTCCCAACGCAGAAATCGCGTGCTTAGTGAGGCTGAACAGAATTACTTCTTATCGTCGTTTACTTCTTCAAATTCAGCATCAACGATATCGTCATCTGCCGAAGAAGAACCTTGTTTGCTACCTGCACCTGCATCACCTTCTGGTGCTTGCTGAGCGTAAGCTTTCTCTGCTAGTTTTTGGCTAGCTGCTGCCAAGGCTTGAGATTTCTCTTCGATAGCATCTTTGCTATCACCTTTGATGGCTTCTTCCAAATCAGCAATCGCTTTTTCAATTGCTTCTTTTTCTGCAGCATCAACGGCATCACCTTGCTCAGACAATAGTTTCTTCGTACCGTGAATCATCGCATCCGCTTGGTTGCGAGACTCAACTAGCTCTTTCAACTTAGCATCTTCAGCAGCATGTGCTTCAGCATCTTTCACCATCGCTTCGATTTCTTCTTCAGATAGACCAGAAGAAGCTTGAATCGTGATGTGTTGCTCTTTGTTGGTTGCCTTATCTTTCGCAGAAACATTCAAGATACCGTTAGCGTCGATATCAAATGTAACTTCAATTTGAGGCGTACCACGTTGTGCTGGTGGGATTTCATCCAGGTTGAATTGACCTAGAGATTTGTTCCCAGAAGCCATTTCACGCTCACCTTGAAGTACGTGAATGGTTACCGCAGCTTGGTTATCTTCCGCCGTTGAGAAAGTTTGCGACTTACGTGTTGGGATCGTCGTGTTTTTCTCGATCAACTTAGTCATAACACCCCCCATGGTCTCAATACCTAGAGATAGAGGCGTTACATCAAGCAATAGTACGTCACTTACGTCACCAGACAATACACCACCTTGAATCGCAGCACCCATTGCAACCGCTTCATCAGGGTTAACGTCTTTACGTGGCTCTTTTCCGAAGAACTCTTTAACTTTCGCTTGAACCATTGGCACACGAGTCGAACCACCCACCAAGATAACATCGTCGATTTCAGAAGCAGATAGACCTGCATCCGCCAACGCTGTTTTACATGGCGCGATAGAACGTGCAACCAACTCTTCGATCAAAGACTCAAATTTGGCACGAGTGATTTTCATGTTCAAGTGCTTAGGACCAGTCGCATCCGCAGTTACGTATGGCAAGTTGATGTCAGTCTGCTCACGAGAAGACAACTCAATCTTCGCTTTTTCCGCTGCTTCACGAACACGTTGTAGTGCTAGCTTGTCTAGTTTCAAGTCAACGTTTTGGTCTTTCTTGAACTCAGTCGCAATGTAATCAACGATCACGTTATCGAAGTCTTCACCCCCTAGGAAAGTGTCACCGTTAGTAGACAATACTTCTACTTGCTTCTCACCGTCTAGGTCAGCTACTTCAATGATAGAGATATCGAAAGTACCACCACCCAAGTCATAAACCGCGATTTTGCTATCCGTTTTAACTTTATCCATACCGTAAGCCAAAGCAGCCGCAGTTGGTTCGTTGATGATACGTTTTACATCAAGACCCGCAATTTTACCGGCATCTTTCGTCGCTTGACGTTGAGCATCGTTGAAGTAAGCAGGAACCGTTACCACCGCTTCAGTGATTTCGTGACCAAGGTAGTCTTCTGCTGTTTTCTTCATCTTCATCAAAGTACGCGCAGAAACTTCTTGAGGAGACAGTTTCTTACCATCAACTTCTACCCACGCATCACCGTTGTCAGCTGGGATGATTTTGTAAGGAACCATGTCCTTATCTTTAGTTACAACCGCATCGTCAGCACGACGACCAATCAAACGTTTGATCGCGAACAAAGTGTTTTCTGGGTTAGTAACTGCTTGACGTTTTGCAGAATCCCCAACCAATACTTCACCGTCTTGCGTATAAGCAACGATAGATGGTGTTGTACGCGCACCTTCCGCGTTAGGGATAACCTTAACGTCTTTACCTTCCATGACCGCCACACAAGAGTTGGTGGTACCCAAGTCAATCCCGATGATTTTTGCCATAATGTTTCTCCAAATTTGAGTTCCGAATCCTGTTCGGAGCACATGATTTTTAAATCTAAATTTTTAAAGGTTTTTCAAAGTTATCTTGTATATAAGGTAGGGTTTTTCGTTTTCAAGGCAATCACTCAAAAAATGTGAATTTTCTTTGCCTATTTCCAACCCTTTACCCTAAATTACTGTGCAACGATGACGCGAGCTGGGCGCACCAAACGCTCGTTCAACACATAGCCTTTCTGAATAACGTCCATAACCGTGTTGGAATCATGCTCCGGTGACGGTACCATTGTCATGGCTTCATGGTGTTGCGGATTAAACTTCTCGCCCTTAGGGTCAATGCGTTCTACGTTGAAATCCGCCAATACATCCAATGTTTGTTTGAAGGTCATTTCAAGCCCTTCACGAATGCTTTCCAAAGTGGCTTCATCCATCTTCGCGGCATCCAGCCCCATTTCCATTGAGTCCAAAACCGGAATCAAAGCGTTCACAAATTTTTCCAATGCAAACTTATGGGCGTTTTCAACATCAATACGCGTACGACGTTTTAGGTTTTCCATGTCCGCAAGGGTTCTTAGCGCCAAATCTTTTTGTGCATCGACTTCTTTCTGCGCTTCTTGAAGCATGGCATTCAAGTCGTTTGAAACCGCTTGTTCGGCATCTTGCGTTTCTTCAGAAATTTCTGAATCAACGGTTGGAATTTGATCTTCAGCTGCTTGAGCCTGTTCTTTCTTCGACATGCATTTCTCCGCATAAAAAATAACTTAAATCGGCAGATTTATGGGGGCGTAATTTTAGAATTCAAGACAAAAACAGAATTTTTTTCAAAAAAGACGCTTTAAAGGCATTTATGGATAGCCCGAGCGTGTTTTTCTAAGCCTGTTATAATATGAGCCTCGATGAAAAGGAACTTAATATGGCAAAACCAGACGTTTACAACTTTGAAATTTCCGATCAAGATTTTGACGATATCGTTTTAACCAACTCTCAAAAACTGCCCGTATTCGTCCTGTTTTTAAGCCCTGCCATCGGTAGCTGTATCTCACTGGAAAATATTCTAATCGACTACGCACACAAATTCGCTGGTCAATTTATCTTGGCAAGACTGGACATCGACATGTATACCGATGCCCGCGAAAAGTTCAATATTCAAAACGTCCCGACGCTGATGGTCTTCAAAGATGGTGAAGCCATTCATGAAGAAGTCGGCGTCATGACCTATGAGAGCCTTGCTGCTCTATTCAAACAATTCGGCATCTACAACCTTGCCGACGAACTGCGTGAGCAGGCCAAAGTCAAGCATAGCGAAGGCAACACACCTGAAGCGGTACAACTTCTATCGCAAGCAGCCAAAGAAGATGCCGGCAATGTCGATGTTGCCATGGACATGTGTCAGATTTTTTTGGATATCAACATGCTTGCCGAGGCCGCGGAATTATTCACTCGCCTGCCGGACAGCATCAAAGAAGAAAACCGCCCACGCTTTTTGATTGGGCAAATCACCTTCAAAAAACTGGCGTTGGATACTGCTGGCAAAGCCGCTTTATCGGTGCAATTAGAATCACAACCAGAAGACGAAGACACTTTGTTTGATTTGGCGGTTTGCCATATTGCTGACCAAGACTATGACAACGGGATGGCACACCTTTTCAAATTGCTACAAGGCAATCCTGGCGCTAAAGGTGGCGGTGCAAAAGAGTTGTCATTGGCAACCATCAATATGCTTGAAACCATGATGCCGGAAACCGCGAATGATTTTCGCCGCAAAATGAACAATATTATTTCTTAAGCTGAATGGTGTGCGCTTAACGATTGCACTTAGCGATTGCCTTTGAGCAATGAGCTGAGAATCTTCGCCGTCATATCAACACGTGGCACGATGTGGTCGTAATGCATGCGAGACGGCCCTACCACACCCAATACACCGACCACTTCACCATCCACGTCGTAAGGCGTGGTGACGATACTGCAATTTTGGTAGATTTCATGTCCGCACTCGTTCCCGATAAACACCTGCACGCCTTTGGCTTGCATGGATTTATCCAATAAGTTCAACATGTGGGTATGTTGCTCGAAAGATTGGAATAGCGCTTTAAGCTTGTCGGTATCCGCCAGCTCTTGATAGTTCAACAAGTTGGTTTTACCGGAAATAAAGTAAGGTGCCACAGCTTTGGTTTTGCTGTCAATCACGTCATCTGCGGCATCCATAATGGCACGCATCAACTGGTTCATGTTCAAACGGATTTCATCCATCTGATTCACCAGTTTATCTTTCACATCGCGCAAACTGTGTCCGACAAAATGTTTGTTCAGGTAATTCGCCACTTCCAACAACTCGGATTCCGAAGCGGCTTCTTCCAACTCAATAATACGGTTTTGAACATCGTTATCATTGAGTACCAACACCACCAACAAACGTCTTTCGCCCAAACGCACAAAGTCGATATGGCGCAACACTTCCTGCTCTTTGTTCGGAAGCATCACCAAACTCGCCATCCCCGTTAAGCTGGACAGAATATTGGAGGCAGAACCAATCAATTCGTCCTGCGTTTGCGCACGCTGGAATCCTTGCTGGATGTTTTGTTGCACGGTTTGGTTAAGAGGTTGCACCGTCAAGATCGTATCGACGAATACACGAAAGCCCAAGTCGGTTGGGATACGCCCCGCGGAAGTGTGCGGCGAATGAATCAACCCCATTCTTTCCAAATCCGCCATGACATTACGAACCGTAGCGGAACTCACCCCTACTTCCGGCAATTTTGCCAATGCAGTCGAACCGACAGGCTTGCCATCGTTCAGATACATCGACATCAAATTTTTAAACAAAAGTTCAGATCGTTCGTTAAAGTTCATAGGGGGAAATGTTTTTTGCGTTAATTAACCATATTATGGAAGCGATTTTTTCATTTTCAAGCTAAAATCATCCAAATCATAATGAAAAACCCCAGCCAAATCCGGCAAAATGAAACTGCACGGAATTCGGCGATGACACATTAAAACGGATACTCGGGTTAACATCAAATGTTTAATAAAATCGGCATCTTCGGAAAATACAATGGCATTCAATCCTGGGAACTGATTGATAAGCTGATTCTCTATTTTCAGGAAAAAGAAAAACGCGTCATTCTTGATGCACATAGTTGTAAAGACTTTCCTGTGGAGCGCTATGGCATTGAAAAACTTCAGCGCGAAGACATGCTCAAGGAAATTGACTTCGCCGTTGTGGTCGGCGGAGACGGTACTTTTCTGGATGTTGCCCGTACCATTGTCGATTTTGAAGTTCCGATTCTCGGCATCAACCTCGGCCGCCTAGGCTTTCTCACCGACGTTTCTCCAGACTGGATGATCTATACCCTCAACGAAGTGTTGGCGGACGACTACAAGTGTGAAGAACGCATCATGTTGCATGTGCAAATTCATTTGGACGGCAAACTACTCTTTGAAGAAGTAGCCTTCAATGACGTGGTGCTACACAAAAATGACTCCCCTCGTATGGTCGAGTTCGAAACCTTCATTGATGACCGTTTTTTCAGTAGCCAACGCTCGGATGGATTGATTATCTCTACCCCAACCGGTTCAACAGCTTATTCGCTTTCTGCCGGCGGGCCAATTGTTGATCCGGGGCTAGACGTCATGACCTTGGTTTCCATCAATCCGCACACCATGAGTCATCGTCCGGTAGTGGTTGGCGGTAACAGCCGTATTCGCATCAAACCCCATGACAACTGCAATGGCACGGCATCCATTATCTGTGATGGTCAGGTGTCCTTTTTGATTGGTGCAAAACACGAAACCATCGTGACACGTCATCCAAAATTCATCAAAATGGTTCACCCTAAAGACCACGATCACTATGAGTTGCTGAGAGCCAAGCTGAACTGGGGCCAAAAGCTCTAGGTAAAAACTCTAGATGACGCCATTGTGCAATGACATTTATTGAGACACTTATAACTTTCTAATTTGAAGATTTATGCTGCAAACACTCACCATTCAAAACCTTGCCCTGATTGAAAAACTGTCATTGGATTTCCACTCCGGTTTTACCACCCTTACCGGGGAAACCGGCGCGGGTAAATCCATTCTCTTGGATGCACTGGGTTTAGCACTCGGTGAGCGTGCAGACAGCGGCTTGGTGCGTCACGGCACCCCAAGAGCAGACATCACGGCCGACTTTGAGGTACAAGGTCTTCCTCAAGTACAAGCGTGGTTGGCGGACAATGAATTCGACGACGAAGGCAACTGCCTGCTAAGAAGAACCCTCACCTCCGAGGGGCGTTCAAAAGCCTATATCAATGGATTGCCTGCGTCGATTTCTCAATTGAAAGGGTTGAGTGATTTATTGATCGATATTCACGGTCAACATGAACATCAATCCCTGCTTCACAGCAATAAACAACTTGAACTGTTGGATGCCTACGCCAACCATCCAAAACTATTGGAAGGCACGCAACAAACCTATCAACAATGGCAAAGCCTCAAAAAGCGCTATAAAACCCTGCATGAGCAACAAAGCGACAGACAAAGCCAGCTAGACCTGCTCAACTTCCAGCTCAAAGAATTCGACAAAGTCATGCCCGTCGCAGACGAATACGACGCCTTGGCAGAAGAACAAAACGGCTTGGCGCATGCCAGTGAAATCAAGCAAGCTGTGTACAACGCCTACGAACTGATTGAGGGCGAAGAAGGCGTCACCGAAAAACTCAGCAGTGCCATTCACGCATTGGAGTCTGTTGCCGAATACAGCCCTACCTTGGAAAAGATTACCGAGCAACTCAACTCCTTGTTGATAGACGCCCAAGAAGCTGCCAATGACATTCAAGCACAAGACCACCATATCGACCTTGATCCGGCACGTTTACAAGCAGTGGATGAACGCCTATCCGAGCTGTTCGGCTTGGCAAAGCGCTACACGCTCGAGCCACAAGAGTTGGTCGACAAGCACCAACAAATCCGCGAGGCACTTGCAGAGCTAGAAGACTCAGATGCCTCATTGGAAAGTTTGAAGGCAGAGATTGAGCAAGCCGAAGCCGCCTACCAAAAAGCAGCAGATGCCCTCACCAAATCTCGCGGCACTTCTGGTAAGCAACTTGGTGATACCGTAACAGATGCCATGAAAACCCTTGGCATGGAAAACGGTCAGTTCAAAATCGAGATTACCCCTAGTGACAAACCGAGTGCTACAGGGTCAGATACCGTTAATTTCCTCGTCACTGCAAACAAAGGGCAACCTTTACAACCTTTGGCTAAGGTCGCTTCCGGTGGTGAACTCTCACGTATCAGCTTGGCAATACAAGTTGCCAGTGCCGAGGTCGCCAGCTTACCGACTTTGATTTTCGATGAAGTGGATGTCGGTATCGGCGGCGGTATTGCCGAAGTGGTTGGGCAGAAGATGCAACAACTGGGTAAACACAGACAAATCCTGTCCATCACTCACTTGGCGCAAGTAGCGGCTTATGGAAACCAACACTTGAACATTGCCAAATCAACGGATGGCGAGCAAACCACTACGCAAGTGACTGAATTGGGTGAAGCGGAACGCATTGAAGAACTAGCGAGAATGCTGGGGGGTATGACCATTACTGAGAATACGAGGAATCATGCTAAGGAAATGTTGGCAACTGCGCAGAAAAAGTAACCAACTACGTAGCTATCTATAAAAAAACAGGCTTTTTCCTGTAGTTTTTCCCACAATTAATTTAGAAGAATGATTTTATGTTGGAATAAGCAATGACTAACAAGCAGACAGATAAAACCAGCCCTCCACCTCATGAAAAATCAAACCATAGGGTAACAATTATATCTGTAATCATTACAGCCATTACCTCTATCTTCGGAACATGGTATGCAACTAGTTCAACGAATAATTCAAAAGAGTTGGAAATTGCTGTAAGTGCCTATCAAAACTCCTCTACAGCAAATGAAGAACTGAAACAATGGTCAAAAAAAGTTATTGAACAGAAATCAGGAATTTCTTTGATGCCTCAATTAAATGATTTTAATGACCCAAAAGAATCATATTTATTTACGAAGAAACAAATTGATAACCTTATAGAATTGCGAAAACCGACCATGCCAGCGGATTTACTAACCGTCAATATTTCTTGGAAAAAGCTTCCTGAAAACTCTACATGGGGTGACTTGGCAAAAAACTATAAAGAAAACCAATATCGCTTCAATATGCAAAAAAGTTACCTTGAGGCACTTATTGCAATCATAAGATGCAACCCATCTTATTACGACTTTAAATATGATCCTCCTAGCTTCTTACATAAAGATGAAAAAGAATTTGGAGAGCCTCAAATAGATAAAGAAAAATTTGAGCATGAAAACAAATTTCTTTGCTACGACTTGAACCATTCTTCATCTTCAAAGGTTTCGCCTTGATCACTTCTGAAAGATCGTACTGGCAGGTTTTAGTCCCTTTGAAAATTAACCGCCCTACTTCTTAACGAAGTGAGCGCGTTAAAAATGGCGCTGTTTGAGCGAAGCGAGTTCGCCATTTTGCGGGAACGAGTTTAGAAGTATCGGGGAATTTTCAGGGTTGCCTTCTTTGGTTACTTTCTTGGCAACGCAAGAAAGTAACAAGGCGCCCAAAGAAGAAAAATACAGGAAGACAAAAATCTATTTCGGGGCGACTTAATCAAAGACGGTTTCAGTTGCTCCCCCAACCTGGTAGATTTTTATTATTTAACCGCCTCAACTTTCACCGCTTGCTGAAGTCCAGTCGTTTGACCTTCTTTCACTTGCTGATAAACCGTTTTATCTAGGGGAGCAATATGTGCCTCCCGCCCTCTTGCAAAACTCTGCTCATCCACAATCACTTTATAGGCTTTATTAAGTTGCATGGCGCGTTGTTGGCTAGGCCAAAGCAAGTAGGTAATGTCTTTCTCTAAATGGTTTTTTGCCTGTGGTTTGAGCTGCCCGTTCTTGTCGAAAAACTTGGCTTCCACCTCACTATTGTCTCGGAACTCATTGCCCGAATGGTTTTGTAGCAGATAATTGGCAAACTCACCGATTGCTTTGCCATCCACTTTAACCAGCTTGTCCGCAACGTTTTTTAGGCTGTGCTGAGAAGCATGAAACCAACCTTGTTGAAAGTGACTTTCATCCAACTTTCTGGGGAAGGCAAAACTACTGTCCGTGGTCGCACCAATGCCGGAATGACAACCGATACACGACAAAGTTTCTTGATAAGTTTGCGGGCGTAATGCGCCTTGCTTGTCTTCAATAAACCCTTGATACACCCAACCTTGTCCGTTGTATAAACCGGTTTCTTCATTGCCTTGCACACGACGCAAACGCTCAGGAAAGTCATCCGCCTCTTTGGTTTCTGACATGGCGGCGTTGCGCAGTTGAAAGTAAGTATTCCACGCGACTTTACGGGCATAACGCACTTCTTTCATGCGTGGAGACAAAACTACCTCTCCCGCTTGATCGAAAGCGATGTATCGCACGGTGTGCAAAAACTCAGTACCTTCCGGGTACAAGCCTGCCGCTAAATGAAGTTCGCCCGCCTGCTGCAATGCTTTGGCTTGCCCGACATAAGACATATTTTGACCTTTGAGCGGTGCCCAGCGGTAAACCACTTTATCGGCAATATCGAGTTTGCCGTTGCGGTTTAAATCTACGCCATAGTGTGCTTCATCTACGGGAGAAATGGGCACATCACGGCGTTGAATCATCGCCTCGACAATGGCGAGATTGAGTTTATAAACGGCTAAACTGAACTGCCCTCTTTCATCTTGCTGAAAGGACGTCGAAAGACGAATCAACACATCATCGGTACTGCCGTTAGTCGGCCAGAAGGCGCCCATAAAAGGTCGGTAACCAAAGGCTCGCCATCCAGTCAGTTTGCCATCCGGCGCTTTATCAAACCCTTGGTGATCAAAGTGAAAGTAGGCATCCGGCAGATAGCCGTTCCAGCGACCATCCTGATTGACATCCCAGGCTTTGGGTAAATGAGATGTCAGCTTTTCATCCAACAGCAACTTGCCCTGATGTTGGTAGTTGTTTTGTTGGATATAACTGACGATTTGCTGATTGGAAATCTTAGCAATCTGAGGTCGCCTATCCTTAAACAGGTTTGACCATGGATTACGTCGCATGGATGCGGGAAAGTCATAACTCAGTTGTAAGTCGGCATCATCCGCAAAATTGGGCGCGAGACTTTGAGTATGACAGGCAAAACAGGGGTTATGCACGCGAGCGACTTGCCCGGTGCTAACTTTGTGTTCTGTCTGTGTATAGCACTGCGGCGGGATATAACGCCCTAGCACATCAATCGGTTGAGTGGATGCGTTTGCAGCGCTATTCACCAATAACCCAAAAAACAAAAAGCCGGCCTTGAACACAAGACCGACTCTTGGACTAACAATAAAACCCGATTGCATTATTTAGGTTGAGTACTGAACTTGAATGGTCCGATATAACCGGCTTCAGTTTTGGTATCAACACCTGCTGGGCGAACATAGTCTTTTTTCACTTCACCGAATGGGTGTTGCGTAGTCATCGTCAGATAACCAAATCCATTGATGTCTTTGTACCAGTAAGGCGAAGTGGTTTCCGCACCGAAAGGCACTGTGAAGATACGTTGCATTTCATCCGACTTGGTGTGATAAGCCCAAACCATGTCATTTGGATGTTTGCTGGTGTCTTCACCCACCACCAACAAATGCGCGCCTGGTAGGTAAGTCAGGTTATCTGGGTTGGCAACACCGTTGATGTCACACTTGTTACCTTCGTACTCTGTCCCTTTATAGCTCTTAGGCGTGCCTTCCAACAAACCAACCATGTTTTTCACAACATAGTCAGAACCGATTTTTTCGTCTTTAGCGACATCCGACTGATAAACACCGCCACAGAAGTTGTAAGCCAACTGGATATCGTTTGGTCCACCGATGTCATAAGTATCTTTCGACTTCCCTTTCTTAGCGAAGTTCTCCATACCTTCACGTACTTGCGACATAGCAACATATAGTTTGTTGTCATCAGGGTTGAAAGTGATACCTTCTTCCTTGTTGAACTCGACCGTCGCACCTTTGTAAGCAGCCATACGACGTGTTTCCAAGCGGCTGGCGATCATTTCATCTGCTGCATCGACTTTACCGTCTTTGTTGACGTCCATCAGTTTCAAACACTCATGTCCGGCGGATGCATTGACGGATTGGAATCCTGTCGGACAAGAATCACCTTTCGGTTTTGCTGTCTCGAAGATGTCATCAAAATGAGGCTTGGTGGCAACAAAATCTTTCACGGTTTTGTTATCCGCATGCCCTAGTGAAATCCATTCGATTTGTGCAGCACCTAACCCTTTCGACCAAGTTTGATGCCACTTGGCGGCATAAAGTGTTCCCGCGCTCAAATCCTGCGTTTTGTCAGCAACGAACATGAAGAAACCAACATTCGCACCATCATCAGACAAATAAACCGTACGGTTGTCTGGCATGACATACGCCAACTCATGCGCGAAACGCCCCATGCTGTAATGTTTGGTGTACTGGGGTTGACCCTTGTCATCAATAGAAACTTCAGGCGTCCAACCGTAGAAATATGGGTTGTTTTTCAGAATGTCACCGTGCCAGTAGAACTCACCGACTGACTGATAATAACGGTTGCTTTGGTATGGCTTAGGCGCTTTTGGGTTGGCATCCGGCTCATATTCTTCCGATCCCAAATGTGACTGCCAAGGCGTAGTGACACCCGCACAGTGTACCCAACCACCAAAATCTTCTTTTTGGCTGATGAACTGCAAGCTGTTTGGCTTCAAGCTCAAGTGACCATCTTTAGATTGCTCCAGTTGGTTGACGTACATCGCCCCTGGACCACACTCGAATTGTGACACCATATACAAGTTTTCATTCTTTTGTAGAATCGACACATGGTCCAAACCAGAACCTTCGCCAGTGTCCGTACCGTTACATAGATACGCAGAACCGTCGGCTTCACGAATAACCTTGTCCTGATAATCCTTCACCACACCGAAAGTTTCACCATTGTCTTGCTGACCGGTTTGCATCAAACGATGATAATCAATCGCTTGCTCTTGACCGTTGATCGTGACTTTTTTCACCGAACGGATTTCATCTTTTTCCTGCTGTGTGACCGCAGGCGCAATTGGCTGAAAATCGACTGATAACCTAGCTGGTTTTTGTGAACTTGGTTTGGTTGGCTGCTGACTACAAGCACTTAAAGCGCCCAGACCACCGACAACAATAACCGATAAAATTGAACGATAAAGCAATGAAGTTTTCATGACACATCCCAGTGAAACAAATAAGTTTCGCTAGTTTAAAAACACCGTATGAAAACAAAATGACAGATAAATAACATTTATCTTAAAGCGTACCGATTTTTGCGCGCGAAATGCTAAATACTGCCAAATTAAAGGACACCCCCAACCTGGCAGATTTTAATTATTGGTCTCGGTGCAATACCGTAGGGCTTCGCTGAGCGGTTGGCATCACCAGTGTATGCTGAATATTGACATGTGCCGGTGCATTCAAAATATAGACAATCAAATCGGCAATATCTTCGGCGCCAAGCGGGGTAAAGCCTTCATAAACCGCATCCGCTTGGGTTTCATTGCCGTCAAAACGTACTTTGGAAAACTCGGTATTTGCCGCACCCGGTGCGACATTGGACACGCGGATATTGGTACCGACCAAATCCAAGTTCATCGCCTCACTCAAGGTATGTACCGCAGACTTGGAAGCACAATAGACATTACCGCCCGGATAGGTGATGCCGCCCGCCATACTGCCAATATTGACGATATGCCCGGAATTCTGCTCACGCATTTTCGGAATGACCGCACGGCTGACATAAAGCAGTCCTTTGATGTTGGTGTCAATCATCTGCTCCCATTGCTCGATTCTGCCTTCGTCG
Source organism: Hydrogenovibrio marinus (assembly GCF_013340845.1). Lineage (NCBI taxonomy): Bacteria > Pseudomonadati > Pseudomonadota > Gammaproteobacteria > Thiotrichales > Piscirickettsiaceae > Hydrogenovibrio > Hydrogenovibrio marinus. The sequence continues at coordinate 1,824,248 of NZ_AP020335.1, forward strand.
ATATTGCCCAATCCCAACGCCAACCCTGCATTATTGATGAGGATATCGACCTTGTGCTTAGCATCAACATCGGCAAACACTTCGTTGATCTTGTCCAGCTCTCGGACATCCAGTACATAGGTTTCCACCGTCACCGGATACTGGGACAATTCATCTTTCAACGCCGCCAAACGCTCTGCCCGGCGCGCCATTAAAATCAAATTCACGCCCTGCTCCGCAAGGGCGAAAGCACATGCCTGACCGATGCCGGAGGTAGCTCCTGTAACGACTGCGGTTTGGTTTTGGATACGATTTTTATTAGTCATATTTTTCTTTTGTCTCGTGGTTGTTCGTACAAAAAATTCAAAACGATAGCGTAAGTTTAAACCAAATCGTTTTGCAGAATCTTGTTCATACTGTCGAATTAATTTGAGTAATATAGAAAAAATAACATTTTTGGAACCCCGATTTAGATACATGCGCCCATTGAACTTTTCTTTCACACTTCGATGTTTTGTCTTTGCCTTCTTGAGCTTTGCTTCCGGCATGGCTGCCGCACAAACAGTTTCGATTGGTGTGCTCAACCAACACCATGACCCCGAGGAAGATGCTTTCTGGTCAAAGACGGCACAGTATCTATCGCATAACATTCCCGGCTATAACTTCACCATCAAGCTGATGGGACCGGAGTGTTTAAACCAAGCCATCGAAAAACAACAACTGTCATTCGTCATCACCAACCCGGCAAATATCGTCGCTTTGCAAAAGTCGGAAGACGCCCGCCCTATCGCCACCTTGCAGACGCGTTATCAAACTCAGGTTTCGAGTTACTTGGGCGCGGTACTGATTGCCCGTGCCGATAGAAACAAACTCAAACGCTTGTCTGACCTCAAGAACCAAAGTGTGATGGCGGTGTCTCCCTCGGAGTTCGATGGTTATCAGATTATCGAGCGTGAGTTGTTGCTTGCCGGCTTGTCGCCGGAAAAAGACTTTTTTGAAATGCTGTTCACCAATGGTTCGCAAAAAAACATCGTCAAAGCGATTGTGAATGATGAAGCGGATATCGGTATTGTCCGCTCCGGTATTTTGGAAAACATGATTGCCGACAAAGAACTGAAACCCGGGAAAATCAAAATTATCCATTCGCAAGACACGCCGAACTATCTCCCTCTGCATAGCAGCAGCATGCTTTACCCTAACTGGTCTATGGTGAAGCTGAATCACACAGATATCGCTCTGGCTCGTCAGGTTGCCATCACGTTAAAGGGCATGCCGAAACATGAGTCAACACTCGACTATGACCCTTTTTACGGCTGGACACAAGCCGCTGACCTGACAACAGTAAACGGTTTGTTACAGGCATTGAAACTACCGCCTTATGCGCCATCCAAAGAAGTCAGCCTGAAACAGATACTGAAAGAACATGAATCCGTCACCCTGTTGGTACTGACATTCATTCTGGTACTGACGTTCTTCACCGTAAGGTTGAGTCGTGTTAATCGCAAGCTGGCGGCATCACAATCAGAATTGGCGAAACATCGTGACAACTTGGAACAGGAAGTTATCGAACGTACCAAAGAATTGTCGTCGGTCAACAAGACTTTGGAACAGGATATTATTGCCCGCGAAACCATTGAAGAAACACTGCGCCGAAGCCGCTCGGCACTGCAGGGCTTCTACGAAATCACCGTCAATCCGGAATTGACGCAACACGAAAAACTCACCGCCCTTATCAAGCTTGCCCGTAACCATTTCGCGATGGACGCGGCATTTTTATACAAAATTCCGCCACAGGAGGTGGAGTCGAACCATCACAAACTGGATTTGTGCGTGGCAGACGGCAATACAGAAATGGAAGATGACATTCTCGCCAATCTGCCACAACACTTCGACAAAAACGAAAGTGGCGAAATCAAATGTGTAAAAAACGAACAGGACAACAAATGCTACATCAGCCTGTATGTAATGGTTGAGAACACGCCTCACTGCCTGTTGGCTTTTGTTGGCAACAGCAAGTTGAACCCGAACATCGCTCAGGTAGACCAAGAGTTGCTCAGACTTTTGTCGCAATGGATTGGTTCGAGTATCGAAAGACAAGCCATTGAAGACGAACGTGAAAAATATCGCTCTCAGCTCGGTAAAGTCACTCGTTTGTTCACGGTGGGAGAAATCGCTTCCGGTCTGGCACATGAAATCAATCAGCCTTTGACAGCATCTATCAACTACATCAGTGGTTCACTCAGACGTTTGGATGAGCACTCGGATACAACGGTGAAGACAGGTTTGGAACGCTCCTTGGGCAGTTTGAATCAGGCCTCTCAAATCATCCGTCGGATGAGAGACTTCGTTCAAATGGGGATTCATCGCGAAGAGACTTTCGACTTGGTGCGTTTGATTAAGCGCGTATTGGATTTGCTTGAAATCGAATCAGGGCAGCAATCCATTTCCCTACAGTCAGTCGGCACCGACAGGCCGGTGCTGGTGAAAGGCGATCAGGTGCAGATTGAACAAGTGATACTCAACCTGGTTCGCAATGCCATCGAAGCAACACAACTTCAAGACGTGAACCCCTACACTAAACGTGTCGTCACCGTCTCACTGGCGATTACCGGTGGCCAAGTGGAAGTTTCTGTTGCTGACAATGGCCCAGGAATCGAAGACAGTGAAATAGAACACATCTTCGATGCCTTCCACTCCACTAAACCGGACGGCATGGGATTAGGGCTTGCCATTTGCAGAAGCATCATCGAAACCCACAATAGTCGGCTGGATGCGCGTAACACCGAGCAAGGTGCAGAATTTATTTTCAGACTCCCCCACGTAACCACATCATACGAAACCAGCAAAAGGAAAACGTGATGAACCAAACATCAAACCATGTCCCCTGCGTCTATATCGTGGACGATGACCAACAGGTACGGGAGTCTCTTGAGTGGCTACTGGAGTCGGTCAACCTACCGACCAAACTCTACCAGAATGGTCAGGAGTTTTTGGATGCGTTCACCACAGGGTTACCGGGCTGTGTGATTCTTGATGTGCGTATGCCGAAAATGAACGGCATGGAGCTACACCTCGCCATCAAACAAATCGATCCGAACTTTCCAGTCATCATCGTCACCGGACATGCGGATGTTCCCATGGCGATTCGTGCTATGAAAGAAGGCGCCTTCGACTTTATTGAAAAACCCTATAACGACCAACACATGTTGGAACGCATACAGGCGGCAATTCATGAATACAACAGCTTGCAGCAGGATCATCAACGCTCGCAAGTATTGCAAAAGCGCTTTGACTCACTCTCCAAGCGTGAGCAGCAAGTATTGCAAGGCATTCTCCAAGGCAAAGCGAACAAACTGATTGCTGACGAGCTTTACATCAGTATCAAAACCGTTGAAGTCCATCGCTCGAATCTGATGTCAAAACTGGAGGTAAAAACCGTTACCGACTTGGTTCGCTTGGCGATTGAAGCAAATAGAGATGACGCATCCCCTTGATTTATCAAGATACTTAGGGTTAACCCTAATTTATTTCGGGATATTCCCAATTTCTTTTTTACCCTCCTCTTTTTAAACTGCTCATCAAATCAAGAGCCGATGCACACCAAATAGACATCGAGCCGACTCAGAGGAGAGTGACAAAAGATGAGCCTTAACCGACGTGAGTTTCTTCACATAATGTCCATGGCAGCGGCAGCAGGAATGCTACCGACGACTGCAATGGCAATGTCCAAAAATAGAGTGGATTCGTCTTCATCTGCATTGAATGCTTCCATGTACCAAGTGCCGATGAAAGGTAAGGTGCGCATTCTGCACCTGACCGATACCCATGCGCAGTTGAATCCAATCTATTTTAGAGAACCTAACGTTAACCTAGGCGTCGGCCCTGCATACAACAAACTACCTCACGTCGTGGGTCATAAATTGTTGAAAGAGCTAAACATCGAACCAAACACCCCTCTGGCGCATGCCTTTACTTTCCTGAACTTTCAGGATGCATCTGAACAATACGGCAAGGTCGGCGGATTTGCCCACATCAAAACGCTTTTAGATCAATTGCGCGATCAAGCAGGTGGTCAACAGAACACTTTGACAATGGATGGCGGCGATTTGTGGCATGGTTCGGCGACTGCACTTTGGACACGCGGACAAGACATGGTGGACGCTTCCAACCTGCTAGGCGTGGATATCATGACCGGACACTGGGAATTCACCTATCACGAAGATGAAGTGCTGAGTAATATCAAACGCTTCAAGGGCGAGTTCCTGGCGCAAAACATCCGCGTGAAAGAAGATTCCTTGTTTGGTGATACCTACCGCAACATGACTGAAAAGCATGGCGGCATCGGTCTTTATGACGAAGATAACGCCCTGCCGTTCAAGCCATACAGCATTAAAGAAATCAACGGTGAACGCATCGCGATTATCGGTCAGGCGTTCCCGAGAACGGCCAATGCCAACCCGAGAGCGAACTTCCCTGATTGGTCTTTCGGGCTACGTGAAGAATCCTTACAGAAAAATATTGACCATATTCGCCAGAACGAGAAAGTCGCGGCGATTGTGATGATTTCCCACAATGGTATGGATGTCGATATCAAAATGGCATCTCGTGTGAGCGGTATCGATGCAATCTTCGGTGGGCATACCCATGACGGCATTCCGAAAACCATCAATATCAAAACCCCTGAAGGCGGCGTGTGCTATGTCACCAATGCGGGTTCAAACGGTAAATTCGTAGGCTGCATGGATTTGGATATCCAGAACGGTAAGTTGAAAGGGGTCAACTACACGCTATTGCCAGTGTTCTCAAACCTACTTGTTGCCGACAAGGAAACCGATGGTTTTATCAAGCAGTTGCGACAAACGCAATACAGCCAATCTATCATCGAATCTCGTAATCCGAAATATGCTCACAATCCAGATCGTCTAGGGAAAACCTATGAGCAGATTCTACAAGAAGAACTTTCTGTGACGCATGATCAATTATACCGCCGTGGTAACTTTATCGGCTCCTGGGACCAGATTATCGTCAACGCCCTGCGGGAAGAACACGATACACAAATTGCAATGTCAGCAGGCGTTAGATGGGGCTCTTCTGTGTTGAGTGGACAGAGCATCACCATGGAGCGCGTCATGGATGTCACATCAATGACTTATGGTGAAAGCTATAAATCGGAACTGACCGGGGCGCAAATCAAAGATATTCTCGAAGGTGTTTGCGAAAATATCTTCCAAAAAGACCCCTATCTGCAATCGGGCGGTGACATGGTTCGTGTTGGTGGTCTGGATTATACCTGTGAGCCTAATGCGACTCTGGGGTCACGCATCAGCAATATGCAGCTGGATAACGGTACGCCGATTGAGGCCAGCAAAAAATATACAGTTTCAGGTTGGGGGCAAGTCGAAACCGTCGGTGAAGGCCGCCCGGTTTGGGACGTGGTTGCCGACCACCTGAGACATCAAAAATCCGGCGTTACTTTAAACAAGGTGAACCACCCTGTTTTGAAGGGCGTCAAAACGAATCCGGGGATCGAAAGCTACCGAGGGGGATTGGTTTAACTTAGCCTAGATCCCCGACCTTATTTACGTCTTCTGCAATGAGTTGTCTGTCGAAGGTTTGCCCCACCTAAATTCACATGCTAGGCGGGGCTTTTTTTATTTGTACCCTTCAACCCTCCAAACCCTTTCCTGTTTCCACACAAGCTTGATGTTGCCTAACCAATGCATCCATGACATTCTGCAAACCTTGATACTGTTTGCTTTGCTCCAGCTCGCTCAACAATGCCATCACCGCCTCTAAAGTCGATAGAGTTTGTGCATTCTTTTGTTTACGGATGCTGTATTCAGACGGCTGTTGTGGTTGAAGCATAATCCTAGGCAATGCCGCCAATTCAGGATTCAGGTAGAGCATTTTTCTCGTCTTTTTCCAGGTACCATCCAAAATCAGCACCCGGCAATCTTTTAGCGGAAATTGCTCTCGTACCTGTTCTGCGGAATAAGTCGTCACGGACTCTTCTTCTGATGCCGGGTACAGCAAGAATGTATGCTTGTTGTGAATGAGGTTGCTTAACTCATCTGAGGAGAACTGCTCCCCCACCAGAAAATGACTTTGGCTTAAACTCGCATGGGTCAGCCAAGCCGTGCCTTTGACTTGGTTTTGCTCCAACGGATGCTGCAGAAAAGCCAGCTCAACTTGGTTGTCCAGTTCAGGCAATGCTGAACATAAACAGAGGTTTTCCAAGCGGTGGCATTTTGTACAATAGACTCTCGCCATAATTAAAATAAGTCTCATTAATCCAGTGAACAATCATCAGCAAACCACCGAACAAGTTCGTTGCCAATTAGCGGAAGACACCGACTTTTTGTTGGGTAACCGTTTTCTAAAGCAACAGGGACAAGCCACTGCCGGCAGACAGGATTTGCTGTTTACGCTTGATGTCGGACAAACATTGGTAGGTGCAACTTGGCTTCGCAAACTAGACGGCGACTATTGGTTGCGAAGTCTGTTCGTTTCCGCCGACTATCGCCACCAAGGGTTAGCATCGCAGCTTCTGCAAACCGTCCGCCACCACATCGAGACACTGGAACAAGCCAATATCCTGTGTCTTGCTAAACCAGAGCTGACTGACTTCTACCTAAAGAATGGCTTTCAGTCCCTTGCGTTTCAAGCACTGAATGCGACTTGGCAGGCGCAGTTTTCACCTTATCTACAGCAACACCCAACCTGGCAGATTTTTACCACCCAACCTTAAGGCTATAAAGGCTATAGATGGTTCGAGCGAATATCGTCTAACAACCCTTTGGATGCCGCTGTCACCAAATCAAATACATGGTCAAAACCTGCGGGTCCGCCATAGTAAGGATCCGGTACTTCCGTTTCATCAAACTCCGGTGCAAAATCCAAGAACATACGAATCTTCTCACGATGCTCCGGCAAGGCTAAGTGCATCAAATCCATGTAATTTGAACGGTCCATTGCCAGAATATAATCAAATTGGATGATGTCGCCTAAATCAACTTTTCTGGCACGTAAATCTGCCATGGGAATGCCCCGGGATTCCGCCACTTGCATTGAGCGCCCGTCAGGCTGCTTACCAATGTGATAGGCCGCCGTTCCAGCGGAATCGATTAGCACCACATCCGACAATCCTGCCTCATCCACCAAGCGCCTAAACACTGCGTGAGCTGTTGGTGAACGGCAAATATTGCCAAGACAAACGAAAATAACAGATACTTTGTGACTCATAACACTCTCAAATTCATTTTCAAAATCGTTAAAATAGTCACATTCTAACCAAAACTTGATCGTCTATAAAATAATCCTCCACAAGGGCACACCACCACATTGGAAAAGACTTCCCAGACTATGACTCACTCCTCCTCTGCTAAGCCACAATCTGGCGGTAGAACCTCGGCTAAACCACCGGTTTTGTTGATACCTTTTTCAGAGAGCTGGATAGTCTACGAAGATGATGAACTTCTGGTGGTGAACAAGCCTTCGGGTTTACTCTCCGTTCCTGGTCGGGAGGCTGATCCTTTAGCAAATCTGGTTGCACAAGTTCAGACAAGAGTACCAAAAGCTCTCATCGTTCATCGCCTGGATATGGACACGTCAGGTCTGATGGTTCTGGCAAAAAATCCGGAGTCACACCGACACCTCAGCAAGCAGTTTGAGCAACGCGAAACCTCAAAACAATATCAGGCAATGTGTTTTGGTCGCCCTTCTATGTCAAAAGGTTCGGTCTGCCAACCCATGCGTTGTGACTGGGAAAACCGCCCTTTGCAGATGATTGACTTCAAGCTTGGTAAATATGCCCATACGCTATGGCAAGTGGAAGAACAACTCGACAATCATTTTAAAGTATTACTCACCCCCATCACTGGACGCTCACACCAACTGCGTTTGCACATGAAGCAACTTGGGCACCCAATCCTCGGCGATAACCTTTATGCCGACTTGCCTAACCAACTTGCCTTTCCACGACTCTATTTGCACGCGTTCCGTCTTGGCTTCAGGCATCCAACCACCGAAAAACAGATGGTCTTTGAGCAAACTGCTGACTTTTGGTAAACCGAGAACACTATTTCAAATGGCACAAAAAATGCTATGGAATTGGCAATTAGAATTAGCAGGAAGCTCAATCGCCCGTCATAGCCTATGTTTAAGGCTTTAAAAGTTAGGGTTTTGGGCGTAAAGTAACTTAGGTGCTCGCATTAAAGGTGTTAAGCTCAGGAAGGACAGACCTATGTCAGATGTAGATTTGGAAAAAGATGACCAAGCCACTAAAGAAATGCTGGAAATGATGGGAGAAATCCCTGAAGAAAACATTTATACGGAAGGTACGGGCGTCTCTCGTCAAGCTGAAGAGATGATGAGCAAGCTCCGTGAAGGTGGTGCTGAGGCAAGTGTTGCATCTGAAGATTCGGACCTGTCTTCTGCTGATGACCTTCTTGACGTACTAGACGAACTAGAAAGCGATCCGGAAGATGTTGTGGAGATTCCTGAAGCTGCTACCACTGACATTCCTGAACCTCTAACAGAGGCTCCTGCCACAGTTGACGAAGAAATGCCCATTTCTGCTGATACAGCAGAAGATGCCGAAGCAGTAGCCGATGCCTCCATGTTGGAAATGCTGGATGAACTTGATACTGACACGGAAGAATCAGAGCTGACCATAGAAACACCAGAAGCAGCCGATGTGAATACAGACATCGAAGCTGTTAGTGACAGCTTGATGGATGAAGATGCACCAACAGCTGTGCCGGTTGAAGACGATGTACTGGAAAACGTCGACCTAGACGATGTTATGGAAACCGCTGAGATGGAAGCATCTCCTGAGGAAGATGTTATGCCCGAAACAGTTGCTGAAATCGAAGAAATGGAAACTGCCCTACCTGAAACGTCTGGCGAAGAGCTGCTTGCGGCAACTGAATCCGCCGATGATTTGCTTGATGAAATCGGCGATACTTTGGAAGACATCCTTCCAGAAGCAGAAGCTACCGCAGATGATGTTGAAGACTTGGAAGCCCTAATGGGTGACATTCCTGAGCCAATGGAAGCAGAAACTCCGGTAACGTTGGACGACGACATAACAGATGATATGAGCGATGACTTACTGGATGAAATAGCCGATGACCTTGAACCAGAAGCCGAAGGCGCTCAGGTTAATGATATTCTCGACCAAGTTACCGATGAAAGCCCGATTGCAGAGATGCCAGAAATGGAAGAAGAATTGTCTGCTGAGTCTGAATCTGAAACACTGGATGACATGCTACCGGAAGTTGAAGCGATTGGAGTGGATGAGACTGAAATGGACGAAGTTGCCACTGAAGCGCCGACTGAAGACTTGACTATGACAGACACTGCAGCTTCATCAGCCAATGCGCCTTCCGTTGAACAGGCAAATCAATCTATCGAAATCATGGAACAGGCAGTGACGCTGGATGAAGAAATCCAAGAGCTGGCCGAAAAGGTTTCTAATACCGCTAAAGAAGCGACTCTATTGGCAATAGAAGTGAGCAAAAAAGCTCACGATGCCGCAGACCGTACGCAACAAGCAATTGAAGAAACTTTTAGAGCAACTGAAAGAGCTTTTGAAGCTGCCAAGAAAGCAAATTACCATATTGAGACGGCGCAACTTGACTACAACGCTTCAGGGCAAGACATCAGCGCTATTTTGAATGATTTACGGACGAAGAACGATGACTTATTGCATCGTAACCAACAGCTAAAACAAAAAATCAACGATTTAACGAAATAAATCTTAAGTAATGAAGAAAGGCACACGCCATGAGTGAAACTGACATGAACGCTGACAATAACTCTATCACGGACGATCTTCTGGACGAGTTGGATAAGCTAGAAACCAGCACGGATACCATGGAAGCGGAAGTGGAACGCGTTACTGAAAATCAGGAAACGCTTGCGAAAAGCGATAGCCCTAATGCGATCGAAGCGGCAACCATTTCTTTGGAGTCGGCAAAAACTGCCCAACAAGCCGCGGAGCAATGTCAATCTGCAACCGAAGCGGCGGTACAGCTTTCCCAAGAACAGAAACGTCAGGCAATGGAGCTTGCGGATTCCAACGTGGCATGGCGTCAGTCTGTGCGCAACATCAACAAGGAATTGGACTCTTCGAAAAGCAGTGCCACTATCATGTTGGTGATTGCGATTATAGTCAGTGTGATTTCAACCAGCGTTATGGGCTTTTTGTTCTACAGCGTCCATAAGAAAAATGAAGCTCTGAAAGGAGCGGTGGAAGATATTATTTCGACACAAACCGAATTGCTGAACAAGCAAATGACTTTGAAAACTGATCAAATGGTTTCGTTGGTTGAATCTATCATTACCAGCAACCAACACAGAGCACCTGCGGCTGAAACCGCTCCTGCTCCAATGCCTCAACCAGAAGCAGAAGTAAAACCTGAACCTCAACATGTCGCTCCTTCGCCTGCACCAGTTCATGAAGCGCCTGCTGCAACGGCTACGGTTACGGCTGAAATCGGTCCAGAGCTGAAAAAACAAATAGATCTTTTGTCTCAAGTGCAGAAACAACAAATGGACAAGTTGGATGCTTTGATGGCCGAATTGTCTAAACAGCAAAAAATCGAAGATAAACAGATTTCTGCTGGCACCGGCAAGACCACTATTAAAACTGCGCCAATCGAAGTCACTTCTATGGGGCTGACTGAATCGCAGGTTAAGAAGTTGAATGCAATCCTATGGCGTGTTGCAGACATTGGCAAGCAAATGAAAGCATTGCAAGCCTCTGTGGCACAACTTCAAAAAGCTTCTGCCTCGAAGAAAGCAACAGTAGGAAAAGCTGCCACTGCTGCGCCGCAAAACGATGCTGAATTGAAATCGATTCAATCATCTTTGAAAGACTTGTCTAACCAAATCCAACAAGTCAAAACACAGCAAGATGCGCTGAAAACGCAACTCAATGAAGTGAAAAAAGAAACACCACCTCCTAGTAGCTATGAATACAAAGCGCCATCTCCGGGTGTTCCAGCCTCTTCATTAGGCGCACCAAAGCCATATAGCTACAGAGCACCTGAATAACTATCAAAGTGACATTTTAAAGCTCAATAAAAAAGCCGGTGATGCTCACGCATCCCGGCTTTTTTTAATTTCTGGTTAATAGATGATCTACCCCAACCTGGCAGATTTTAAACGTACTACCGGGTAATAATGCTCAAGCGAATTAATCTGAAAACATCATGCTATAAGGTCGCTGACAGTCATCCAACAACTTCACTAAACTGAAACTTTTGACTTCTTCCACAAACTTCTGTCCGCCAAAGTAGACTTGAACAACCGGCAGCGTGAAAACGCCTTTCTGAGAACAGATGTCCGTTGTCAGATGACAGTCTACATAAACCATCTCCATATTTGGAAATCGCTCTGACACCATTTCTATTAACTTGGGTTTAATAGCATGACACACATTGCATTCTTGTCCGCCAAATAAGATGAGTAGCGCGTCTTTATCGGCTTTCAAGCCCTCAAGAGCCTCTAGAGTTTCGATTGTTTGCATGGGGTTTTCCTAAAAATTTGCGCTTATTATAACTCGGACAAGTCTCGAATATTAGTGGTGATAACTCACTGCCCTATCCGAATCTGGTATCTCAAATTGATGTGGGTATAATGAAAGAAAACAAACGCTAACTTAATTAAAAGGAACAGTCTTCGTGACTCAAGCCTACTCAGTTATTGCAAAGATTATTCTTCTGCTATTCCTCTCTGTTCTATTATCAGGATGCTTTGACCCGCATAAACCAAATCTAGAACAAATTTCCAGCGACTCAAAGCAATTTTTCAACAATGAGTTTCAGGGAATTTTTCTAGCTGACAAGGCCATTAAAGAAAACGGCTATAACGAAAACGATAACCACTATGTGGCTGAAATGTCGATTCAGGCAACGGCTCAAATCAACCTGAATGATTACCTGATGACATTGAAAAACAACGACGGCTATACCCCCTTGCAAAAAGCGAGAATCGCTTTACAAATAAGCTTGCTGAAACTGACGTTACCGGAGTTCGAACAAGGTGATCACCTGACATTCAAAAGACGTTTCTTGTTTATCAAGACAGACAATGGCTGGCAATTGCGTCAGCAGTTGAAAGAAGGAAGTTCTGACCACCCGATGCTATAGGTTATCACCAAACTATCGGGTAAGCCATGCGGCGCCTCTAACACCACTTGAGTCGCCCCATTTTGCCTTTGCAAGCTGAGTCAGCACTTGGTCGCTAAATACCCAATTTCCCCAGATTTCGGGAACACGGCGATATATATAATCAATATTCGACATGCCGCCCCCCAGTACAATGACTTCCGGGTCAAAAATATTGATGACTGATGCCAGTCCTTTAGCAAGCCATTCACAATAGCGCTCCAATGCTTGCTTAGCAGTGTCGCTTAAGGATGAATCTTCTTCCACCAGCGCAACAATCTCCTGGGTACTTAAAGAGTGCCCCGAGATCAGTTCAAAATGTTTGACAAAACCAGGTCCAGATAAGAAGGTTTCGATACAGCCAGATTTACCGCAATAACAAGGTAAAGCTGTTTCATTGGGTTCAAGCCATGGCAGTGGGTTATGTCCCCACTCACCTGCGATGAAATTGGCACCATCCAACGATTGTCCATTAATCACAAGGCCACCACCACACCCCGTACCGATAATCACCCCAAATACGGTTTTAGCACCTTCTCCTGCACCATCCACCGCTTCAGAAAGGGCGAAACAATTTGCATCATTTGATAAATATACCTTACAGCCTAAACGGCTCTGTAAATCGGCTTTCAAATCTTGGTCGATTAAACATACTGAATTCGCATTTTTGATTCTGCCAGTTCTTTGTGAAATTGCACCTGGAATTCCGATGCCTAATGCGTTTAACGACCCTACCGTCTCTTCTGCCAAATGAAAGAGCTCTACGATGGCATCTAGGGTTTTCTCGTAATTTCCTTGAGGCGTAGATACTCTATGTCGGAAAAGCGTGCTGTTATCGTCTGTCAGCACAATTATCTCTATTTTGGTCCCACCTAAATCAACACCGCAATACAACATCATCGAGTCCCGTTAAAGTTATTTGCGTAGAAACACAGTAAAGTCATTTGGTAGGTAGTCCATTCTCACTTCGACATCAGAACAAAACGTCTGACAATATCTTTTGACCTGCTGAACATCAAATGACATCAGGTCTGAGCACTGAAACGTCCACTCATGAGCCTTGTTCAATAGGTTGAATGCTACACCATGCTTGGACAAATCATACATTTTACGAATCACGCCGAGTGCGTATTCACCAGAGTCGTCCAACACTTCATTCAATGCTCCGGACAAAAATACCCAATCAAAACTTTCATCCTTAAACTCAAAATCATATATTTCCCCATTCAGGAAAACCAAGTCAGGGTAAATATTCTGCGCAGCGAAAGTCATATCAGGAGATACATCCAACCCAGTGTAATTGACACTTAAGCCATGATGCGTAAAGAACTTGTAGAGGTCGGCAAAACCACAGCCCACATCCAATATGCAGGGAACATTTCCATCGTAACTTTTGGCATGGCTTTCCATCCAATCCAGGAATAGTGAAAACCGCAAATTCTGAACATCTCTGCCTTTCCAAAAAAGCGCGGCAGGCTCATAGCCATAACGTTCTATAGAAGCCTTATGGCGTGTAATAATGCGTTGCCTATGTTTCTCAGGTAGTTTCTGCACGGTCAACAAATCCTTGCTCAATGGATTTCAGCCATTGAATTTCTTCCTCCGAAAAGCCAGCTTCAACCCTTGCCTCAAAGTTAAAAGGGCCTCTGAGGTCACCATGAAAATAGCTCTGAACAATCGTTACAAATTCATCAAAAGGATTCAACCCCTCTTCACGGCATAAATAGCGGAACCACCTTGTTCCAACCTCAACATGCCCTATTTCATCGCGAAGCAATATCTTGAGAATTTCTACACCACGTTTATCCCCTATGGCACGTAATTTTTTCATCATAGGTGGTGTTACATCAAGCCCTCTGGCTTCGAGCGTACGTGGAACAAGTGCCATTCGTACCCTTGGGGAGTGATCCGTCTCGTAAGTGGTTAACCACAAACCATTATGCGCTTTGAAATCACCGTACTCAGAGCCTAAATGATACAAATGTTCTCGGATCATTTGAAAGTGATAGGACTCTTCCATTGCGACTCTTAGCCAATCTTGATAGTAGGCTTTTGGCATATTCTGAAAGCGATAGAGAGCATCTAGTGCCAAGTTGACCGCATTGAACTCTATATGTGCAATGGAATGGATTAGAGCAGCGTGACCTTCACGAGTACCCAACCCTCTTCTAGGTAAGTCTTTTGGTGGCACTAATTCTGGGCTTTCAGGACGACCAGCATCTGGAACTCTATGAACCACTTCCATCGGTATAAAATCAAAGTCAGAAGACTCCCAGTCCTGTTGAAGTTTATCCACTAGAAAAATCTTCCGCTCCAGATCGCTTTCTATCAAGCATGCGTAAGCAGCTTCGAAAAAATTATTAGTGCCCATTTATCCCACTATTTTATAAACAAAAAAGCCGGTCGAAACCGGCTTTTTTAAACATCTAATTCTACTAAGAATTATTATTGCTTGCGGTAGTAAACGCTCATTAGATACTCAACACCACGGTACTGTTTAGCATCAATCGCTGCAAACAATTTAGACCATTGTAGTTTTTCAGCACCATTCATGTAGTATGAAGGGTTGTGAGTTTCTACTGCAACTTTGCTACCAGCTCTTTTTTCAATATCTGGCGCTTGCTCTAGTTTGTCCAACTCAGCGAAACATTGTGCAACCGTAGTTTTTTGCTGGTACGCTTTAGCAGCTTTAGCACCTTGCTCTTTACCTAGCTTGATAACCATGCTGCCATCAGCGATACATTGGTCATAAACAGATTCTGCAGCTTGTACGTTCATAGAAAGAGCTGCAACAGCAGAAATAAAGAGTGCTTTTAGTGTTAAGTGTTTCATTTAACTACTCCGAGAATATTAGGGTACGATTATATTTAACGAGGCTATTGTGAAGGTTTTAGCCATAAATTGCAACTTTAAATCCCGAAAACCAGACTAAAAAAAATTAACCTGCTATAAGGCAAATTTATGCCTACAAGCCGCGGCTAGTCTGGCTGCTGGATTCGTCTATAAAGCTTGTAACTCCAAAAAGCAAAGCTCAACAGCGTCAGTAGAAAGACGACTTGGGAAACCCCATGCCATGCCATGAAAGAAAGCTGCATAACTTGCCCTTTCATATCATGCAACTTCAACCATTCCATTTTTGGCGAAATAAACCATTGGTTCACACCGACCAAAATTGCTGAAGCAATCAGCCAACTTTCTCTCTTGATGTGACATTTCTGAGTCAACATCAGGCCAAAAATCATGAGTAGGATTATTGCCAAATCGAAAAAGTACAATCCATTGAGTAAAACAGACATAACCTGTCCGGCCTGCATCTTACCTAGCACTTTGAACAGTACAGGCGCGACGACATATCCAATCGTTACATTAGCCGTCAACCAAACTGCGCAAAGTAGTAATAATCTCATAATATTAAATATACTGGATTTCTACGATTTCATAATCGATGTTACCACTTGGTGCTGTCACAACAACTTCTTCACCTTCTTCTTTGCCAATCAGTGCTCTGGCAATCGGAGAATTTACCGAAATTTTGTTGTGTTTAAGATCAGCTTCTTCGTGTCCAACGATTTTATAAGTCATCTCTTCATCAGTATTAATATTCAATACTGTGACCGTCGCACCGAAGACAACCTTTCCGCCAGGGTTCAACTTGGTCACATCAATGATTTGCGCTGACCCGAGGATATGTTCAATCTGGGCAATTCTAGCCTCAATCAACCCTTGTTGTTCACGCGCTGCATGGTACTCCGCATTTTCCTTCAGGTCACCATGTTCACGGGCTTCAGCAATAGCCGTTGAGATAGCTGGTCTATCTTCTTTCTTTAATTTATTTAATTCTATTTTTAGTGCATCCGCACCTTCTTTTGTCATTGGATGTCTTTGCATATCTCTTCCCTCAAAACAAAAACGCCAAGTCCAAAAGACCTGGCGTCGTTGGTTCTACAATCCAAACTTATTGAATATCTTGTAAACGCGTCACTTTTTGGTTGTTCAAATAATCCATTGAAGCAACCATTGCCAATGCACCCGCCATCGTTGTGGTGTAACAGATTTTATGCATCAATGCTTCTCTACGAATGCTCGAAGAGTCTTTAATACTAACCGAACCGTCAGAAGTATTCACAATTAAGTCAACATCCTCATTGACGATTGAATCAACGATATTCGGACGACCTTCGGTTACCTTGTTGACGACCTTACACTCGATTCCAGCTTCATCTAGAGCTTTAGCTGTGCCACGTGTTGCTAAAATAGTAAAGCCTTTATCAATAAGTTGTTTAGCCAGTTCCAATACTTTAACACGGTCTGCCTGACGAACACTCAAGAAAGCCTGACCGGAAGTTGGTAACACTGTCCCACCAGCCAATTGTGCTTTCTGATAAGCCTCAGCGAAAGTATCGCCAACACCCATGACTTCACCCGTTGATTTCATTTCAGGTCCTAGAATCGGATCAACTCCCAAAAATTTGATAAATGGGAATACTGCTTCTTTTACTGAGAAGTGCTCTGGACGCTCTTCTTTTGTAAAGCCCTGTTCACTCAGCTTTTGACCAACCATGCAACGCGCTGCGATTTTAGCCAGAGGCTTGCCAATTGCTTTAGATACAAATGGAACCGTTCTTGATGCACGAGGGTTTACTTCCAATACATAGATGTCTTCACCTTTCACCGCAAACTGGGTATTCATCAAGCCAACAACATTAAGCGCTTTAGCCATTTTTGAAACCTGCGAACGGATCTCATCTTGAATATGCATCGGAATACTATATGGTGGCAATGAACATGCAGAATCCCCTGAGTGGATACCCGCTTGTTCAATGTGCTCCATAACACCACCAATGACAACTTGCTCACCGTCACAAATCGCGTCAACATCAAGTTCAACTGCATCATCTAAGAAACGATCAAGCAAAACAGGTGAGTCGTTCGAGACTTTAACTGCTTCAGTCATATAACGAGACAAATCAGCGTCGTTATAGACAATTTCCATTGCACGACCACCCAACACATAAGACGGACGAACAACCAGCGGATAACCAATTTCATTTGCCAAAGCAATCGCTTGATCTTCACTTCTTGCTGTTCTATTTGGTGGTTGTTTTAGCTCTAAACTATGTAGCAACTGTTGGAAACGCTCACGATCTTCCGCCAAGTCGATGGACTCCGGAGATGTTCCGATGATTGGAACACCTGCTTCTTCCAAGTCTTCGGCCAATTTCAAAGGGGTCTGCCCACCGTATTGAACGATAACGCCTTTTGGCTTTTCGACTTCAACGATTTCCAACACATCTTCAAGTGTCAGAGGCTCAAAATACAATCTGTCAGACGTGTCATAATCCGTAGATACCGTTTCCGGGTTACAGTTAACCATAATGGTTTCATAACCATCTTCACGCATCGCCATCGCTGCATGAACACAACAATAATCGAACTCAATACCTTGTCCGATACGGTTAGGACCTCCACCCAAGACCATGATTTTGTCTCTATCCGTTGGCTGGGCTTCACACTCAGATTCATAAGTCGAATACATGTAAGCCGTAGAAGTTTCAAACTCCGCAGCACAAGTATCTACACGCTTAAACACTGGACGAACATTTAGTGTGTGTCTGAATTTACGAATAAATGCCGCATCAGTATTCAACAATTTTGCCAAACGGTTATCTGAGAACCCTTTACGTTTCAAGTTTCTTAATGAACTCTCATCCAATGCATCCAGACCACGTTGTTTTAGGTCGTCTTCCATCAAAATCAATTCTTGAATCTGAGACAGGAACCATGGATCGATTTTAGAAATATCATATACCGTTTCCAAATCCCATCCTGCTCTGAAAGCATCGGCAACATACCACAAACGCTCTGGGCCTGGAGAACGAAGCTCTTGGCGTAAGATATCTTTTATTTCCTTCTCTTCCATTTGAGCTAAAGGCATCACTTCATCAAAACCGTCCTTGCCAGTTTCAAGCCCACGAAGTGCTTTTTGCACAGACTCCTGGAACGAACGCCCCATAGCCATGACTTCACCGACAGATTTCATCTGCGTCGATAGACGGGCTTGAGCCTGTGGGAATTTCTCGAATGTAAAACGAGGAACTTTGGTAACAACGTAATCAATAGTAGGTTCAAATGATGCTGGTGTAGCACCATCAGTAATGTCGTTTCTTAGCTCATCAAGTGTATAACCAACCGCCAACTTCGCCGCAATTTTAGCAATAGGGAAACCTGTTGCTTTTGATGCCAGAGCAGAAGAACGAGATACACGAGGGTTCATTTCGATAATGATCATTCGACCCGTCTTTGGCTCGATAGCAAACTGAACATTCGATCCACCAGTCTCGACGCCAATCTCTCTCAATACCGCCAAGGACGCGTTACGCATGATTTGGTATTCTTTGTCCGTCAACGTTTGCGCAGGTGCAACGGTGATTGAATCCCCGGTATGAACGCCCATAGGGTCAAGGTTTTCAATCGAACAAACGATAATGGCGTTGTCGTTTTTGTCTCGAACAACTTCCATTTCGTATTCTTTCCAGCCAAGAATGGATTCTTCAATCAGCAATTCATTGGTCGGAGATAGCTCTAGACCAAACTTACAAATATCTTCGAATTCTTGCTTGTTATAGGCGATACCACCACCAGAACCACCCAAAGTGAATGAAGGTCTAATAACCGTTGGGTAACCCACTTTTTCTTGTACAGCCCAAGCTTCTTCCATATTATGAGCAACATCAGAGATCGGCATATCCAAACCGATTTTTTGCATGGCTTGACGGAAGCGGTCACGGTTTTCAGCCTTATCAATTGCATCTGCATTCGCACCAATCAACTCAACACTGAACTCTTTCAGAACACCTTTATCATGCAAATCCAAAGCACAGTTCAGTGCTGTCTGCCCACCCATTGTTGGCAAAATTGCGTCTGGACGTTCCTTTTCAATAATGTTTCTGACTGTTCTCCATTCAATAGGCTCAATATAAGTCGCATCAGCCATTTCAGGGTCAGTCATGATGGTTGCGGGATTTGAGTTTACAAGGATGACACGGTAACCTTCTTCTCTCAAAGCCTTACAAGCTTGTACACCGGAATAATCAAACTCACAGGCTTGTCCGATAATAATAGGGCCCGCACCAATGATTAAAATACTTTTTAAATCTGTTCTTTTTGGCATCTAATCTTCCATATTACTTCTTAGATTGAAATTGCTTCATATTTTCAACAAACTGGTCGAACATTGGCGCAACATCATGTGGTCCTGGGCTCGCTTCTGGATGGCCTTGGAAGCTAAATGCAGCTTTGTCTGTTCTTTGGATACCTTGCAGAGAACCATCAAATAATGAGACATGCGTGGCTTCCAAGTTAGACGGTAAAGTATCTGCATCCACTGCAAAACCATGGTTCTGAGAGGTAATCATTACTTTTTTGGTTCTCATATCTTGCACAGGATGGTTTGCACCATGGTGACCGAATTTCATTTTGGCAGTTTTCGCACCTGACGCCAAAGCTAGAAGCTGATGTCCCAGACAAATACCAAACACTGGGATGTTTGTCTCTAGAACTTGCTGAATAGCTTCAATCGCATAATCACATGGTTCAGGATCACCAGGTCCGTTTGACAGGAAAACCCCATCAGGATTCATTGCAAGAACATCTTTTGCAGGTGTCTTTGCAGGAACAACGATTAACTCACACCCTCTGTCTACCAACATGCGAAGGATATTTCTTTTTACGCCATAATCGAACGCAACTACCTTGTACTGGGGCTTAGTAACAGGGATCTTATGACCTTCTCCCAGAGCCCAGGAACCTTCTTTCCATTGGTAACTTTTTTCCGTCGTAACTTCTTTTGCCAAATCCAGACCTTTTAAACCTGAAAAGCTTCGCGCTTCTGCGACCGCTGCTTCCGCATCAATCTCATCACCGGTCACAATAATTCCTGACTGCGCTCCCTTATCTCTAAGTAAACGCGTCAACTTACGTGTATCAATATCTGTAATGGCAACAACACTTTGTTCTTTAAGGTAATCAGGTAAGGATTTTTCAGCTCTAAAGTTACTCATCAGTGCTGGGCAGTCTTTTACAATCAATCCTTGTGCCATAATACTTGGTGACTCTTCATCTTCACCATTCACCCCTACATTACCTATATGAGGGTAGGTTAAAGTCACGATTTGTTTAAAATAAGATGGGTCAGTCAGAATTTCTTGATATCCAGTCAGGGAAGTATTAAAAACGACTTCTCCTACTGTTTTACCCTCTGCTCCTAGAGAGGTTCCCCAAAAGAGAGTGCCATCTTCTAAAGCCAATAAAGCTTGTGTCATATTTTTTGCCCGCCGCCAGTAAAAGGGTTGTTTGCTGAAATTAACTTTTTAAAGTTGTGAATCGCACATATAAAAAAACGGAGCCAGTCCCTTTTGGAACTCACTCCGTTTCGTAATGGGTAAAATGACACTTGGACGTCATCTTGAACATTCACTCCAGTAAAATCGCTAAATCGTTAATTTCAGCTATGAATTTGATTGGGGGAATTTTACTGTATTCATCTATAGGTGTCCAGACACAACTCGAAATTGGTTGTAACTATTTTTTAATTTATCAACAACATAGAAATAAAAAAGCCCACATAGAAGTGGGCTTTGAAATGATGGTGCCGACAGAGGGACTTGAACCCCCAACCTACTGATTACAAATCAGTTGCACTACCAATTGTGCTATGTCGGCTGATGCGGCGTATTATAAGTTCAAAATACCGTATGTCAACTGATTTTTAGAAACTTTCCACAACTTTCACCATTCCTTTTAAAGTCAAGTCTTCTATGTACAAAAATGACTTATCCAACAAGGGTTCTACTACAGAAAAATCGCCTCCAGTTCCAACACAATCGAACTTGCGACCCGTTTCATTTTCCAAATCTCTAATTAAAGAGTTGATATAACTTGCAGCCATATAAAGCGTGCCACCTAAAATGGCATTTTCCGTATTAGTCGCCAACAATTTGAATTCATTTTGCTGACTTGGCAGATGATATTCACCCAACTGAGCAGTATTGAATGCTAATGACCGACGCATTAATGACAATCCTGGGACAATAAAGCCTCCCAAATGCTTTTTATCGACAACGGCATCAATCGTCATCGCTGTACCCAAACTAACCACGATTACAGGCTTTGATGATCCTGCAGATGCACCAATAATAGACATCCAGCGATCAACACCTAATTGCTCAAAATGATCATAACCACTTTCAACACTACAGCATTTGGATTCTGATCTCAGCTCAGTCGGGTAACATTTAAACAATTCTTTTATAGACTCAATCAAATCAGCATTATCTGCTGCAGATGTCACTGAACAAAAGTACACATGGGTGACCTGCTCTTCTATATCATCCAAACCCAAAAGTTGAATAAACTCGCCCGTAGAAACGTGTTGCTTGTCGACCGCACCCAAAAAATCGTAGTTATTTAGACTATCTAACAATGCTGCTTTAATTCGTGTATTTCCGAATTCAAAAAATATTTTCATACTAAACTTTTCTTATTGATGCTTGGCCTGTTGAAAACGCAACCACCTTACCATCAATTCTAATTTCTGGTTGAAAAAGCGCATTAATACCTAAATACTCGCCTTCTCTAAATGAGCCGGTATCATACACGCATACTTTCTCTCCAATAGAGAAATAATCATGTTTTCCCCATTCTGTGATCACTTCACTGCCGTTCAACCCATCTTCTGACGTAAAGAAGTCAAACAGCTCTATGGACAAATCATTTAAAAAAAGACCCACCTCGAGGCTTTCAACACTTCCATAACCTTTACTATTATTAGATGATAAATTTACACCCAAACCGAAAATCACAAAAGGGGTTTTTAGCACTCTAGAGCGAACGATTTCTATCAAACAGCCCGATACCTTTCGTCCATTTTCATAAATATCGTTAGGCCATTTGACTTGGAAGTCCTGCTTGGAATATTTAACAAGTAATCTCCTTACTATCAGAGCAACAGGAATACTTTTCAATAAAAGTTTTTCCAAACCATAGTCAATTGGAAATGCAAACGAGCACGTTAAGGGTGAAAGCTCTTGGGTTGAGTCCCAGTTCCTTCCATGCTGTCCATAACCAGAGGTTTGTTGCTCTGCAATGCAAAAAGCCGGCTGCAAAAGCTTTCCTGATTCGACCTCCTCCTTTAAAAAGAGATTTGTCGAACCTATAGAATCAAAGTTGAATATTTTTAGGGATGGATGCAGATTGAGCAATTTTGGATTTAAATTTATCATGTGAAAGTATAAAAATGCTAAAAATTCACTGTGCCATGCCTTGCACTTAAATTACAAGCAAAAAAAAACCACTCAAAAGAGTGGTTTTTAGAATATAAGCTTGGAGATGACCTACTCTCACATGGCACCTGCCACACTACCATCGGCGCTGAGACGTTTCACTACTGAGTTCGGAATGGGATCAGGTGGTTCCATCTCGCTATGGTCCCCAAGCAATTTGGTTATGTAGAATGAAGAAAATCTCTCACTCACCCTACTGAATTTGGAATCAATCTCTGTTAGAGCACAGTTTACTGTTGGTAAACACTATCTCAATTGTGTCTTTTCTAGTCTTGTCTACTCAAGCTCAAACATGTCATCTTAGTCTTTCGTCTAAGGATACTTTTGAGTTGTATAGTTAAGCCTCACGGGTAATTAGTACTGGTTAGCTTCATACATTACTGCACTTCCACACCCAGCCTATCAACGTCATAGTCTTTAACGGCCCTTTAGAAGACTTAAAGTCTAGGGAGAACTTATCTTGAGGCGGGTTTCCCGCTTAGATGCTTTCAGCGGTTATCCCTTCCGATCATAGCTACCCAGCAATGCCATTGGCATGACAACTGGAACACCAGCGGATCGTCCACTCCGGTCCTCTCGTACTAGGAGCAGCCCCTCTCAATTCTCCAACGCCCACGGCAGATAGGGACCGAACTGTCTCACGACGTTCTAAACCCAGCTCGCGTACCACTTTAAATGGCGAACAGCCATACCCTTGGGACCGACTTCAGCCCCAGGATGTGATGAGCCGACATCGAGGTGCCAAACACCGCCGTCGATATGAACTCTTGGGCGGTATCAGCCTGTTATCCCCGGAGTACCTTTTATCCGTTGAGCGATGGCCCTTCCACACAGAACCACCGGATCACTAGAACCTGCTTTCGCACCTGCTCGACGTGTCTGTCTCGCAGTCAATCACCCTTATACTCTTGCGCTCATTGCACGATGTCCGACCGTGCTGAGGGTAACTTCGCGCTCCTCCGTTACACTTTAGGAGGAGACCGCCCCAGTCAAACTACCCACCATACACTGTCCCTGACCAGGATTCACTGGCCTAGGTTAGAACCTCAATAATATCAGGGTGGTATTTCAAGGATGGCTCCACAATAACTGGCGTTACTGCTTCAAAGCCTCCCACCTATCCTACACAGATAGTATCAAAGTCCAGTGCAAAGCTGTAGTAAAGGTTCACGGGGTCTTTCCGTCTAGCCGCGGGTACACAGCATCTTAACTGCGAGTTCAATTTCGCTGAGTCTCGGGTGGAGACAGTGTGGCCATCATTACGCCATTCGTGCAGGTCGGAACTTACCCGACAAGGAATTTCGCTACCTTAGGACCGTTATAGTTACGGCCGCCGTTTACCGGGGCTTCGATCAAGAGCTTCGCATAAGCTAACCCCATCAATTAACCTTCCGGCACCGGGCAGGCGTCACACCGTATACGTCATCTTTCGATTTTGCACAGTGCTATGTTTTTAGTAAACAGTTGCAGCCACCTGGTCTCTGCGGCCCAATCGCTTGGGCATACCTTCTCCCGAAGTTACGGTATCATTTTGCCTAGTTCCTTCACCCGAGTTCTCTCAAGCGCCTTGGAATTCTCATCCTGACCACCTGTGTCGGTTTGGGGTACGATTCTTTATTACCTGAAGCTTAGAAGCTTTTCTTGGAAGCATGGCATCAACAACTTCGTCCAAAATAGGACTCCTCATCACGCCTCAGCATTAAGATCCCGGATTTGCCTAAGATCTCTGCCTAAACGCTTGAACTTGCAACCAACAGCAAGCTTGCCTAGCCTTCTCCGTCCCTCCATCGCAGTAATAAAAAGTACAGGAATATTAACCTGTTTCCCATCGACTACGCCTTTCGGCCTCGCCTTAGGGGTCGACTAACCCTACGTCGATTAACGTTGCGTAGGAACCCTTGGTCTTTCGGCGAGGGAGCTTTTCACTCCCTTTGTCGCTACTCATGTCAGCATTCGCACTCGTGATACCTCCAGGATGCTTTACAACACCCCTTCGCAGGCTTACACGACGCTCCTCTACCATGCCATAAATGGCATCCGCAGCTTCGGTACACTATTTAGCCCCGTTAAATCTTCGGCGCAGGCCGACTCGATCAGTGAGCTATTACGCTTTCTTTAAAGGGTGGCTGCTTCTAAGCCAACCTCCTGACTGTCTAAGCCTTCCCACATCCTTTCCCACTTAATAGTGTTTAGGGACCTTAGCTGGCGGTCTGGGTTGTTTCCCTCTTGACTACGGACGTTAGCACCCGCAGTCTGTCTCCCATGATTGCACTTCTTGGTATTCGGAGTTTGCAATGGGCTGCTAAGCCTTGACGGCCCGCTAGACCATAACAGTGCTCTACCCCCAAGAGTGATACATGAGGCTCTACCTAAATAGATTTCGAGGAGAACCAGCTATCTCCGAGCTTGATTAGCCTTTCACTCCGATCCACAGCTCATCCCCGCATTTTTCAACATACGTGGGTTCGGTCCTCCAGTACCTGTTACGGCACCTTCAACCTGGCCATGGATAGATCGCCCGGTTTCGGGTCTACGCCATGCTACTAATCGCCCATTTAAGACTCGGTTTCCCTTCGGCTCCCTTATTCAGTTAACCTTGCAACATAACGTAAGTCGCTGACCCATTATACAAAAGGTACGCGGTCACACCACGAAGGTGCTCCCACTGCTTGTACGTATACGGTTTCAGGTTCTATTTCACTCCCCTTCCGGGGTTCTTTTCGCCTTTCCCTCACGGTACTGGTTCACTATCGGTCGGTAGAGAGTATTTAGCCTTGGAGGGTGGTCCCCCCATATTCAGACAGAATTTCACGTGTTCCGTCCTACTCGAATAACACTTAATAAGATTTCGCATACAGGACTATCACCTTGTATCGTCACACTTTCCAGAGTGTTCTGCTATCTTAATAAATGCTTTAGGGCTGGTCCCCGTTCGCTCGCCGCTACTTAGGGAATCTCGGTTGATTTCTTTTCCTCCGGGTACTTAGATGTTTCAGTTCTCCGGGTTAGCCTCCCACAAGGGGATATCCATAAAGGATGGGTTTTCCCATTCGGAAATCCACGGATCAAAGCTTGTTTACTAACTCCCCGTGGCTTATCGCAAGTTACTACGTCCTTCGTCGCCTTCTACCGCCTAGGCATCCACCGTATACGCTTAGTCACTTAACTATACAACTCAAAAATAACCTTGACCTTTTGTGTTGCTTCCATCCCTTCAACTCTTTAAACACCTGCTAGAGTATTTAAAAATCCAGAATTTCTACAATCAAAGCCTAGTGAATTGCTGTAACTAAAAGTTTATCGCTGACATGTTTCGCTTGAGTAGACTCAGTGTTGATCTTTCGATCTTCACTAAAACTAAAATTGACTCAATTAAGACATTGTTACCTAGTACATCAATTAAGTTGAATTGCTTCTTCTTAATCAATGACTATTACTACGCACGAACCCGTTGGAGCAGGTTCGTGCTCCTATGACATGTCGGTGTCATAGGTTTCTCTTTTTCAGAGATTGATCCAAATTGTTAAAGAACTTCTTCAGTTATATTGTTACCAATATCACTGCTAATAATTTCTGATACTTACTCAGACTTTATTCACCGTAATATTGGTGGAGCTATGCGGGATCGAACCGCAGACCTCCTGCGTGCAAGGCAGGCGCTCTCCCAGCTGAGCTATAGCCCCAAGTCATGGTGGGTCTGGGTGGATTTGAACCACCGACCTCACCCTTATCAGGGGTGCGCTCTAACCAACTGAGCTACAGACCCAGGTCTTTTCTTCTAGTAATACAGAGACAATTTATGTGGAAGCCAGCTTAAGCTCGCAGTCACTTTTTTCTTAAAGGAGGTGATCCAGCCGCAGGTTCCCCTACGGCTACCTTGTTACGACTTCACCCCAGTCATGAATCACAAAGTGGTAAGCGCCCTCCCGAAGGTTAGACTACCTACTTCTTTTGCAACCCACTCCCATGGTGTGACGGGCGGTGTGTACAAGGCCCGGGAACGTATTCACCGTGACATTCTGATTCACGATTACTAGCGATTCCGACTTCATGGAGTCGAGTTGCAGACTCCAATCCGGACTACGAAGGGTTTTATGAGATTCGCGCACTGTCGCCAGCTAGCTGCTCTTTGTACCCCCCATTGTAGCACGTGTGTAGCCCATCCCATAAGGGCCATGATGACTTGACGTCGTCCCCGCCTTCCTCCGGTTTATCACCGGCAGTCTCTTTAGAGTTCTCAACTAAATGGTAGCAACTAAAGATAAGGGTTGCGCTCGTTGCGGGACTTAACCCAACATCTCACGACACGAGCTGACGACAGCCATGCAGCACCTGTCACTGCGTTCCCGAAGGCACCAATCTATCTCTAGAAAGTTCGCAGGATGTCAAGGGATGGTAAGGTTCTTCGCGTTGCATCGAATTAAACCACATGCTCCACCGCTTGTGCGGGCCCCCGTCAATTCCTTTGAGTTTTAATCTTGCGACCGTACTCCCCAGGCGGTCAACTTATCGCGTTAGCTGCGCTACTAACCTTTTTAATAAGGCCAACAGCTAGTTGACATCGTTTACGGCGTGGACTACCGGGGTATCTAATCCCGTTCGCTACCCACGCTTTCGCACCTCAGCGTCAGTTTTAAGCCAGGAAGGCGCCTTCGCCACTGATGTTCCTCCAGATATCTACGCATTTCACTGCTACACCTGGAATTCCCCTTCCCTCTCTTAAACTCTAGATTGCCAGTATCGGATGCAATTCCTAGGTTGAGCCCAGGGCTTTCACAACCGACTTAACAGTCCGCCTACGCGCGCTTTACGCCCAGTAATTCCGAATAACGCTTGCACCCTCTGTATTACCGCGGCTGCTGGCACAGAGTTAGCCGGTGCTTCTTCTAAAGTTAACGTCACACTAAGCAGGTATTAACTACTTAGCTTTCCTCACAATTGAAAGTGCTTTACAACCCTCAGGCCTTCTTCACACACGCGGCATGGCTGCATCAAGGTTTCCCTCATTGTGCAATATTCCCCACTGCTGCCTCCCGTAGGAGTCTGGGCCGTGTCTCAGTCCCAGTGTGGCTGATCATCCTCTCAAACCAGCTATAGATCGTCGCCTTGGTAGGCCTTTACCCTACCAACTAGCTAATCTAATATGGGCTCATCCTCTAGCGATACCTTCCAAGGAGAGGGCACCTTTAATCCGTAGATCACATTCGGTATTAGCATACGTTTCCATATGTTGTCCCCAACTAGAGGGCAGATTCCCATACATTACTCACCCGTCCGCCACTCGTCAGCAAGAAAGCAAGCTTTCTCCTGTTACCGTTCGACTTGCATGTGTTAAGCCTGCCGCCAGCGTTCATTCTGAGCCAGGATCAAACTCTTCAGTTTAATCTTTTGACTTGTTTTTTTAATTGCTTGTCTGCAACACAAATTAAACACTCGAAATTAACAAGGTACATGTATTATTAAATACCTAAGTATTCAACAATTAACCATATACATAGTTGTCGAGATATTTATGTTTTTAGCAACTACTCACTTAAGTAGCTCCCACATAAATTATCTCTGTATTACCTGATTTTTAAAGAACTAAGTCCGGCAAAAACATCTTATCAACATCCTTGCCTCTCTCTCGTAAAACTAGCTTGTCGTCCGAAAGAGATGCGTATTTTAAACATTCCTATTGGTTTTGCAACCCAAATTCACAAAAAAAGTTATTTTTTTTCTACAGACAAATATTAAAATCACTCAACCCTTTGTTTTTATTGGCTTTCTAATATTGAATCTTCTTTGCTTGTTGGCTTACTTTTTAACTTAAGCAAATCCAAGCTCAAACCTCTTTCTTTAATAATAGGCTTATCAAAGGTGCCTGAAACCTCATAACGGTAGGTAACCAGATCATCATTTACTATCGGAACCACTTTCAAAAAGGCATAAGCAGCTAAGCCTGCAAGCGGGTTGGCCACGCCACTTAATGCAACCAGCGCAGGAATGCTTTCGCCAATCGCAGGTGTAATGTCCGCCTTGAGAGACATATCTTTTTGAATCAGATTTATCTGCCCGAAGACATTAGCCGAAGCGGCGGGGGCTTTGAGCTCGAGCTTCTCTAAATCAAACACACCTCTATTAAACTGGCCATTTCCTTTTATGCTGTCATAAGCCAACCCCTTATCCGTAACATCGGATACATCCAGCTTCAATCGACGTGCAAGTGAATCAAAACTTAGCAATCCAAGCACTCTAGCAATACCCGGTTCAGCATTAACAATGACACCATTTTTCAATGAAAAGTCTATTGTTCCTTTTATCGTAATCGGTGAATAACAGTCATAGGCACCAGCCCATGTCACCTTCATTCCCAGCTGACCATCCTTACCTTTAAAACCCTTTTTGATACCTAACAAATTGGATAGCTGTTCGACATTGGAGGCATGAATATTTCCATCTAAAGAACTCAAATTTGCTTGCTTATCGAAACGATACTCCCCTGACAGAACGGTGTGCAATCTCGAAAAATCAGCATTTAACTTTGATAATACGATTTCTTTATCGCTATCCGACAAATCAAAACTTAACTTTGAAACCAAACGATCGTCTACTTCAATATTTGTTCCAGTAAAATGAATCTTCGGCAAATTAATCGGATTCTCATGAGTTGCACACTTTGGCTCGACACTCGGCTTATCAGCAATTGACGCTAAATCGGGCGCCTGTCTTTTACCTTTTTCTTCAATCTGTCTTTTAGTTTTTATCTTCAAAAACGCGACATCAACATTAAATGCGTCCGAAGCAGATTTTGTCATCACCAAAGCAGTTTCATCTGCCTTCAGATTGAACGCGAGGAATTTTTCTTTTTGGCTTGGTCGTTTGACCGAGTCCCAGTTCATATTAACGTGGTTAAAATCATAACCTCCCAACACAAGCTTATTGACTTTTAAATCAGATGCTTGCCATACAACCACCGCTGAAGGCTTCGTCGATCTTTTAGCATTAGAAAGTAAATCACTCCAATCATCTACATCCAGTGAGGAAATTGCTCCGCGCACACTGTATCCTTTGACCGGCATAGGGAAGCCTACTGATTGGTCCCCCAATACAAGTCTCAAGTTTTTGGGTGTGGATTTATCTGTATCCCAGTCTGCATAAAATTTAGCATTGCCAGCAACAATGCCCTTCGCCCTCACCAATTGCTTCTGAATAGTCAAATCCAATTGAAACGACTTTTTATGATCAGCTGTTGCAGCAAACACTTCCAGCGGACTCGGCAACAAACTTTTCACCTGCTCTAAAGCGGCACTTGTGATCACTTTGACTGGTTCTGATTTTTTCAATGGAATTACAACCCGTGTCGTCCATGGCAAAGCTCCCTGAAGGTATTGATTATTTAACACTGCATCACCATGCGATTGAAGATCAACCTGACCTTTCTCTGTTTTCACATCGAGTGTTAAGCCTCCCCCCATCGCTTGACCGGAAATAGGCTTAGCGGATTCTACTTTTGACTCGGTGAAGTTGAGCTTTCCATTCAAGTTTTGTAAGTCAATTGTGTCAAACAAGTTGGCGTTCACGTCAGTCAACGTGACATCACCATTCACTGACTCCGTTTTTTTGTCAAACCCGTAAACTGGTACCCAGATCTTTTTCAATCCAACATGAACCTTACCGTGAGCAACGAGTTGAGAGTCAAGAAACTCTTTAATACCCAGCTTTCCAGTTAATGGCGTGTTATTTATAAAACTGAGCGCCCCTTGGGCATCTGCATCTGCATCGCCCGAAATATCAACTGCTATATTTTTACTGTCTAGATTATTGATATTCACTTCGACATTTGATGCATCCACATCCATAAGTTTGGCTTTAGCGGAGGTAATCTTAAGGTTATACGGAGTGAACTCGAGCTTAGCCGCAAAGTCTTTTACCGAAGGCCAAGTCGGTTGAAATTTTAGCTCTGTATTTTTGACATAAGCTTCGGCTTTAAAAAAGCCGGGGCCTTTCCTAAATGGAAAATCATCCAGCTTGCCCTTAAAGTGAGCGGTGCCATGAACATCATCCCCACTAACGAGTGCAGACTTCAGCCAATTTTCCAACGGCTTGGACATAATGCTATATGGAAGGTAAGACTTAACTTTTTCAACAGTGCCTGGCACAATCGTTGCCGTTGCATCCACACCACCTCCAAGCAAACTAGTAGCTCTCAAAGTGGCAGGCATGTCATCTATCGCGAAGCTGACTTTGTCTAGTGTCCACAGGTTCTCATCGCCACCACCTTGACTGACAGTTAACTGAATAGGTTTAGCAAACGTAAACTTGATGGGTTCCGACTTAATGTACTTAGACGACAATTTCACCGGATCTAAAGTCCTAATTTGCACCTTATCATGATCTTTTACAAAGCTAAGGTTACTAATGGACAGCCCTGGAATACCATCTTGTGGTTCTAACTGTACCGCTGGCAATTGAAAGCTAAGTTTTGACAAGGAAGCCGTCTTAAAATTAAATACACCATGCAATTGATTTAACTCTAAAGACTTCAACTCTTTGCCAACACCTTGGTATTCGATGCTATGCAGTACAACATCAAACAGTGGCTTAATTTCATGAAGCTTGAATTTTTCAGCTGAGAAGGAAAGGTTTTGGTTTTGAGTCAAACTCAAGTAAACAGGAGAAATCGTTTGTACATATTGGTCATCAAAACGCAGCTTTTCGAGTTCAAAAACCCAGTCAGTGTAAGGCCCGGCAATGAAGTCGGTTTTAGACTTTAACCTCAAAGTGACGCCAATACTTTTGGGCAATAATCGATCATGAGCTGGCCAACTTAGATCCTGTATCGTCAAATAAGTTCTTAAGCGTTTCAGACGCCCATCTTGAAGTCGAAACTTAATATCACCAACCATTTCACCCTTAGGCAGCTTGGATGTAACTTTTGTTGAAGCAAAGTGATAAACATCATCCAAACTCACTGGCTTTAATATGGAGACGGAACCTTCCCCTTCTTGTGGAACATTCCACAGATTGGTAGAAAAATCTCCTTTGACCTGCAATTCATTGGCGATTTTTTGCCCAGTCATCACCTCCAACAACCCGACAAACGACCATCTCAACCCAAAAAAGGACTGGAACAACTTCACATCAACAGTAAAGGGTTTGGCTTGATTAAAGGTGAGTTGTGCATTGTCTACCTTGATAGACTTCCAGAGTTTCTGTAAACGCCAACTTTTGACATACGTCGGAAGGTTTTGCCAGTCCACATCACTCACATTTGTGTCCGCACCACCACTCAACAAAACGGTCAACCCACTCAGTTCCAAGTGATTTCCATATTTCAATTGTGGAATCCAAGGCGCAAAAATATTCACATCACCAGAAAGTCTCTGTAAGGCAAGGTGAGTGGAAGCATCATCATATTTCAAGCCATTGATTTGAAAGTCTGCCCCCAGCCAGTTTTGATCTGCTTGAATAGAGTCGACGTGAATCTGTGATTGCGTAACAGTCTCTACAAAGGAAATGGCTGTATCAGGCGCGTATTGAACCCAGGTAATGAACGCTCTCATTACAAGCAAATAGGCAACAAAAACCCCTACAACAATCAGAGAGATTCTATAAAACCAATCACGCATGAAAACCTTACCTAACACTTCAGTTTAAACTTCAACGTCGCGTGACTTAAGACATCACAACATCGAATTGCTCAACAAAATATCCGCTCTCTGCTTGAAAACGGATACTTTTCTCCAAGAAACTTTCCAGCTCCGCTACCCTTGTAGAAGCCTCATCCAAGATATAAGAGACCACTGACTCAGCAGCAATCACTCGATACTTTTCAGCATCAAATTGCTTTGCCATCCGTGTAATTTCACGGAATATCTCAAAAGAAATCGTCTCAGGTGTTTTGACCGACCCTCTACCGTGACAAACCAAACAGGGTTCACAAAGCGTTCTCTCCAAACTTTCTCTGGTACGCTTGCGAGTCATTTCAATCAAGCCAAGTGAAGAAATCTCACTCATAGAGGTTTTCACTCGGTCTTTTGCCAACTCTTTCTGTAATGCTGCATATACAACTTTCTTGTGTTCTTCGATATCCATATCAATCAAATCAAGAATGATAATGCCACCCAAATTTCGTAGCCTTAACTGCCTAGCGATTGCTTGTGTCGCTTCAAGGTTAGTTCTAAAAATGGTTTCTTCTAAGTTTTTGTGTCCAACAAAGCCGCCTGTATTCACATCAATCGTTGTCATGGCTTCGGTCTGATCAATCACCAAGTACCCGCCAGATTTCAGATTTACACGTTTTTCCAATGCCTGCTGAATTTCTTCTTCGATGTTGTAAACATCAAAAATCGGACGTTCCCCTTGATAGCGATGAAGCTTATTAGATAATTCCATCACATAAGACTCGGCAAAGTCTTTCATCTTCTTGAAGGTTTCAAGAGAGTCCACTCGAATTTCTTCAATGCGGTCACTTGGAATGTCTCGCAACAAATGAAGATACAGCGGCAAATCTTCGTAGACTAAAGCAGAGGTTCTGACCTTCTTCGCTTTTTCCTGAATCACGCCCCAAAGCTTTTGCAAGTAAATCAAATCCGCTCTCATCTCATGGAAGTCGACGCCTTCAGCAACCGTTCGCACAATGAACCCGCCTTCAGATTCGGTTGTTTCCGGCATCGATTTAATCAATTCTCTCAAACGTTCGCGCTCATCCGCATCTTCGATTTTCTGAGAAACCCCCACCATCTTTTCACCCGGCATATACACCAACATACGAGAAGGAATGGTCGCATTCATTGTCAAGCGCGCGCCTTTAGAGCTAATAGGGTCCTTAACGACTTGCACCATCACTTTTTGCCCGGCATGAAGAAACTTGGTGATGTCTTCGCAATCCGGCTCCACAGTTTTACCGATGGTACTAGGGCAAACATCCGATACATGCAAAAATGCTGTACGCTCCAAACCAATATCAACAAACGCGGCTTGCATCCCTGGCAAGACTCTGTCAACTTTGCCAATATAAATATTGCCAACCAACCCTTTTTTATTGGCTCGCTCAATCCAGACTTCCTGCAACACCCCATTTTCGACCCATGCAACCCGGGTTTCATAAGGGGTGACGTTCACCAAAATTTTTTCTTCATTCGACATAATGCTTCACACTTCACTAATCGGCTGATAAAAACCGGACTCTTTTAATAATTCCTGTAATTCAAATAGTGGCAACCCCATCACACCGGAAAAACTGCCTTCAATTTTTTCGATAAACCCTGCCGCTATACCTTGGATAGCATAGGCACCTGCCTTATCGCATGATTCACCAGTTTGCCAATAGGTTTCTATTTCTGCATCACTTAAGGTGCGAAAGAACACGCGTGTTTTGTTCACCGCCGAGAAAATGGCACCATCATGCATGACCGCCACAGATGACAAAACTTCATGCGAGCAACCAGACAACTGCCTGAGCATTCGGAAAGCATCTTGCTGATTTCTCGGCTTTTCAAACACCTTGTCCCCAAACAGTATCAAGGTATCGCCGCCAATCACCCAAATATCGTCACCTGCCAACTTATTGTAACCAGAATCCGCTTTTTCAAACGCCATGCGCAACACATAAGACTCTGCCGATTCACCCGGCAACCCGACCTCTTCTACCGGCGCATTCACCACTTCACAATGCAAGTTGAGCTGTTTTACCAACTCAAGCCTTCTGGGCGAGCTGGACGACAAAAACAGTTTATTTTGTTGTGATACGCCTGAACTCATAAAAACCTTTCCAACAAAAAACCAACCCAAACGCCTATCGCAATCACAAAACTCAGCAACACCGCCGCAGAGGCTTGGTCTTTGGCACGCCCCGAAAGCTCATTGTATTCATGACCGATTCGATCTACTGCCGTCTCCAATGCCGAATTCAACAACTCGACAATCATGACAAAAATCCACACACCCAACAGTATTGCAATATCCCATACCGTCTTGCCTAGCCAAAAGGCGACAGGCACCAACACCACAAATAACCAAATTTCTTGACGGAAAGCTTCTTCTTCCCGGTAAGTCGACACCAAACCATTTATAGAGTTCATCCCTGCAAATACAATACGTTTAATTCCTTTGTGGGGCGATTTCACAACGAATCCTTTTACAATTTTAGAGTGAGCCAGTAATATTCGACAAATGCCCTCTATTCTACCCGCAATAAAAGGCAATATTTAGAAGAAACCTTTAAAAAATAAGACCGACAAAATGGATATTATCATTCAAGACCATTCACCAGAAAACCTGGAAAAGATTTACGAAAATAAATTCCTGTATCAAACCGAAATTTATTCTTTGATGTGTGAGGAAACGGACATCCCATGGTTACAGTTCATTCCGAACCGCGAATTGTCAGATACCGACTATGCAGCAAGAGTATATGGCGAGATTTATCGTGTGGCTGACCACTTGAAAAGAAAAGGATTGGCAGAACACTTCAACGTCGCAAAAATCGGCAATAAGCTACCTTACTACCACATTCACTTGGTTTTCAGAAAGCCTAACGACAAGGCTTGGCCCGAACCTATTTGGTGCTTAGAGAATTTAACCCCGAACAAAGAGATGCAGCAAAAGCTCAAAACACTACTTGCCGACTTTTATAGCTAAGCCCCCAACCTGGCAGATTTTTATCGTCTGCCAGCCGAACTCCACTCAATATCCTGCAACGCTTGCAAAAACACTTGCGCTGAGTGCAATCCTTGTTTGCTAGAGAAGTCATCCAATTGATGACGGCAACTGGTACCTGTGGCAACGATCAACGCATCACCCTCTTCAATCGCCGGTAGCAAGCTTTGCTCCGCAATCTTCTTTGAAACATCATAATGACGATAGCCAAACTCACCTGACATGCCGCAACAACCTGAAGCAATGCGTTCAACTTCCAGAGCCGGAATCAGGCTTAATGCCTTTGCAACATCCGCTTCTTTCGCCAACGACTTTTGATGACAATGTGTATGCACCTTCACCTTCCGAGTTAATGCTTGGAAAGGCAACTCGCCTTTTTCGGCAAGTTTCAAAACGGCTTCTTCAAACAATAAAATCTGCCAGGTTTGGGTCTCTGCTTTCATTAGAGCTTGAGCTTCATCGCGCCACACCAAGACTTCGGAAGGCTCAATACCGACAATCCAATCATTTTCCTGAACAGCTGACAGCTGACGATTAATATCTAGCAAAGCTTTGCGAGCACCATCCAACAACCCTTGGCTAATCAAAGCCCTGGGGGATGCCTCTAAAAAAATCGGCTGAACGTCACAACCCAATTTATGCAATGTCAAAATAGCGGCTTGACCCACTTCCGATTCTTGATAGCGACTATATAAGTCACACAAAAGCCAAACGCGTTGGCAATTATCTTTAGATGCATTATCAGTCGTTTGCCACCAACGGCTTAATTCCAGATTAGAAAGCGTAGGCAAGGCTCTGCGACTATCGACATTCATCAAGCGCTTCACCCAACCTAAGTTTTGCACTTGGTTATAAATACGAGGGAACACACTCCCCACCCGCATCAAAAAGCCGTAATATTTCAACGCCAAACGAGACAAACTCATTTTGCCGGTTTGATAAAGCACTTCCGCCTTTAATCTCGCCATATCGACATTGGCCGGACACTCAGAGTGACAGGCTTTACAACCAAGACACATTTCCAAGGCGTCCTGTAACTCAGCATTCGACAGCGCCGTTTGAGGGTTTGGCTCAGTCAAAGCAAACCGCAACAGGTTACTTCGACCACGTGTTGAGTAGTTTTCTTCTCTCGTGGCTTGATAGGATGGACACATGGTGCCGGTCGATTTACGGCACGCCGCTGCACCATTACACTTTTCCACAGCATCCATGAGTGATAAATCATTAGACCAGTCAAACCCCGTTGTTAAAGTCGCTTGAGGTTGACGTGCCGCTCTGAGATTTTGGGTAATCGGCATATCGCCGATAATGACACCGGGGTTCAACAAATTTTGAGGGTCAAACAGTCGCTTCAAATTCACCAAGCATTGATATACCGTCTCCCCCACCTGTTCTTTAATGAAAGGTGCTCGAATGCGTCCATCGCCATGTTCACCGGAAATCGCACCACGATAAGACTTCACTAACTTGGAATTACGCTTGGCGATTTCTTCAAATAGCTGCCGCCCTTTTTCCGTTGCCAAATCTAATTCTGGACGAATATGGATTAACCCGACAGAAGCGTGCCCATAATAGATACAGCCAACCCCTAACTCTGCCATCATTTGCTCAACATCATGGTAATAATCTGGCAGTTTTGCTACCGGAACAGCCGCATCTTCAATGACAGCAACTGCTTTTTGCCGCGTGATTTTCCCCATCAGCAAGCCAAGACCTGCTTTGCGAATGCTCCACACTTTGTCGCTGTCCGCCGCATCAATAATAGGCGTGGCGTAAGAGCCTTTCTCAGCCAGCCATGCCTGGCAAATTCTTAAACGCGCATTCAAACTATCCAAACAATCATCAAACAACTCAACCACCAAAACCGCCGCCGGGTCATCTTGTATCCAAAAACGGTTAGGCTGCAAAGCCTTGTTGTCCTTGGTTCCTTCAAGCGTTGGGCGATCAATCAACTCAATCGCGGCAGGGTGAAACTGCAAAAATTCGGGGACAACCTGCATAGCCTCGCGCACGGAATGGTAGTGTGCACAAATCAATTGGCGATGTTTCGGCGCTTCAACCAACCCCAACCTGGCAGATTTTACAACCGCGAGCGTTCCCTCACTGCCGCAGATAAGCGGTGTTAAGTTAAACGGTTTGCCATGAGGGTTAAACGGTTGATGATGACGATACAACTCATCCAAAGCATAGCCGGTGTTGCGACGTTTGATAGATGCATCGGGAAAGTTTTCAAGAATTGTGTCGCCGTGTTCTTCAAGCATTGACATCACACCGCGGTATAAATGCCCT
This sequence comes from Hydrogenovibrio marinus, assembly GCF_013340845.1. NCBI lineage: Bacteria > Pseudomonadati > Pseudomonadota > Gammaproteobacteria > Thiotrichales > Piscirickettsiaceae > Hydrogenovibrio > Hydrogenovibrio marinus. Next base: position 1,861,671 of record NZ_AP020335.1, read on the forward strand.
TCCAAAGTATCAAGGGTTTGCTTGTGCGCCAATTCTTCTGTGGTCAAATCTTCAAAAATAACTTCGGAGCCATCTGACAGAATCACTTCAACAGACTTTACATGCTCTCGTGTGGTGCCGTAATAAACCGAGTAGGAACCACAGGAGTTATTACCAATCATGCCACCAATCATGGCTCGATTGGAGGTTGATGTGTCTGGTGCAAAGCGAAGCCCGTTGGCTTTTACATAAGCATTCAAATCATCTTGAATGACACCAGGCTCAACAACGACTTCCTTTCTCTCAGGGCGGTAATCCAGAATTTGCGTAAGGTGCTTGGAGACATCAATCAACACTTCAGAGCCAATTGCCTGGCCACCAAGCGATGTCCCGCCTGCTCGCATCGTAACGGATTGTTTATTGGAAAAGGCTTCGCGGCAGGTCTTGACGAGTTCGGGAAGTGAACGAGGGGTGACCCATTTGTTTAACGGAAATTCGTAAACTGAAGCATCTGTAGCTGACTTAGAAAAAGAATTGTTTTGCGGGGGCATACTTAAGTGATTTAGTCATTACCAAATAAATCACGAGTATACACCTTTTCCAACACATCTTGAATCTCATCAGACAGCCTATTAGCAACAATAACATCACTAATTCGCTTAAATTCTTCTAAATCATTCAACACTTTTGAGTTAAAAAAATGGGAATCTTTTAACACAGGCTCATAGACAACGACATCAATGCCTTTGGCTTTGATTCTTTTCATCACACCTTGAATGGACGATGCCCGAAAGTTGTCTGATCCTTGTTTCATCACCAATCGATAAATGCCAACCACCTTGGGCTGTTTTTTGATAATGTCAAAAGCGACAAAATCCTTTCGAGTGGTATTGGCATCGACAATCGCCTTGATGAGGTTATTTGGTACATATTGGTAGTTGGCCAATAACTGCTTGGTATCTTTTGGCAAGCAATACCCACCATAACCAAAAGAAGGATTATTGTAATGCCCACCAATACGCGGATCTAAACTCACGCCATCTATAATCTGCCTTGAGTCCAATCCATGACTGATGGCAAAAGTGTCTAACTCGTTAAAATAGGCGACTCGCATCGCCAAATAAGTATTGGAAAATAACTTGATAGCTTCTGCCTCGGTAGAGTTGGTATACAGAACAGGAATATCTTCTTTTACCGCCCCCTTCACCAGCAAAGAGGCAAAATCTCTGGCTCTTTCTGAGTCTTCACCTATGATGATTCTCGATGGATAAAGGTTGTCATAAAGAGCCTTTCCCTCTCTTAAAAACTCGGGAGAAAATAGGATATTGTGCGCTAGGAACTTTTGTTTGATACGTTCCGTATAGCCGACAGGAACTGTCGATTTAATCACCATCACCGCATTTGGATTAATCGATATGACATCAGAAATGACACTTTCGACGGAACTGGTATTGAAGAAATTGGTTTCAGTATCGTAGTCGGTAGGCGTTGCGATAATGACATAGTCCGCACCGACATAGGCTTCTTGCTTATCCAACGTTGCTCTGAAGTTTAAATCTTTTGTTTCTAGAAAGTGTTCAATTTCTTTATCTTCAATTGGACTTTGTTTCTGATTGAGCATTAGAACCTTTTCAGGCACAACATCCAGAGCTATCACTTCATTGTCTTGCGCCAGTAACAACGCATTTGCCAGGCCCACATAGCCTGTTCCAGCCACCGCAATTTTCATAATTTTCCACCCTATACTTAGACTTAAAATGCTAAGCACTAATGATGAAAATTCGGTGTTAGTTTGATGAAGGAATTATGTCAATAACACTTCAGGCCAAGCTGTCAATTGCAGCCAAAACCTTTTCGGCCTTGAGAGATGTCATGCACTTCAATTCATTCGGGCAAACGTCTTTTGCCTTATAAAGGTAGCACGGACAACAGTCGAGCGTATCTTCAATAATCGCTATGTGACGTGAATCATGGACTGGAAAGCATGAAATCGGCGGCACAACATTGAATAAGCCGATGACATGAGGTTTACTAACTGCCAAAGTCATATGTATAAAACCGGAGTCAGGCCCAACCACAAAATCCACATAACTTAGGATGGCAGCGGTTTGCGTGACGGAATGAGACTGCACATCAATATCAGGCAACCCCCACGCATCAAGTAGCTGCTTACCTTGCTCAACTTCATTTTTTCCAACCAGCATGACTGGCTTTATTCCTCGAGCGATAATTTGCGTTAAGGTTTCTTTCCAACCAGAGTCAGTCCATCGGCGTTTTGGGTCTGTCGAAAATGGATTAAAAGCAAAAATCTTTTGCCCAGCCGTGTTTGACTCAAACCAGGATTTTGCGTATGTTTTATCTTCATCTGAAACCCAAACTTCACGATCAAACACACCTTGTGGCGTAATCCCTATCGCCCTTAGGTAGTCAAACATATTTTCAGGACGGTACCGGGAATGAAATTCTTGATGCATCTGTACCGTTAATAATGGCCCCGTTCCATCATTGTCGTAGCCAACTCGATTCGGCACGCCAGCCAAATACACCATCAACGCTGATCGAAGATTCCCTGTCGCCAAAAAAGCCAAATCAAACCCTTCAGCTTTAATCTTCTTCATTGTCGCCCAGCTTTCAGACTTGTTGAACAACCAAACTTCATCGACATAAGGACAGTTTTGCATAATAGGATAGGTCAGCGAGCCCACCATATTAACGATGTGAGCATTTGGAAAAGCTCGACGCAGTTCTCTAAAAAAAGGAGAACTAAACATTAGGCCGCCCAGCTGATCTATGCCATGCACAAAAATCTTAGAGACTTTCTCAACATCAAAATGTTTTTTGATGTTTAAGCGCTGATGAGGCTCAAAAAAATCCAACGATGGCTTTATTTTTTCCTGCATTATTAATATTCCAAAACAAACAGCACGTCATTTCTTGCATGATATGCAATATAGCCTAAATCTTTTAGGTATGATTTTAATTGAGTTCTCTTTGCCTTTCCTATATGTTTATCTTCAAACAAAACTGCTTTAGGCTTAACTTCATCAAATGGAAACAGCATAACTGACTCATAATCAAAGCCTTCTGCATCTATCATCAATAAATCAAGGTTATTAATCAAATATTCTTTAATTAAGCTAGAATAGGTTATTGTTTCAACATCGGTCTTTACTACATAGTCATCTATTGTTTTAGCATTCTCAAAACTTAGCTTATGCATATTAGATTTGATTTCTTTTGAAACATGCCCTCTTGAAAAAGAAGCCACGCCCGATAAATCTGAATATTGCCGCACCAAAAAGTCGTCTACGGAATATAAACTTGTAATACCGTTTGTGCCAGACAATGCCTTATTAACAAAATTTAAGCCTTCAACCGACTGATAGTTCTCTTTCAGATTTTTAAAAACCTCAATCTGGGGTTCCAACAGCACCCCTTTAACTTTATTTAATAAAACATACTTTCTAATCGGGTCACACAATTGCCCATCATTAGCTCCAATTTGGAGCATCACACAATCTTTCGCATACAAAAAAAGTAAATCTAAGTAACTTTCTACTTCCACATGTGATTTTTTAAAAAAGTTTTTTAAACTCAAACTCTTTTCCTCAGGTCACTACAAAATGAACTTCGTTCTATTTCCAAAATTCTTTTACCCATGGTGCACATCGATACTTGTCATAAGGGCCGTCCATAACATCTTCTGGATCAGGTTTACCATGAAACAAAACAATTGCCGTATTCTCTGGGTAATCAACCTCCCCCCTTGGCAATAGGAAAGGCATTTTCTTTCTGAAAAAACGCCCCACCTTTCCAAAGGAAAAAGGTGTCTTGCAATCTAAATCAATTTTAAAAGACTTAATAAGTTGTTTCGGATAAATGGTCGCATTTTGATAAATATACTGTATCCAATCTTGATCGCCATGCATCTGATTTACTACGAGGTCTTTTTGCACATCAAAGGCATCCCAAATAAAACTGAACTTTTCAGGATAAAAACACATTACAGAGCTGTTGTACTGGTGCTCGGTATCATCCGCTGAAATACAAAAGTCATCACTATAAGTCACAACATCATTCAATGAGTTTAAAATAACGACGTCTAAATCCAAGAAAAGCACTTTATCACCAGCAGAAGCGTCTAAAAATCCACGTTTAAAAATCAAAAGCTTGTACCACCAACCTTTTAAACCCAAATCTGGCAGCGGCTGAATTTGTATTTCAGGGTTAAGACCTTCTGAATTCTCCGTGATACAAGTAAATGTAAATGGCAAACTCATATGAGTTTTGACCATTCGATAAAGTCGATTGACGTATTCCGGCCCGTACTTTGTACCCCATTTCAAACAAACAACTTTAATCATGTTTTTTACCTAACTCATCTCGATAAAAAAGAATTACCGAACCAATCGTTAACATATATAAGATAGTGGTGTAAGTATAGGTAAAAATTGCGCCAAAAAATAAAATAAACCAGAATCCAACCATAAAGCCTATTCCAAAAATGGCTTCTTCCTTCCTTCCATATTTAAAGAGTTGGTACAGTACTTTGATGGGATACCCTATAAACAAAATTAAAGAAATAATGCCTGCGATACCAGATAAAACAAAATCCATTAAAAACTGGTTGTGCAAGTGGGTAAAGCTAGAAATTGAGTTCTTGACCTCTTCAGAATAGTTTGTAAGTCGCACGTAGTGCTTTAGCTCTGTTTTATATAAATTTGGCCCAACACCTAAAACGTAGTGATTCTCTACCATCTGCATTCCAACTTTTAACATTGCTAAACGCATGCCCATGGAGGAATAATAATTACTATGCTCTGCTAGTTTATAGTCATGAAACGTCTCATCCAATTTACTCTTTGATAAATACATTGAACTACCAATCACAGCTAAGGCAATAATAACAACACCCAATTTCTTGACACAACTTAAGCTTTTCGTACTAAACAGAAAATAAACCACTGTAAAAAAAAGTGGAACCGTAATCATCGCCAAGGCAGTTCTGGAGGCAACCAAAGCTGACAACAAAAAAGCCACAAAATATAGCACTAAATAAACCGCTCTGCGCTCTTTCAAAAAAAGAAGTCCCAGCAAAAAGGCTGTCAAAGGCAAAAAGAACCCAGTTTTTCCCAAGTCAGCCAGTACTCCTCCATATCGGTATCCCACGTACCAGCCTTTAGAGATATAGAGCTCTAGCCCTAACAAAAGAATTGCAAAAATCAGCGACATGAATGCCACTGACTTAATAACCGTAGTACCTAATTTCAATTTAATAGAAATCCAAAACCAAACCAACAGCAATAAAATAAACCCGGATGAAGACAATCGCCAGATACCATCACAAGTATATGGAGGGCGTAGCAAAAAACTTAAAACAAATACAAGTGTATAAATCATAGCCACCCATATCCAACCTTTTTCAAAGGCATTGAGAGATATGTTTTTTTTACTCCATGCTACGATTGACAACAAAATGAGAGATAAAAGAAAAAGAGTTCCCCCTATCTGGGAAGCACTCTCAAAATACAACGGTGCAATTGCTGCTGCTGTCATGACAACAAATAATCGCTTTTGCCAAACTTCACTCATGTTTTGTAGTTTCGCCAACATTTATAAACTTCTCTTTTCTATCACTTTAATTTCAAATTTTCTAAGTAACTCTAATAACTGGAGTTGGTAAGGATCATCAAGGTTAATATTTGCTATCACCGACAAATCAGGTCGTAACATTTTGGAGGTGAGCATCACTGTCGTGAAGTCTCCAATAATTTCGGCGTTTGATTTTAAAACCGGCAGCAGAAACTCGAATGCAAGGTTACTCGGGAGCAGCATCGTTCCAAGTTCTTTCAGGTTAAAGGCATCTTTCTCTGTAAATCTAGGGTGATACTTAACAGACACCTTGAAACCACTACCAACCTTATCTCTAATGGACGACTTCAGCCTTTCCACATAGCCTGGCATTTTTTGCACATCGTTTGGATGGGGAAGAATGAAAAACACATCCACTTCTCCAGCGGTTTTTGCATTACAATCAAACGCATCCAGCAAGCTTTGAGCCCAATGTTGCAATGGTTTACAGGAAAGCAGAGAAAAATCAATCGGGCAAACCTCCCGGTTTTTTAAAGATTCCAATGCAAAATCCGCATTCATCAAAATGGATCTAGAAATATAGGGAGAGGTACCCGGCGTTCTGGGTTCTTGCCACCAAGAGCCATAGACTATTTTTTTTACCAAACTATTTAAAAAATGCTCATAAACAGGTCTTTTCCACGTCAAATAACTGTAAAGCCCATCATCCAAATATGTCCCTACAACATCATTAGTTGCTTTTCGCAGGCGGTGCATCACATATTGAAACTCTATGCGGCGATCACTACCCGTAACCACCTCATCAAATCCATAGCCTTCCAACAAACGATCCAATGCCTGAAAATTTTGATGCCGTTCTTCTAGTTTTGCCCTACCCTTTGACACATCATACAAAACGGACACTTCTTTAAAGGGAGACTCCTGCAATGCCAACAACGTTTCGGCGTAAGGTGTAATTGTCTTTTGATCAATATAGACCAAAACATTTTCACCCCCTCTCGACTGCGCATCCAAAAAACTAAGCAGTAAATTAAAAGGGGTAGAAGGCAAATATAAACGCTTAACTTCACTCATGGGACACCATTCCATCAAGCGCTTGAAAAACAGTGTCCACATCCAATCCTTTTAGAGATGCTTCCTGTTGTTGAGCATCTCTAAATGACTTCACATAATTTTCTGCTTCTGGCGAAACCAGATGGCATACCGACTCACCCAAAGCGCCCACCAA